>NZ_CP109901.1:1806613-2107715 GCF_033095805.1 Serratia sp. UGAL515B_01 | reverse complement strand
GCGTCGACAAAGGTGTAGGACGGAGTACTGGTTGCCATTGAGGTACGGCTAAGGTATTCAGAAGTCTCGCTACGGAAGTTGACCCGTGACCATAGGCTGACATTTTGCGTTGCTTGCCAGTCCAGCACGGTGTTAATCATGTGCTTCGGCATTTGGTTCAGTGCCTTACCCTTGAACGGCCCACTTTTTTGTTCAGAGTCTGTCAGGGTATAGTTGGCCGTTAACGTCCAATCTTGAGTAATGTCCCATCCTGCGGTGGCTTCAATCCCACGCATATTGGCTTCATCCACGTTAACGCGATCGCTGATGAAATCATAATGGGTATTACCAATGGTACAGGCAGGGTCGTTCACGTTATTGCAACGACGTACTTCGGTGATTTTGTCTTTAAAATCGGTGTTAAACAGCGTGATACCCGCGTTCAGCCCCTGTTGATTATCCCATAAAAGCGCAATTTCCTGGCTCAGACTTTTTTCTGGTTTCAACTCCGGGTTGCCGACAATAATCCCCCGGCTTACTCCGCCTCCCGTTATTTGCCCCCAGTAAGCGGAGGATTGACGCAGATCCGGTGAACGATAACCTGCAGATAAGCCGCCTTTAAGTGTCCACCGCTCGGTCAGGTGCCATACACCGTAGACTCTTGGTGTCCAATGATTGCCGTAGTTCTCATCCTGGTCCATGCGCAGCCCGCCAGTCAGGCTAAAATCATTGGTTAAGGCCCATTCGTCCTCGGCAAACAGTGCCCAACTCCAGCGAGTTAGCTGGTTTAACCCGTCGGCAGCTTCAAGCTGATTACCGCCATCGGCAAGTTTTTCATAACGATACTGACCGCCAAGGTTAAGTAGGTGTGCACCAAGATCAAATTGCGTCTGAGTATTGAAGATGGTGTTGTACATCATCATATCTCGTCCTGGATTATTACTTTCTTCACGCTGAATGTAGCTGGTACTGTTACCGAAATCGTAATAACCGTTATGGGTAAGGGAGTAGTGGGTTCGGGTGTAAAGATTTTCGCTAGAGGTATTTGGCTTGCATATACCCCTATTGCATTGTTCCAGTCTGACGGATTTACCCGGATTACTGTTACGATCTTGCAGCGAACGACCAATTTCAAAGTCAAAGTCATTCTTCTCGTCCGGCGTCAGACGGAACACGGCAGTGCCACTGCGCATTTGTTGTTCGTTAAAACCGTTAACAATGTGATCTTCAACACGTTTTGAGAGCAGGCCATTAATCCTCAGGCCAAGTAATCCTTCAATTAACGCTCCAGAGGCAAAGGCGTTAGTCTGGAAAATATCCCCAGAATCACGATGTTCCTGGAAGGTGGTTTCACCTTGAAGAGAACCTGTCCAGCCTTTGGTCGTGGAGGTTTTGCGTGTGATGATGTTAATCACGCCGCCCATGGCATCAGAGCCATAGAGGGAGGACATGGGGCCACGTACAACTTCAATACGCTCAATCGCTTGTAGCGGAGGCAGCCAGCCTTGCTCGATGCCTGAGTTATCGCTGTTTGGGCGTGTACCTCGGGTATCCACGCGTTTGCCATCCACTAGGATAAGTGTGTACTTGGAGGACATGCCACGAATGCTGATATCGCTGCTGCTGGCACCGCCAGTAATGACAACGCCTGGTACGTCTTTCAGTGCATCGGTTACGTCGCGATAAGCTCTGGTTTCAAGCTGCTGACGTGGTATCACTGAAATCGATGCCGCTGAATCTTGAATTCTTTGCTGGAAACCGGAGGCGGTGACCACCATTGTATCTTGCTGAGCCGCAATCACGCCGCTGCTGGCAAGTGTAGCGAGGACGAGTGCCAACAACGTGTTGTAGTTTGTTTTTTCCATGATAGAAACATTCCTGGCCTGAGGTTAACAGAGACTCTGTTAGTTAATTGATTTAAAAGTAAATTATTTAACGCTACCCAATAGGGTTTCTATTCCACAGGTAAAGCGTCAGGGCATTGTAAGGAATTTAATATGAATGTAAATGCAAATGATAACTCATATCATTTGCGTAACCGTTTTTTAATGGCTTGGAACTACAGAGAAAGTCAGGAAAATAAATCAGCACAACAGGTTTGTGTACTGGGGCGTTTGTCCCTTTTTGATGTAAGTGAATGTTGAGTCTGTTTTTACAACATTTCTCAACATGGCGATCTGCGACAAGACGAATCACCATCACGCCGCTGGTTTATGGTGTCAGAATAGTTCCGTTACACAAGGACAGGGCTCTTTAATTGTACGAGAGCGCTGCTGGCGATAAGACAAGACGTGAGGTTTGGTGGACAAACAACGCAGCAACGCATTGAAATGGACTAGCCTGGAGGGATGCGCCAAAAAGCCCGACGGCACAGAGGACGGGCTTTTTTACTTCTGCTTGGTTTCTTCCCCGTCAATGTGACGGGTTTCAGAAAGTGGTTGGCGTGTGGGCGCTGATAATTTTGCAAACCTGTGTTGAAGTATTGCTAAAGCTATGGGGCATACTGGTATTGATCGCATAGCTTTGGCCCGCTCTCAGCAGATAGCTTCGGCCGTTAACCGTCAACATGATTTCCCCTTCAAGCAGCGTACCTATCTCTTCACCCTGATGTTTTAGTTTCTCGCCAGTGGTTGTACCTGGCTGATAGGTTTCTAGCATCATAGCCAGGCTGCGTGTTGGACTGCCATTATGCACCAACCTCATGGAAACGCCTTGGCTACCAATCTCGATCAGATCCTCCGGCTCGATTACCACTTTGGGTTCATCGAGTGGCTCAGGTTCTGCAAAAAACTCAGACAACGATAACCCATAGACCTTTAGCAGTTTCTGCAGCGTGCTGATAGCAGGGCTCACTTTATCCTGTTCAATCGTACTGATGGTACTGTGGGTTAATCCGGACAGTTCGGCGACCCTACGCTGCGACAAACCCAACTGTTGACGGATCTGAGACAGGCGCTTGCCTGGTGCCAAGCTGACTTCGCTCATAGCGGTAGTTCCTTTTGATTGGAGTGACAGACGGCAGTAATCCCCGGAGTAGGCTATCTGCCGGGGGAGTATCAACACGGCATGATACCGTCAGTTTGAATACGATTGGAAAATATATTGCCCATAGCCAGCGCTTCGGTGCTCTAAATTCGGTGTGATAAAAATGCAAATAACGCCTTTTTGGTCAATATATTATAAATTTAGCAGTGTGTGGCGGATAAATAAACGTATTTGCAATATTTGCAAAGCGTTTATGTTAAAGCTATGTTTCATAATGTGGATGTTATTTCGAGCGCCTGATTTTGGCGCATTTTGCAGAAAAATAAACTATGTATTGAGTCGGGCAGTTAAAGCATTCCCAAGAGCACAATGGCGGGTGATGTATGCAAACCAATAGCGCAGTAGTTAAAGATTTAGCACAGCATGAAGAAAGGCGAAGTAGCGCGTTCCAACTTGAGGTGACTCACTATTTGGAACGCCATCCTGCAACACAATACATCGATATCCTTCTCACTGACCTTAATGGTTCCTTTCGCGGTAAACGTATCCCCGTCTCCGGTTTAAAAAAAATAGAAAAGGGGTGCTATTTCCCTGCTTCGGTATTCGCCATGGACATTCTTGGCAATGTTGTTGAAGAAGCTGGTCTAGGACAGGAATTAGGGGAGCCTGATCGGATCTGTATGCCTATTTCTGGCACGCTAACGCCTTCTGCAGCAGACCCAGAACACATTGGGCAGGTGTTGCTGACCATGCTGGATGAAGATGGTACGCCATTTGATGTTGAACCCCGCAACGTTCTCAACCGAATATGGCAGGCTTTACGCCAACGCGGATTATTCCCTGTGGTGGCGGTAGAGTTAGAGTTTTATCTGATCGACCGACAGCGGGATCCACAAGGTGACCTGCAACCACCTTGCGCACCGGGTACTCAAGAGCGTAGCGTGCAGAGCCAGGTTTACTCGCTGGATAATCTGAATAATTTTGTGGACGTGTTGAACGATATTGATACCTTGGCTAAGTTGCAAGGTTTACCTGCGGATGGGGTGGTGGCTGAAGCTTCTCCGGGCCAGTTCGAAGTGAATCTGAATCATACCGATAATGTGTTGCAAGCTTGCGATCATGCCTTAGGGCTGAAGCGGTTGGTACGGCAGGTTGCTGAACATCACGGCATGCATGCAACCTTTATGGCCAAGCCTTACGCTGACTATGCGGGCAGCGGAATGCATGTCCATATCAGCATGATAGACAGTGCAGGCAAGAATCTGTTTGCCGACAGTGAGGGAGAAGATTCGGCGCTGCTTAAACGGGTGCTAGCTGGAATGATCACCCTGATGCCTGCCTCAATGGCCCTGTTGGCGCCTAATGTGAATGCTTTCCGTCGGTTCCAACCCGGCATGTATGTGCCCTGTCAGGCTTCTTGGGGGTATAACAATCGTACAGTGGCACTGCGAATTCCCTGCAGCGATGCGGAAAATCACCGCGTTGAATATCGTGTTGCAGGTGCGGATGCCAACCCTTACCTGGTGGTTGCAGCGATCCTGGCAGGTATGCTGTACGGGCTAGATACGGAATTACCGTTGCCTAAACAGGTTAATGGCAATGGATTAGAACAGGAAGGATTAGCATTTCCGATCCGCCAAAGCGATGCTCTGTATGAGTTCCAGCATCAAAAAGAACTGACACATTACCTGGGCGAACGTTTCTCGTACGTTTATCACGCTTGTAAAATGGGGGAATTGATGCAGTTCGAAAGGTTGGTGACGGAGACCGAAATTGACTGGATGCTAAAAAATGCGTGAAGTCATTTCTGTCTTTGAAACAATTCGTTGAACCTGTCTTCTACCTAAACCTCGCAGGAGGAAAGACGCGTCCTGTAATCTCAGAGGTGGTGGACGGGGCTTAGCCAAAAAAATTTGCATAAGAAGGTATTCAAAGCTTGTTTTTTTGGCACGTAATGGTGCAAAATAACCGATATGAAAATAGCCGACGTTTCAACGCGTCGGTTATTTTTTTGCATTACGTTTTACACCAGTGAATTTCACACACCAAGCGAGGCCGGACATCGAGCCGGATAGATAAATAGTTTCGTTGCGATCAACCAAAACTCTATGGTCGTGACTCATGAGGATAAGAAAGATGGGGCAATTTTTCACTTTAGCACCGGTGCCCGCCGGTTTCCGCTGCGGTCGCAGCGATTATGGAGCAACTCAGGCAGCTTTGCCTCGTTATCCAGCTTCCCTCATCCCTTTTTTAGAATTTAGTCGCAAGTTGCGAAGTTTCCCCGCAACCTTAAGTCTAGGCGTGTCTACTATCCGCAAGGCTGAAGGTAAGGGGGGGCTTTGCGATGTCCGATAACATCACCACCTCCGCATCTTCTAGCCAACGCGTCCAACTGCGTAAAACGCTGACTTTAGTTCCAGTTGTCATGATGGGATTGGCCTATTTGCAGCCAATGACTATCTTTGACACTTTCGGTATCGTATCAGGCCTGACTGATGGTCATGTCGCGACTGCTTATGCTTTTGCTTTGTTGGCGATCCTGTTTACCGCTCTGAGCTATGGGAAACTGGTACGGAAATTCCCATCTGCCGGTTCTGCTTATACTTATGCCCAGAAAGCGATAAACCCACATGTCGGTTTTATGGTCGGTTGGTCATCTTTGCTGGACTATTTGTTCATGCCAATGATCAACATTCTGTTGGCAAAAATTTACCTGGAAGCCATTTTCCCTGGTGTTCCTTCGTGGATTTTTGTCTTGGCATTGGTTGCCTTGATGACGTTTTTCAACCTGCGAGGTATCAAACTGGTTGCTAACCTGAACTCCATTATTGTGGTAGTGCAGGTGGCTATCATGGTTGTTTTCCTTTGCCTGGTCGTGCATGGCATTTCAAACGGTGAAGGTGCGGGTACGCTGGTCAGCAGCCGTCCTTTCTGGTCTGAAAATGCGCATATAGTGCCGATGATAACGGGGGCGACAATCCTGTGCTTCTCGTTCCTTGGTTTTGATGGCATCAGTTCGTTATCTGAAGAAACTAAAGACGCAGAGAATGTCATTCCGAAAGCGATCTTCCTGACCGCATTAATCGGTGGCATTATCTTTATCGTGGTGTCCTATTTTGTACAGTTGTACTTCCCGGATATTTCGCGCTTTAAAGAGCCTGATGCTTCACAGCCGGAAATCATGCTGTATGTTGCTGGTAAGTTCTTCCAGTCAGTGATCTTGGTGTTCTCCTGTGTCACCGTATTGGCTTCTGGCATGGCTTCACACGCAGGCGTGTCACGCCTGATGTATGTGATGGGGCGTGATGGCGTTTTCCCTGAGCGTTTCTTCGGTTATGTACACCCGAAATGGCGCACACCGGCACTGAATGTATTGTTAGTCGGAGCGATCGCCTTGTCTGCTATCTCATTTGATTTGGTGACAGCAACAGCATTGATTAACTTTGGCGCACTGATAGCGTTTACCTTTGTTAACCTGTCAGTAATTTCGCAATTCTATATTCGCGACAAGTTGAACCGCACGGTGAAAGATACTTTCAATTATCTGATCCTGCCAGTGATGGGGGCTCTGACCGTTGGGGCGCTGTGGATCAATTTGGAATCCAGTTCGATGACGTTGGGGTTGATTTGGGCGGCGATCGGTCTGCTTTATCTGGCTTTTGTTACCCGTAGCTTCCGCTTGCCTGTACCACAGGCCAGTGAAGACGCGGTTTAACTGAATACCCACCAAAAATAGAGTAAAAGGGCGCAATGCGCCCTTTGCTACTGATAAGCCTGGTAGGAAGAAGAATAGAGTGAGCAACTTGCTCGGTACTTCCTGATAATCATGCAGACGTTTCGGCCGCTAAACTGTCTTGTCCTCTTTAATACCAGTGACTGCGGCCGAGCCATGGGCCGCAGACAACCTACACCCTTGACAAATCCAGCGGGCGCTACGCCTCCCCTTGCTCCGTGGTATTGCCCTTAGAAAGACCAAGTAATATTTGCCCAGCCGGTAAAGTCCTGACGCTCACCATTTGCCGAACCAGATACCCTGAGATCAGAAGACAAACTGTTATTGCTTACCAATGACATACCGAGATCAAACGTACCTTGTGTCGTTTTATCTTTGGTACTCACCCCCACAACCGGTGAATTGACAACCTGTTGGTCAATAACAATCTCGTTACCATAAAGCATTTGTTGCAACCCAATGCTCACAAATGGCTTCAGCAATGTATCCTGGGTGATGGGATAACGGCCATCAAGGCGTAATCCAACGTGGCCAGCCACAGCGTTATCACTGTAGCGGCTATAATGCGTATCCAGCAGGTCATAATCACTGTTATTCGATGAAATAATATAGCCATCACGTTGCTGCCAGATATGCGTCAGACCTGCCATCGGTGTTACCGTATAATTACGATTCAGTTGCCAACTCTGGCCGATGGAGACATCACTGTACACGCCGTTACTGTCATAACTGCCGCTCTGGCTGCCGACACCGTAATAGGTATTGCTGTCATGATAATCTGTTTTACTGTGGAACCAGGAGCTCGTCGCCGCGATAAACAGATCTTTAGAAAGATGTTTTCCTCCCTGAAACCCCAGTATCAATGTGTTTACGTCTTCCTTTCGCCCTGCGGAGGCACCATTAAAGTTGGTGCTGGCACTTTCATAACCACCATGCCACCCCAACTGCCAATCGTTTAGCTGATAATCCTGGCCCATCATGATGCCAGCACGTTGACCGGTGTAACCCGCCGTGTCCTGATTACGGCGATACTCTCCGGCATAAGGATTAATAAACAGGCAGTTATCTGCTTCCGACAGGGTTTGATTACAACCGGTATTGTCCACCATTTGCCCATACAACCGAGAAGAGATAATAGTAGACGCCTGCTCCATGGTAGAACGCTGAGCCAATGCGGATATTCCCGCATGGGAAACCTCCGGCGCATAGACCAGCGCTGCCGTACCCAGGCTACCTCCGCTACTTGAACTGATGTAATTGACTTTGAAATCTGGCGAAATGCTGCGCATGGAAGCAATAGTTCCTCCTACTAACGCAGGGGTATTCTGTGTGGTATCGTACGCCAGTGACGCCAGATTGTAGGCTTTACCATAAGCGAAGCCCTCGCTGAAGGTTCCTGCCATGAATACCAGGTCGGCACCTTGGTCGTTATTCCCGAGTGTGATTGTCCCTCCATGACTGACCGCCCAAGGTATGCTACCGTCCAGCGTGAGGACATATTGCGTGATATTGACCATCGAGCCATTTGCCATCACTTCATAGGATTGCCGCTGAGCACCACCAGAGGCGGATGTAAGGATTTTTCCGCTAGAATTTAGCGTTGCGCTGCCATTCACGACATTAACTCCATAGGCGGCGGCAATCCCACTGGTGCTGTTGCCGACAGCATTAATCAGCAGTGTCCCGCTATTATTGATGGTGACACCTTCTGCTTCGGTATGGATACCGCTGGCGGTGGCATTACTGCCGGTGGCGGACACCGTTAACAAACCATTGTTGCTCATTAAATAGGTCGGGTTATTCTGATTCCCTGGCTCGGGTTCGACGCTAGGGTTGGCAGAAATGGTATACAAGCCAGTGGCGGCCGCATTGCCTCCGGCTGATTGTGCAGTAACCAGCAAATTGCCGTTATTGATGAGACCGTTGCCAGCATTAGAGTAAATGCCAAAAGCATCAGCCCCTTGGCTCGCCGCTGCATTAACCTGCATACTGCCATCGTTGCGTAGCATCATGTGATCGCCATAGTGATCGCTGGCACTGTCAGAGAAAGCCAAACCAGAATTAATACCATAAGCTGCTGCACCGGCTGATAGGCTGTCAGCGTTAGCATTGACGTTGCCACTGTTGATCACCGTAGACCAATAGGCATCGGTTGGCTGTAATCCGCTGGCAGTTGCTTGCCCATCCAGAGCATTGGCCCTGATGGTGATCCTGCCCGCAGCCTGATTAGCAAAAGTACCCGAGGTAATGAGTACTCCACTGGCTTGTGCATCGCCCTGAGTGGGGGCAACCGTGAGTGACAATGCGCCTGAATTGGTTGCATCCACCGGTTTGCCTTCGGCGCTGGCCATTAGGTCCGACAGCTGAAATTGATTGATCCCAGTGGCTGTGGCCACCGTATGATTACCGTTATTATTCGGCTGCTGAGCGAAGTGGAATGTTTCATCGGCATAGTTATTGCCGCTAGCTAATAATGCCATAGTCATGGCAGATAATCGCCATGTTATAAGGTTGCTCATAGTAGTCCTTAATCCTCTATATACGAAATTTTGCAATATTCTGGAATTTTTATATTTTCAATAAAAATACGATACCTTAAATAATTCGAGTTGCAGGAAGGCAACAAACGGGTCATAGACCTATTTGAATAGCACTTACACTGGCTACGCGGTGAGGCTCATAGTCCCCAACTGTTTGATAGAGGTTAATTTAACCTGCCAGTACACATGCAACTTGACGTTTAATGGGGATATTTAGAAATTAAAAATAAAGCCAACTTTGCCGAATGTGTCTTTTTTATTCCCCCAAGACCATTCATTGCCTTGATGTTGCTTTTGATCTTTATATTTTAAGTCTGCCATCAATGACAGGCTTTTATTAAAGGGTATTTCGGTATACAAAGCATAATTATTGTAGTTATAGCCGCTGCCATCATTGGTACGAATGCCACCATGTTCCAAGCGCAGCTCTAAATACGTATCATTAGCAAAGCGAAACTGTACCAAAGGCCGAATTGCCGTTTCCCGCCATCTGAAATCATTATCCTCTGCGTGATAATAAGCTTTAAAACCGACATTAAAGTTATTTGTGACGCGGTATAAATACAAAGGCTCAGTTTCGATATAAGCACCACGATCGGTACGCTCTATCCACCCAAACTCAGTATCAAGGTGCAGAAAGTTACGGCCAAAACCCAGGTTGATTTCCGGGCGAATATGGTACATCAATTTTTCGGGTACATCCTTAGCCTCTGTGGTACGTTCATAGCCGAGTTCAGCCCCATAGCTTAGGTTTTCATTTACCCAGTTAAGATATTTTGGCAGCAGTTCCAGATGTGAAAAGGTATCACGACGTACTTTGTCTGAGCCTACATATCGATTTTTTTCTAAACCATCATAAATCGAGGAACTACGTAATACATAACCCATGTTGAAGCTATCGGTAATTTTGGTCGTTCCATCTGCAATAACAAAGCTGCGATACAGCTGACCAGGATGATTAGAGAATTTTATATTCTCATATTCGTAACCACTAAAAAGACGCGTTCTTTTAGGTGCTGTGTTTTGCCGTATTGGGTCATCATCAACAAAAATAATGTCTCCGAAATTTCTTGATACACCAAATAAATCTAGGTTGGAATTCCTAATCGTCACTGTATCACCGCGGCTAGGGGCTGATAGTGTTTCAGTGGTATCAGCCGCCAATAATAAACCACTGTGCGACACGATCAATGCTGACAATAAAAGTCTCTTCATGTTTATAAGCTCACGCTGCTATTACAAAAAGTTGTTATACCCATCATGCGACTAGAATTATTTAGGGCGCATGCCAAAAAATAATTAGAACCTCAGCCGACAGGGTTTTATCTCGTAGTCATTTGGGTATAGATAAATTACCTAGTGTATGACCGTATTAGGCACGTAGGAGTGATACATCTGTTGTAATAGCGGCATATAGCCTTTCCTTTGCAGATATTTATCAACATCGGCATTAATATCCTTAGCCATAAAAGCAGCGACAAACATTCCTACATCCAGGGAGAGGATGTTTTTTGTCATATTTCCGTTGCGATCTATAGCGTCATACCAGCCATAAGGGGACTGAATCTGTGGGTTATCCTCTTTGAGCTTAATTAGTGCGCTCAGCGCTGCCGCAGGATCAACAATATAAGACAGCGCGGTTGCATAAGGCGTGCCGGTAAAATCCTCTTGAATATAGCCATCTAAACGAACTTTATTTTCAGACAGTTCAGGCACCCCGTAAGGATAATAACTATCATCCACGGTTGCAGACGAAGAGATCATCGGAATGCTATAGGTGGCAGCATAGATTGCTTGCATTACCGTGTGATCTTCTACCATCTGATAGTCTGGCATCAGCTTACGTTCATCCAGCCAGATTTGTGGCAGCATCATCTGAAAATAGGCGCCATCCCAGGTCAGTAATGGAGTATAGGTTTTGCCGTTGATGACATACTCTTTGGTATAAAGCTCCATGTTATTGAATGCAGTGATGGGTACTGCTTGATCGCCCATATCCTGTGTGACCAGAACAGCCCAGGCAGCGGATAACCTGCTTTCGTTGGCTTTGCGATCGATTGAGTAGCTCAGTAACGCATTCTCTTTTGTTGACCAGGCACCAGAAAGCAAACCCGTCTCTACATTGTAGAGTGCAGCCCAGCCCTCTTTCTGCGCATCCAGCAGTGTTTCAATACGTTGCACAATCTCCTTCTTATCGGCATCATCGGCATCCATAAATGCGCCAGCCACGCCGGCCAGTGCAAAAGCGAGGTTACCGTTATCCACTGAAGGTACTAACCCTTCTGTAGGGATCGTCAACGCACCTTCATTAATAAAATAGGGCCAGTAAAACAAGCCATTCCACTTGGGGGCCTGTTCCAACGTTGTCAGGGTTTCTTTAATTCGCAACAGGGCTTTGCGATCCCCTGTCTTGGTCGCTTCGGTTAAGATACTCAAATATAGGCCGATTTCTGTGGTATTGGTTTCATACTTTTTTACGATCTCATCGCCCTCTACCTGGATCGTGTCGTACGGCACCTTGGCTTTTTCATCGACACCGACCCCATCAATGAAAAAATTGAGATTGTTTTGTAACTCATCAGCAAAGCCCGTTGGGTAGAATTGTGCAGGGACGTTGAGCTGTGTGATGACCATATCCTGTGCCGTTGTGCTGGCAGGGGCTTGGGTTGATTGATCACAGCCGCAAAGCAAAAGTGTCGCTAGCAATAGTCTCTTCATATCTGTCGTCCTTTTTTCATCAGTTGCTATACCTGTCCTTTTCAACATTGAGGGAATGGGTGTTACAGCCTATCGCTCTCGGTACGCAGCATACCGTCCAGTTGTTTATAATTGTTCGGGGTGTAAGATTGATACATCTCTTGCAGCAGTGAGGTATAGCCTTTGCTTTGTAGATAGGTGTCTACATCAGCATTAATCTCTTTGGCAAGAAAAGCCCCAACAAACATGCCGGTGTCCAGAGAAAGAATATTTTTTGTCATCCGGCCACTGCTATCGACAGCGTCATACCAGCCGTAAGGGGATTCAATATGTGGATAGATTGCTTTCAGTTTTTTTAACGCACTGACAGCATCTACAGGGTCAACAATATAAGAGAGTGCTATTGCATGAGGTGTACCTGTCACACTCTCGTCAACTTTATTATTGAAGCGAACTTTACTCTCTGAAAGATGTGGTACGCCGAAAGCGTTATAGCCGTCATCCACGGTGGCAGAAGAGGAGACCATTGGAATACCATTCTTGGTGGCATAAACTTTTTGAATAAAAGTATGGTCTTTTACTATGCCGTAATCCGGCACCAGCTTGCGTTCGTTCAACCAAATCTGCGGTAACATAAGCTGAAAATAGGCCCCGTCCCACGTCAGTATCGGATTGTAGCTTTGATCTTTTACTTTGTAGTGTTGAGTATAGAGCTCCATTTTATGGAAAGCCTCTATCGGAACTGACTTTGCCCCCATATCCTGTGTCACCAGAATAGCCCAAGCAACGGCAAGCCGACTTTCGTTGGCTTTGCGGTCGATATAATAGCCCAGTGGGGCATCATTCTTCGTTGACCACCCGGAAGAGAGCAACCCTTTCATCTCATCATACAGCGCAGCCCATCCTGGCTTTTGTCCATCGAGCAGCACCTGAATACGCTGCACAATCTCTTGCTTATCGGTGTTATTCGTATTCATAAATGCGCCAGCGACTCCAGCCAACGCAAAAGCGAGATTCCCATTATCTACTGCAGGAACAATCTCATCTTTATTGATCAATAATTTGTCACCACGAATATCATAAGGCCAATAAAATAACCCTTTCCACTTAGGGGCCTGTTCCAATGTAGAAAGAGTTTCTTTAATTCTCAGCAACGCATTATGATCACCGGCCTTAGCTGCCTCGGTTAATATATTAAGATATAAACCGATTTCTGTCGTATTGGTATAATACCCTTTTACGATTTTATCGCCTTCAATACGGATATTATCGTAAGGCACTTTGGTTTTTTCATCGACGCCAACCCCGTCACGGAAAAAATCGAGATTGTTTTGTAACTCGCTTTTAAATTCCTTTGGGTAGAGGTTTTCTGCGACGGTTAATTGCGTGATAACCACATTTTTAGTGGGTATTTTGTCACTTGACAGCGGCAGACTTAAGACACTGCAACTGAATGTCATCAGCATAGCGTAAAATAAAAATTTTATTTTATTATTCATGCAAATATCCTTTTTGATTCTGGCTAGAGGTAGATTACATATCTAATAGAAACGTTTCTATTATTCTGAGGGTTTTCATCATGGGTCAATAGCTTCATCAAGCATTTATTTAAAATGTGACCCAGGTGACGCTTTTGATTACAAATGGATACAAAAAGATAGGAAAAATATTTTTATCTTTTAAATCAATTAGTTGTGTTTTGAATTCATAAAATGTGATGATTATCTCATAAATAATCACAATGGAAATTCCCTGTTGACAGTGAAGTAGATCAAATCATAGTTTAGTGAAACGTTTCTATTGAAGGGGGTTCGTCATGGCCAGTGTGAAACTGCGTGACGTCAATAAGATCTACCCGAATGGCTTGCATGCATTACACGATATCAACCTGGATATTGAAGAGGGCGAGTTTATGGTGGTAGTCGGTCCGTCTGGTTGCGCAAAATCGACCATGCTACGCATGATTGCTGGTTTGGAGAATATATCCAGCGGTGAACTGACCATTGCCGATAAAATATGTAACGATGTTCAGCCGAAAGATCGTGGTATTGCAATGGTATTTCAAAACTATGCTCTCTATCCCCACATGACCGTGTATGAAAATATGGCATTTGGGTTGAAAGTCGCTAAGAAAACTAAAGCAGAAATTGCGTTGAGAGTGCATGAGGCGGCTGAATTGCTGGAGATCACAGAACTGCTGCAACGTAAACCTAAAGAGATGTCTGGTGGGCAGTGTCAGCGGGTTGCGCTGGGGCGTGCCATGGTTAGAAAACCGGCGGTGTTTTTATTCGATGAACCGCTTTCTAACCTAGATGCCAAGCTGCGCGTTTCCATGCGCCTACGCATCAGCAAACTGCATCAGCAACTGCGTGAAGCCGGTAAACCAGCCACGATGATCTATGTCACTCACGATCAGGTAGAAGCCATGACGATGGGTGAGCGAGTCTGTATTCTGCGCAAAGGGGAGATCATGCAGGTGGATCGCCCGTTAAATGTCTATCACCACCCCCGCAATAAATTTGTCGCTGAATTTATCGGTTCACCAGCAATGAATCTGTTTACTGCCCGCGTTGAGCGTTTCGGTGATCAAATCGTGCTCCGTTGTGGTGAACATATTTTTTCACTGCCGGAGGATAAAAGTACCAAGGCTCAGCATTATTTAGGGCAGGAGATTTATTTTGGTATCAGGCCAGAGGATATAAACATCAACGCTAAAAACACCATCAATAGTTTATCATCAAAAATAACCAGAGTTGATGCTATGGGGGCTGATGAGTATATCCATTTCACTATGGCAGGGCAGCAAGTGATTTGCAAACAGCCAAATCCCGAGGGGGAAACCAATATTAATAGTAACTACCAATTTTATTTTAATATGGACAAGTGCCACCTATTTGATAGAGAAACAGAAAAAAACATTCTCTAGAATTTACTCTAAATAATGCAAGTTGTAGCGGTTCATCAGGGGCAAGGCACACGAACGGCATTGACCATGCAGCCAGTTCATACACAACTTTAAGTTTGACGAGTATTACTCATTTTCAGAGTGCATAACATGATAACTACATCAGTAACCGATATTGTATACAGCGCTCAGAGTGGTCTGCTGCGATTTAATTTCATGCAGGGTAATATGCTGAAAAATATGCTGGCAGACAGCATCATGATCAACCTGTTTGAAACCCCCAGACAGGATGCGGCCATTGCTAATATCTATCTGCGCGAGTGGGATAACAATGGCATTGTACAGGTTACTCCGTTGCTGTTTCACAATGAGGGGATAAAAACATATAAAAATGCCCAAGGTGAGGTTATTTGGCAAACCACCTCTCCGCGTTTTGTGGCCACGGCTATGCTTTCCTTTGCTACCGGGCAAGGAAACACCTATTACTACAGTGTGCAGGTAGAGAATAAAAGCTGTGATGCCTTACGCTACGATCTGATCTACGGTCAAGATCTCTCGTTATGCGATCTCTCTGCCACCAAAACCAATGAATCTTACTGTAGCCAGTATCTGGACCATAAGGTATTTAACCTTGAAGAGTACGGCTATATCCTCTCATCAAGGCAAAACCTGCCGCAAAGTTGTGGTAACCCCTTGCTGCAATTGGGGAGTTTTTCGCCGGTGATCGGTTTTTCTACCGATGGGTATCAGTTTTTCGCCAAACAATACAAGTTCACTCACCAACCCACCATTATCAACACACCACGGCTGGAAAATAAAAACTATCAGTACGAAATGGCCTATGTTGCACTTCAGCTACAGCCAGTGACGCTCTCCAGCGGTGAGCAAGCCAGTCAGGTATTTTACGGCAGTTATCTCAGCCATCAACCGGGTGCCAATCTTGAACAGCCATTGGATATTGCGCAGATCCGCGCGACTTACCGGCCACCGGAGACGTTACCGACCACCGAGGCGGAAGCACCGGTTGAGTTAGGATATGCCCAGCGTCCTCTGTCAGGTGAAACCTTGCGGTCGGATGAGATTGAACACCTGTTTGCGGGTGAGAAACGCGTCATTGAAGAATCTGACGGTCAATTACTGTCATTTTTCTATCAGGATGCCAATTACGTCACTCTGGCAGCAAAAGAGCATTATCTGGAGCGAGCAACCGGGCACATTATTTCTTCCGGTAATAATCTTGATTTCAATAACCCGATTATGAACTCCACCCATTTTATCTATGGCGTGTTTAACTCACATTTGACGTTGGGTAATACGACACTCAACAAACTGTTGGGGATTAATCGTAATCTGCTCAATCTGTTTAAAAGCAGCGGACAGCGAATTCTAGTACAGATAGAGGGTGAATACCGCCTGCTGGCCATGCCTTCTGCATATGAAGTTGGCACTAATTTTTCACGCTGGGTATATAAACTCGCGGGGGGGCTGATCCTGATACGTGCCTTTGCCAGCCAGAGCCAGCCAGTGATCCAACTGGATATAGAAATCTCTGGTTTCGCGCGGCCACTGAACGTTATCGTCAGTCACCAACTGGTTATGGGGGATCTGGAAGAGGCGTCGCTGATCGAGATCGAGCAGCAGGACAACCTGTTGCTGATCAGTCGACAGCATGATGACACCGGCCCCCAATTCAGCATGATTGCCAGCACGGCTTTCACCGGTGTCGAGAAGCGGGTTGATAGTGACAGCCAGAGTCCCCTGTATTTGCTGCTAAAAGGCCAGATCGAGCGGCAGGCCAGTATCGCGTTTGGTGGTGTGTTAAAGGGTGTAGACAGTCGCGGTTCATGGCTGGATTTTCACCATGAGAGACAGCAGTATCATGCCCAGTTCAGGGACCTGATGAATGACTTCTCGATACACTTCTCCGCCGCACCTCAACAGGCAGTGAAACTCAATCATGCGATGCATTGGTTTACTCACAATGCGTTAGTCCACTACAGTTCTCCCCACGGCTTGGAGCAAGCTGCAGGAGCTGCCTGGGGCACTCGTGATGTTACCCAAGGGCCGCTTGAATTCTTTATGGCAATGGGCCGCTATCAGCAGGTGGAAGCGATCCTGTGCCAGACCTATCGTCATCAGTATCTGGAAACCGGCACCTGGCCACAGTGGTTTATGTTTGATGAGTACGGGCAAAAACAGCAGCAGGAATCACACGGTGATGTCGTGGTCTGGCCGTTGAAGGCACTGGCGGATTATCTGCAGGCAACGGGCCACCTTGCTCTGCTGGATACCCCATTGCCCTATACCAGCATAGAGCATGGTTTTGCTTTCACACAGCAGCAGGAAACATTGCTGCAGCACGTTCAACGCCAGATAGACCATATCGTTGAACATCTGGTACCAGGGACTTTTCTCTCCAGTTACGGTGATGGTGACTGGGATGACACCTTACAACCGGCCAATCAGTCGCTGCGGAAAAATATGGTTAGTGGCTGGACTATCCCGCTGACCCTGCAGGCATTGAAAACCATGATGCAGGCTTTGCAGGGCCATGCAAAATTTGCCGACATTATCGCTCGCATGTCCCAACTTGCGGCCAGCATGCAGGCGGACTATCACAAATATCTGATTAAAGATGGCGTTATCAGTGGGTTTATTCACTTCAATCAGGGCGAAGCTGAATACTTGCTGCATCCTGTGGATCAGACAACCCAAATCAAGTATCGCTTGCTCCCTGCGAAACGTTCGATTATTTCAGAGTCGTTCGATAAAGAGATGGCCGAGCAACACATGAAAATCATTCTGGAGAATCTGATGTTCCCGGATGGTGTGCGGCTGATGGATAAGATGGCGGAGTATAAAGCGGGTCGCCAGACCTATTTCAAACGCGCTGAGTTATCCGCCAATCTGGGGCGTGAAATCGGTTTGCAATATTGTCACGCGCATATCCGCTTTCTTGAAGCACTCTGCAAAATGGGGATGGCGCAAGAATTGTACGACAATCTGTTTAAAACCGTACCGGTCGGTATTCAAGAATGTGTGCCTAATGCGGAACCACGCCAGGCAAACTGCTATTTCTCCAGCTCCGATGCAAAATTTGATGATCGCTATCAGGCCTACAGCGACTTCCAACAATTGAAAACCGGTGATGTCGCAGTAAAATCGGGCTGGCGCATCTACTCGAGCGGCCCTGGGATCTACATCAACCAGATTATCTCTAGCCTGTTAGGGCTGCGCTATCAATGTGGCGACCTGTTGTTGGATCCGGTTATCAGCCGCCAGTTTGGTGATGTCACTGTTCAGTATCAAGTCTACCAACGTCCGATAACGCTGCGTATCCACCCGCTCCAGGGGGAGTTTACACCGAAGCGGGTGTTACTCAACGGCCAACCGCTGGCATTTAGCCTGCAGGCTAACCCTTACCGCAGTGGTGCGGCGTTGATTCGTCGCCAAGACATTGAAGCAGGAATGATGAAAGAAAATTCATCTGATAATCAGTTGGTTATTTACCTGTAGTGAAGTAATTGTAGAGCGGCATACTGTGCCGCATACAGCCAGAATGGTTCAGACTATATACCCGTCATACTCAAGTGGCAGGGGGACGGGTATAGTAGGGTTCTTTTTTGTCATTAGAGAGTGAGTTGTGAAAGTAACCATAAAAGATGTTGCTAAAAGGGCCAACGTTGCAATCTCTACGGTTTCCTACGCCATCAATGGCAGTTCGAAGATCACAGAGAAGACCCGGCAACGCGTGTTAAAAATTGCGCAGGAGATGAACTACACCTCCAACAATAATGCGAAAATGTTAAAAGCCAAACGCAGCGGTGCTATTGGCCTGTTTTTCAACTCTTGGTCTGGGCCGATCTATAGTGAACTGATACGTGGCATTGAGCAAACGGTGCACAGTGAACACTACGATCTGGTGGCTTGTAGTTTGTACGGTGGTGAGCATTCCACCGCGCATAAGTATCTTAGAGATCGCTCTGTGGATGGCGCGATTGTGCTCACCAGCTCTTTTGATAATAGCTTTTTGCACTCTATCGCTGCTGAAGATCTGCCGATAGTGGTGCTGGATCGTGAGTTGGAAAACCCGCATATCTACAATGTATTAATTGATAATTTTGGCGGTGCATTTAAGGCTGTGAATGCATTATTGGCTAAAGGTTGCCGGGATATCTGTTTCTTCAGTGGCCCTGCCCAGTCTTACGACAATCAGAAACGGTTGGAGGGCTTTATCGCTGCGCTGGGCTACCATAATCTGCAGCCCAAGCAGGACTATATTATTCATTCTGATTTTACCGAAGCAGATGCCTATTTAAAAATGAAAGCGTTAATTGCTGAGGGTCGAGTGCCATCGGCTATTTTTTCCGCTAATGATGAAATGGCCATTGGTATTTTACGCGCAGCAAAAGAGCATCATATCCAGGTTCCGGATGATATAAAAATAGTGGGCTTTGATAATATTTACGCATCCAGTGTATTAACACCATCACTGACAACGGTTGATCATCATAAATATGAAATGGGTATGATTTCCGCCACCACGCTACTCAAAGCAATAAGGAAAGAGGCGGATATTGATGCGATTACTCTGCTACCAACACAGTTAATTGAGAGAGAGACATTATAGCGACTGAGTCGTTATTAAAAAATACCGTAGCGAAATGTAGTAATGATTAAACTTAGCGGTGATTAAATGGTTCCTGTGATCCTGAATTAATCATGGCTATTCCTTCATATATTGATATTTTTAGGGTAATGATCGTAATGAAAATACTCTATGCTATTGCTATCGCAATAATCTCTCTGCCCCTAATGGCGGAAGAAAGGCTGGAAATAATGGTGCCGAGTGGCAACTATGTTTCATTCATGCGTAATACCGTCGTACCTGAATTTAAAAAATTACATCCCGATGTAAATGTCACGGTTTCTAACGATGAACGGTTGGATACTCGTATGGCTGCGGGAGATAATCCCAATGTCTATATTGGGGTTTTTGGTTATCAGCCAGCAAAGTTGGCTAAACTCGGTAAGCTGGCATTTCTGGATAAATTCCCCGGTTTTGCATCACTGACTGAACGTATTGAACCTCACTTTTTACGCGAAAATTTTGGCCGCACCTATTACATTCCCTGGAATGCCACAACACAAATGATGATATATAACAAAGCATTATTTGTTGAAGCGGGTTTGGATCCTCAACATCCTCCGGAAACCTGGGACGAGTTTTTACTTGCGGCAGAAAAGATCTCCGCGCTACCTGCGCGTAAAGATGGCAGTAAAGTCTATGGCACCGTTTTCTGGAATGACGTGCTGTCATCAGGTAGTTGGTATTGGAATATGCTTGCGCCACTCTACTACAACACCAATCATGGGAAGTATCAGTTACTGAACCGCTACGGTACAGGCATTGTTTTCGATCATCCCGCCGCCAGTATGGCGACGTTTATGCAAACGATGCAGCAGGCGCAACGCTTTGCTCCATTGACCATGGAGACCAGCTTTTTCTCACGCCATATCGGCATCTGGTTACAGTTCGGTTTTGGTTGGAAGTCCACACTCACCTCTGCGGCAGATCACCCAATGGTCATTGGCCAAGACGTGGCTGTGGCACCTATTCCTGTGCAAACCAAAGGTGATACCCACTACTCGTTGCTGGATGGACGGGCGATCATGATCTTCAAGGAGACACCCGAGAAAGAGCTGCTCAGTTGGGATCTGCTGATGCTTCTGATGCGCGACGATATCAATCTACAAGCCAATATTGCGTTGGGGCAATTGCCTACGCTGAAAGCGCTGCAACAAGACGCTTATTTTCAGTCTGATGAGGCAAAACCCTTTGTACAGCAGTTACAACACACCCTCATGAGCGAACCTTCGGCCCTTTCAGCAGACGTGGCAAATATTATCCTGGCCAACTATAGCCGTGTGGTACTGAAAGGTGAGATATCGCCAGAGCAGGCCGTGGCCGAATCGGCAAAGGCGGCCAAAAAATTACTGAACGAGCACTAAAAATCTATACCCAAAATAATTCGAGTTGGTTGTAGGCGGTGAAAGAATGAACCCCTGGGCTCATAGCCTACTCTGTGGCCAGGGTGAACGAGTACAGCCAATAGCCAAGCAACTTGAAGTATGAATGGCATATACCCAAGTCACTTTAGGATGTAGGCAGGGATCTCTAAGGAGCTACAATGAAAAATAACAATCTCATGATAGGGTATCTATTCTTAGCGCCCTGGATTATCTATTTCTTGATTTTTATTCTTTATCCTTTTGCACTCTCTTTTCAGAACAGCTTTTTAGACATTAATATATTGAGCTTGGAGAGTACGAAGTTTGTTGGGTTGAACAACTGGATCGCTGTTGCTACAGATATCCTATTCTGGCGTTCGCTATTCAATGTGCTTTTTAACCAGGTTATTTTTATTTTTCTTAGCTTTGTGCTGGCTATAGGCTTAGCCTTGCTATTACATGAAATCACCCATTTTGGCGGCCTGTTTAGAACCATCATGTTTATCCCAGTGATCACCTCAATTACTGTAGCGATGGTTATTTTTAACTTTCTTTCCAGCCCGACCGGGCCGATACAGAGTTTATTGCTAGAGTGGGGTTGGCTTAAAGGACCTATTTTCTGGAAGTTTGATCAATGGTTACCGATGCCGCTAATTGCCTTATTCAGCACTTGGAAATGGTTTGGTATTCAGATGATCATTTTTCTTGGCGGCATCGCGGGGATTAACCCATCACTGTATGAAGCTGCAAGTATTGATGGCGCAAGCTGGTGGAGAAAAACCTGGAGTATTACCCTGCCTTTGCTGAAACCACAGATTATTTTTGTGATGACCATGAATATTATTAATGGGATGCAGATGTTTGTTGAGGTCTTAATGAATTTCGATCTGTATGGTGGCCCTTATAACTCCGCGTTAACACCCGTGCTCTATCTGTATAAAACCGGTTTCTCTGATATGAGAATGGGTGCGGCCTCGACTATCGGCCTGCTGCTGGCAGCGGTGATCTATCTCTTTACGGTAGTGCAGTTGAAACTCACTCAGGAAAAGGATGCGTGATAATGCGTATTAGTCTAAAGGGTCTATTTATCTACAGCTTGCTGATTGCGGGCAGTTTAGTGGTGTTATACCCGTTTTTCTTCATGGTGATGAATTCATTTAAAACGGGAACCGAGATTATTAACAACCCTAACTCGTTGCCAACACATTTTTCGTTTAACGGATATATTCAGGCATTTCTCAGTTTGAATCTGGGACGAATTTTTCTGAATACTCTGTTTATTTCCATTACAGTGACGGTCACGAATACCCTGTTTTCATCAATGGTTGCCTACGCCATCGTGAAAATGAACCTCCCAGCCCGGGAGTTCTGGCTCAAACTGATCCTAACTTCCATGATGGTGCCTGCCGTGTTATTCACCATACCTACGTATATGATGCTGTACTCCTGGGGGTGGGTGAATACTTTCCAGGCATTAATCGTCCCCGGCACTATCAGTGCCTATAACATCTTCCTGTTGGTGCAGTTTTTAAAACAGGTAGATAACGCCTATATCGAAGCCGCCAGAATTGATGGTGCCGGTGAGTTCACCATCTTCTTCAAGATAGTTCTCCCGATGATCAGACCCGCGTTAGCCACCGTGTCTATTTTAACCTTTATGGCGACCTGGAATGATTTTATGGGGCCATTACTATATGTCCGCGATGACTCGCTGATGACCCTGCAACTGGCGTTATTTAAATTCGTCAACGATATTCCCACTGAAAACCTTGAGCAACTTTGGGCGATGACGACCATGATCGCCATACCTGTGGTGCTGGTTTTCTTTTTCTTACAGCGCAATTTTATTCGAGCATTCACAGGGATTGGAGTGAAATAATGAAGGTAAAAACCGGTTTAGCTGCCTTGTTACTGATTATTCTCCTGGCCTATTGCAGCGCATGGCTTATGGTCTATCAACAGTCCAAACGCTATTTTGACTTTGCAGAACAGCAATATGCCGCAGGCAACTACATTCTGGCATTGAAGGGCTTAAATAAGATCGAGCTTTATAGCCAGGATGCGTACTCCGGCGGCTATCAGCAGGTTATTGATGGCTGGCGCATGGGGTTGCTGGTCTATCGCCCTGATTTCTATTATCAGGCATTGGCGCGCAGTACGGATCTGCTGTCTTATGCCAGCAATCAGGAGTTGAAAGAATTTATCCGTACTTACACTGAGATAGATACCCGCTTTATTGCCGAAGCCGCAACCTGCTTACTGGCTCGCTATCAGCAGCAAGATCTCTCTGGGCAGCAAGCAATGGAAGCTTTTCTCAATGAAGCATTCCCTGCCTATCAGTGGCGTTCTGCGCCAGAATTCACCACTGGCTGCTTGCCTCGGCGGTAACGCACGCTGGGCATTGTCCCTGACTTTTGGTTATCGGAAATTTGGAGCTCTTAATGAATACCGCCTACCGTAATGCCACTCTGCCGATTGAAATGCGCATTAATAGTCTGCTCAACCAGATGACGCTGCAAGAAAAAGTGGGCCAGCTTTGCCAGCACCCGATGCTGAACTATCAGCAACACCGCGACAGCTACCTTGCCAGTGTTCGCGATGGTTGTTGGGGCTCGCGTATTCTGGCCGATACCGCTTGGGCTGGGAATGCGCCCGGAGAACGTGTTGATCCACGTCAGTTGAATGAGATCCAGCGCGTTGCCGTGGAGCAAAGCCGCTTGGGTATCCCACTGCTGTTTGCCCGTGATGTTATCTACGGGCAGGCGACCGTGCTGCCGATCCCGCTGGCGCAAGCCGCATCCTGGAACCCTGAATTAATCAGGCAGGCCTATCAGATGATTGCGTACGAGGCCGCATCACTGGGTATCCATTGGACCTTCGCCCCAATGCTGGATATTGCTCGCGATCCGCGCTGGGGAAGAACGATCGAAACCTATGGCGAGGATCCCTGGCTCACCAGTCAGTTTGCTGCGGCTGTTGTTGCGGGCTTTCAGGGGGAAGATCTCAGCGCGTTGGGCAGTCTGTTAGCCTGCGCCAAGCACTTTATCGGCTACGCCGCTGCCGAAGGTGGCCGCGATTATGATACCAGTGAGATCTCGGAGAATACGCTGCACAATGTTCATCTGCCCCCGTTTAAAGTTGCTGTCACCGCCGGTGTGGGGTCGGTGATGACCAGCTTTAACGATCTTGGTGGTATGCCGGTGACGGCAAATGGCGGTCTGGTCACCGACTGGCTGAAACAGCAACAGGAATTTGATGGTTTGGTGATCAGCGACTGGGGTTCGATTCTTGATCTGACCTATTTCGGTGTTACACAGGATCCCTTGCACGCCGCTGAACAAGCATTACGAGCCGGTGTGGACATGGCGATGCCTCATGAAGCCTATCAACATAATCTGGAAAAACTGGTGCAGCAGGGGCGTATTGATACAACACTGTTGGATGATGCGGTGCGTAGGGTTCTACGGGCCAAATTCCGCACGGGCCTGTTTGAAAACCCTTATGTCGATGAAGAGTGGCATACCATTGCACTGCGCCGCCCAGAACATCTGGCGAAAGCGTTGGAAGTGGCAGAACAATCGATTGTGTTATTGAAAAATAACGCAAACCTACTGCCGATTAGCCGGACATCTGGCCCTCTAACCGTGGCGGTGATCGGCCCTCATGCACATTCACAACGTCAACACCTCGGCTCATGGTGCCTGGACGGTGATGCCAGTCATGTGACCTCCATTTATCAGGGGATCTGCGCCCTTGCGGGTGAGGTTAACGTCATCACTGAGCCGAGTATTTTTAGCGATGAGATGATTGAGTGCGCTCACCGGGCAGATATTGTCATACTTTGCACCGGCGAAAGTCATCGACGCACAGGAGAGGCACGCAATATTGCCGAACTACAGCTGCCACCAGGGCAAGAGGAATTGATTGCTGCTGTCGGGCGCACAGGTAAGCCCTTGGTTGTAGTGCAGTGTACGGGGCGCCCGCTGCCTTCCGCTGCTACGGAGCAGTATGCCGATGCACTGTTGTATGGCTGGCAGTGTGGCACAGAAGCGGGGATGGCCATTGCCCGTATTATCTTTGGCGAGCAGGTGCCCAGCGGCAAACTGCCGATGACAATCCCACGCAATACTGGCCAGATCCCCATTTACTATGGCCGTAAACAACTGGGTAAAATGCGTGACTACCGTGAGTACCAACCTTATAAGGACTTGGCGGATACACCGCTCTATCCCTTCGGTTTCGGCTTGAGTTATACCCATTTTAGCTATGCCGGTCTGCGTTTGAGCCATAAAACATGTTCAGTGAGTGAATGTCAACGTGTGACCGTCACGGTGACCAACGAAGGCAAGCTGGCCGGATCTGAGGTTGTGCAGTGCTACATTCAGCAGCATCTTGCCAGCACGACGCGTCCAATGCGTGAGCTGAAAGGGTTTCTGCGAATTACGCTGCAGCCAGGAGAGTCACGCGAAGTGAGCTTCGAATTAGGTGAAAAAGAGCTGGAATTCTACGGCCAGCGGCGTTGCTTTGCGTTGGAACCTTCGCGCATCAGTGTGTTTGTCGGTGGATGTTCCGACACGTCACATAGCATACATTTTGATCTGGTTTAGGTTTGTCTGTCCAAAGGCTGGCACCAGGCCTAACAACCATTCAGCTAACGCGTTTTGGTACAGGTTTACCTCAATCCTTATGATGAACCTTTACCAAGAGAATTAATTTTCGAGACTGCTATCTTGCGCTAATGCTGTGGGCAATTGACTTACAGAGAGCAGACAAAGTCATTGTCTGCTCTCTTTGAGGTTCTTGCTAGCCGACTAATTGTTTGCCATATTCAAACAGCGCTTTCAGCAGCGCTGTTTTATCTTTATTACCTTCATGTAGGTTATACAGTGTTTCTAACCGCAACAGATAGTTTTGAACCTGCTCGGCGTTGAGTACTGTTTGACGATGTTCTAACCAGCGGCGCTGTTCGGCATCATCCAACGTATTCGGATAGTTGCGCGCACGATAGCGGAATAATAATTCCTTCATTCTGTCGTCGTTAAAGGTTAAATCCAAAGCAGGCAGATTTTGTGGTTTCGTTTGCTGAATAATTTTCATGGCAGCTCTGTCGGCATCACTAAAGAAACCGTCGTAGAGTCTTGCATCTACATCATCGGGTGGGGTGAAAGGCTCGGCTTCTGCAAACAACGCTACCACTTTCTCGCGGATTTCTGGATGTTGACGTAGCACTTTCAGATTCTCAAGACACGCCTGACGATCGATCCCTAAACGTTCAGCATTTTCTGGCAACAACGTCTTGGCCGGTGCCAGCACAGGGCATTTATTGATATGTACCAGCTTGATGGGTACCGGTGCCTGATCTGTAGCCATTCGATCGCGTCGCGTGTAGAGTCGTTCACGGAGTCCATCGGCGTCAAGTTCCAGCAGAGGCGTTATATCTCCCGCCAAATCACACATAATAACGGCATTTTTGTTATCTGGGTGCCAAGCCACAGGTGAAACCCAACTGGTATTACCGCGCGCTGCGCCGAACATACCAGAAACATGAACCAGCGGCGTCATATCCGCGATATCGATAAGCTGATTCAGTTTATGTTTATTGCGATGTTGTAATAGATAATCGAACAGTCTTGGCTGTGCCTGTTTAACCAGTTTGGCCATAGCAATCGTAGCGTACACGTCAGACATTGCATCGTGTGCGTGTGCGTGTTCTATACCGTTAGCTTTTGTCAGATGCTCTAAGCGGAAACTGGGAAACCCCTCGTCATTCTCTGGCCATAGGATCCCTTCCGGACGCAGAGCATAACAGGCGCGCATAACGTCAAGCAGATCCCAACGTGAATTACCGTTTTGCCAACTGTAAGCGTAAGGATCGTAGAAGTTGCGGTAGAAGAGGTTACGACTGACTTCATCATCAAAACGAATATTGTTGTAACCCAGAATACAGGTGCCCGCAACGCTAAATGCTTCATGAACCCGACGGGTAAACTCTACCTCATTAACCCCTTTCGCCAATGCTTGTTGCGGCGTGATACCCGTTATCATCACTGCTTCTGGGTCAGGGAGATAGTCATCGGCCGGCGCACAGTAAAAAATCTGCGGTTCTTCGATAATATTGAAATCCATATCGGTGCGTACACCCGCAAATTGTGCTGGGCGATCCATCGACGGGCTTTTACCGAAGGTTTCGTAATCGTGAATGTAAAATGTGGCCGGTGCCTTGCTGCTCAAAATTGTATCTCTTCTTTGGCATAGGGAATTGGCTTCTATTGTAACGGCGCGATAAGCGATGCCAAGCACAGGTTCACTTTAAAACGGAAAAACGAGCAGGATCATGATTTATTGATAGTGTCTTACATACCGATCAAGCTGCCACATCATTTGCCGTTTATTTGGCCTGCCCAACCTCACAGCTTACGCTTTGCCCTACGCTCAAATGACCACCCGCAATGCTCGTATACAATTAAGGGACACAGCCGAGTTCAGTCTTTGCCTGGCTATACCCTCCATTCTTCAAGTTGCATGGGTGTTGGCTTCGTCCGTTTGCACCCGTCACAGAGTGAGCTATGCTCCTGACGACGCTCAGACTTGCCGCCTACATGCAACTCGAATTATTTTGGGTATATAGTTTAAATAAAATTGGATATGTAAACCAACCAGAACAGCGGAAATGGCATCTAGAAGCACATTGGTGACTTATTTTTTGTTCAGTTAACTAGGTGAAAAGAATGTTCGGAAGTCATCGGGTTTTATTTAATTCTGGTTTATAAGTGCAGGCATACAATCCGTTATATTCAATACTAATAATGGGTGTCCAGCATGAAAACACTGTTGTTGACTGGTGCTACCGGTTTTCTCGGTGGTGCAGTTCTTGAGAAATTACTTATTGAAAATCAATGTATTAAATTTATTTTTTTGGTGCGTGCAGAGAATGAACAACAGGGTCTAAACCGTATTCGTAGTAATATGGAAAAATTTAATATAGATAAGAACATTCTAGATAAGCTAACTACGGAAAATATTTTACTGGGTGACTTAAGTGAGCCAGAGTTATTTTTATCCGACACGCGAATTAATCAAGTAACTCATGTGCTGAATTGTGCTGCGGTGGCTTCATTTGGTAACAACCCGCTTATTTGGAAGGTAAATGTTGAAGGTACACTGCGTTTTGCACAAAAAATGGCTCGAGTTACAGGGTTAAAAAGATTTTTGCATGTTGGGACGGCAATGTCTTGTGCCCCGGAACCGGGTGCACTGGTGGAAGAAAGCGCCGAGTTTGAAGAAAATGCCGAACATCTGGTGGAATATACCCGTTCCAAGTCTACCATTGAGCAATTGATGCGGAAAACATGTCCACAGTTGCCACTTGTGATTGCACGGCCTTCGATCGTGGTTGGGCATACCCGTTTAGGGTGTAAACCATCAAGCAGTATTTTCTGGGTGTTCAATATGGCGTTGATGTTGCAGAAATTCATGTGTTCATTGCAGGACAATATTGATGTGATCCCGGTTGACTATTGTGCTGATGCGTTAGTGATGTTGCTAAACAGTGATAGCCTAGATAGTGATGTTTATCATATTTCAGCGGGTGAAGAGCGTAGCGTCAGCTTTGCAGAAATTGATGACGCTATCGCTGCTGCTTTACAAAAAGCCCCCGTAGGTGACCACTATGCGCAGGTCAGTTATGACGCTTTACTGCATATGCGTAGACAGCTGAAAGACATTTTTGGCCCCTGTAATGAACGTTTGATGTTAAAGGCGATGCGTTTGTACGGTTCATTCGCTATGCTGAATGTGCGTTTCAGTAACGAAAAACTCCTTAGTCTTGGCATGGCAAAACCGCCGCGGTTTACCGATTATATTGCGCGCTGTGTACAATCAACGCGTGGGCTCTCCATACCGCAACAAATGGTAGTGGATTTCAAATAGTCTGTGTTTCTTGCTCTGAGGATGCAGCCTAAATAGCGGGTCAGATCATGAAGCAGGCGCTTTGGTATAGGGAACAGGCGCTAAAGTGAGTAAGATAGAGGCATTGGCAGTTGTGTCTTATGGTCACAAACCTGTATCTTGGTATCTATTGTGAGCGTCAGCAAATGAATCTGTGTATTACTAAAGCAAGGGTCTAAAGATGGATAATCCAATTAAGCCGAGTTTTCAGGACGTTCTGGAGTTTGTGCGTATGTTTCGCCGTAAAAACAAATTACAGCGTGAAATTGTTGACAACGAAAAGAAAATTCGTGACAACCAGAAACGCGTGCTGCTGCTCGATAACCTGAGCGAGTACATCAAGCCGGGTATGAGCATTGAAGATGTCCAAGGCATCATTGCCAATATGCGTAGCGACTATGAAGATCGCGTCGATGATTACATCATCAAAAATGCCGATCTGTCGAAAGAGCGCCGCGATTTGTCGAAAAAACTGAAAGCAATGGGTGAAGTGAAGTAACCTGCGCTGGCAGGGTTTGGCATTACCGGCCCTGCACATTCGTTTACCTGCCTAGTCCCAGAGTTAATCCCCTGTCCCACCATCAATAATGACGCCGTTACGCATTGATATTACGCGATGAGATAGCAAATCAGCGTAGACCCGCTACGCTTATTGTATTGTCCGTTGGCAGTTTTTTGCCGCTGTCGACGAATTTAGGGGATTGACCATGATTATTTGTGTAATAAACCTGCAATCAAGCTGATATTAATAAGCTTTATGAGCAAGAAATAGTGTTTTTTTGCTGATGACGTCAGTGTTCTTTTTTCAGGTTGCTGGGTATGACAATACAAATATCCCGCTAAAGGGTCTTTATGACAGAACAACAGATCGGTGCATTGCTCAATTTTGACGAGACCGTTAATCCACCCTGTGTATCGGTATCTGGGGATTGGGTTCTGGCTCATTATCGTCAGTTGGAATCGAAGGTTAAAAAATTGCAACCCCGCGTGCCTGCAAATGCCGTTTTCGATCTGAAACAACTGGGTATTCTTGATACCGCAGGGGCGAAGTTACTGGCCAATCTGCTGGGTGAACAGCGTCTATTCGATCTTGAAAACACGGCACCGTCACTTCCAATAGAACGTCGTATTCTACTGGAAACGGTAGCCCATGCCTTAAAAGGTTTTGAACCTCCACCACCAGAAAAACCCCCAGGGCTGATTGTTGAGATGCTGTCTACCATTGGTAAAGCGATGGTCGATTTCTGGCAAGATCTTCTTTCTTTATTAGGCTTTGTTGGTCTGACTCTACAAACCCTGATTAGTAATTTATTACGCCCTTCACGTTGGCGCATGACGTCGTTAGTCGCTAATATCCAGCAAATAGGCCTGAATGCGGTTCCCATTATTATGTTGCTGACCTTTCTGGTTGGTGCCGTTATCGCCTTTCTTGGCTCAACGGTTTTGGCTGCCTTCGGAGCCGGTATTTTTACCGTGCAGTTGGTCGTGTTTTCCTTTCTGCGGGAATTTGCGGTGCTGCTTACCGCGATATTAATGGCAGGTCGAACTGCCAGTGCATTCACTGCGGAAATTGGTCTGATGAAGGCTAATGAAGAAATCGACGCTATCCAGGCTTTAGGGCTTAACTCTGTCGAGTTGCTGGTGCTGCCACGGGTTTTGGCGTTGTTGCTTGCGTTACCCATATTAACCTTCATCGGCATGCTCAGTGGAATTTTTGGCGGTGTCGTGGTTTGTGCTTTGACACTGGATATCTCGCCAACCATGTTCCTGAACATTATGCAGAGTAGCGGTGGTCTCCAGCACTTTTTGGTTGGGATGAGCAAAGCGCCTATATTCGCCTTTCTGATTGCCATTGTCGGTTGCCTGGAAGGGTTCAAAGTCACCGGGAGCGCTGAGTCGGTAGGCACGCATACTACCGCGAGCGTAGTGCATTCAATCTTTGTGGTGATCCTGCTGGATGCCGTTGCCGCACTGTTCTTTATGGAGATGGGATGGTGAGCCAGGCAACCCCAAAAGCCATTATCAGCATTCGTAAATTGCGTAACTGTTTTGGCAAGCAGTGTGTGCATGAAAATCTTGATTTAGATGTGCGCCGTGGAGAGATCTTGGGCATCGTTGGTGGTTCAGGCACCGGAAAGTCGGTCCTGTTACGCAGCATTGTAGGTTTGCGTCGCCCAACGGCGGGCCAGATACACGTTTTTGGCGAGGACCTGATGGCGCTTTCAGGAACACGCCGCTCCGCCTTGGAAAGGCGGTTTGGCGTACTGTTTCAGCGTGGTGCATTGTTCAGTTCGTTGACCGTGACTGAAAACGTGGCGTTGCCGTTAATAGAGTATAACGGTTTGCCGCGCCGAGATGCAGAAGAGCTGGCACAGGTCAAACTTGCATTGGCAGGCTTACCCGCCAATGCCGGTAATAAGTATCCCGCTTCACTTTCCGGGGGCATGGTAAAGCGTGCGGCTCTGGCAAGGGCGTTAGCACTGGAACCTGAAATTGTGTTTCTGGATGAACCGACCGCGGGCTTGGACCCTATTGGTGCCGCCGCATTTGACAACCTTATCCTGACACTGCGAGATGCTCTGGGGCTGACAGTTTTTCTGGTCACCCACGATCTGGACACGCTTTATACCATCTGTGATCGGGTAGCAGTGCTCTCGCAGAAAAAAGTGCTGGTGGTTGATACGCTGGATGCCGTGGCAGCTACCGACGATGCCTGGATCCAAGAGTATTTCCATGGCCCACGTGGGCGAGCGGCGCAACAGGCCGTAACGAACAGTCGAGAGAGGCAATAAACAATGGAAACCCGTGCTCACCATGTACTGATTGGTTTTTTTACTCTCATTATCTTCGCTGCCGTGCTGTTATTCAGTTTGTGGCTGACTAAATCTGGTAGCGATCGCCAGTTTAAACTGTACGACATTATGTTTGAGGAAGCGGTCAGTGGTCTTTCGCAAGGCAGTTCGGTGAATTACAGTGGCATCCGTGTCGGGGAAGTGGTCCAATTGCGGCTGGACGAAAATACGCCGAGTAAAGTCTGGGCGCGTATACGTGTTACTGCCTCAGTGCCGATTCGTCAGGACACCCAAGCTCGGCTAGCGGTTGCTGGGGTCACCGGTTCTTCCAATATCCAACTTAGCGGTGGCAGTGAGTCCAGCCCATTGTTGATGGATAGGAATGATGAGATACCTGTTATCGTAGCGACGCCATCGCCACTGAGCCAATTAGTAAGCAATGGTGAAGATCTGGTCATGAATATCAATGAAGTACTGATCCGCCTCAATCAGGTACTGACACCAGATAATCAGAAACGCTTAACCAATACCTTGGATAATTTAACTAAAATAACCGACACAGTAGCCGGGCAACGTGAAGATATTCGCACCATCATTCAGCAACTGGCATTGGTGACTAAACAGAGTAATGAAACGTTGGCGCAAACCAATCAGCTAGTGCGTACGGCTAATGGATTACTGAACGGGCAGGGGAAACAGTTGGTTAGTAATGCAGCGAATACAATGGCATCGCTTGAGAAAACGTCAGCATTACTCAATAAGTTGATTAGCGAAAATCAACAGTCACTCAACAGTGGCATGCAGGGTTTGAACGATCTTGGCCCGGCAGTGGATGAACTACGTAGAACGTTACTGGCGTTACGCAATTCCGTGAGTCGCCTAGAAGAAAACCCCTCAGCCTTGCTAAGGGGCCGTGAACGCACCAAGGAGTTTACACCATAATGATTAATCCCAACGCAATTCATGGCTCTTTACGCCGCCATATTTTACCCATGTTGGCTTTGATATTGTTTCTGCCACTGGCGGCTTGCACCATTTTACCTGAAAGCCCGATATCGCAGGTGTATTTGCTGCCAGCACAACCGGCAGCTTCTGCCGGTGGACAAGCAACGGGTAAATCGCTGCGTATTGTCCAGCCTAATACCAGCCAATTTCTGAATGGCACGCGTATTGCCGTTCAGCCTCAGGGGGCAGAGATCACTTCTTTTAGTGGCTCTCGTTGGAGCGATCCGGCACCGATATTGTTGCGAAATCGCCTGATTCAGGAGTTTCGTGCCAACGGCAGTTTCCGTTCAGTGGGTAGTGATGAAGATAATCTGCTGGCGGATATTGAAATCAACGGCGATTTGGCCTCATTCCAAGGTGTATACCATGGAGAGAAAGGGGAAGTTGTGATCCGCTTTGATGCACGTCTGGTACGTATGTCCGATCGCAAGGTGATGGTAAGCCGCAGCTTTGAGATACGCCAACCCATAGAGGGCAGAGGAATGGATCAGGTTGTCAAATCATTTGGTTTGGCGAGCGATCGGCTTGCAGCACAAATGCTGGAATGGACACGCCAGCAGGCGGTCAATTAGGCTGTGGGACACAGTCTGGTAGCCTAATCGTGCATCAGATGTACTATGTTCCAACCCCGCCATGGCTATAGAGGCATGGCGGGAATTTAATTTGGAGTTACTGGCGGCTATATTCCATTGCCCATTCCTATAGACAAATTTAAGGACGAATGCTTGGTAGTTGAAGGGGCATTATCTGCATTTTTTGGTAATAGCATCATGTCGAACCCATCTATTTATTTGTCCGCATAGTCAATGACATCTTTGACTTGAGGAATATATTCCCCATCCGTATATCAAACTCGCGGGTCTCATTATCCCCGGCATCATAAGCCATGCAACTCATGAGGCTAGAGAGTACGGATGTTCATCAGGGCTCACTAAGCCGAATATATGTTCTTGACTACATTGTCAGGAAAAAAGTTGCCCCTACTTGCATCGGGGCGGTGTCCATATAGCCTATTTAGCTTATAGGGCTGGGTATAACCCCCCATGCTTTCCTGTGTTATTTGGTCGAAAAGAGAATATTTATGAACACGCTAGAAATTGAAAGATTGGTGGCGAATTATCCCTTAGTGCAACGACTGATCGACTTGGAAGAAGTGACATGGTTTAACCCCATTACGGTAACGCTAGAAGAAGGGCTACCTTATGTGGGACTAACGTCAAAAGAGGTGGCTGAGGCAGAAGCGCGTCTGAGACGTTTTGCGCCTTATCTGTGCCTGGCCTTTCCAGAAATGCAAAAATCGAACGGTATCATCGAGTCTGAAGTTGTCGAAATCCCTGCGATGCAAAAAGCGCTTGAACAGCGTTACGAGCAAGCTATTGCGGGCAGAGTCTGGTTGAAAAAAGATAGCCATCTGCCGATTTCCGGTTCAATCAAAGCACGTGGTGGAATTTACGCAGTGCTGACTTATGCAGAAAAACTGGCCATCGAAGCGGGAATACTCGATGTTGAGGATGATTACAGCATCATGTTTAGCGATAAATTCCGTCAGTTCTTCAGCCAATACAGTATTGCTGTGGGTTCAACAGGAAATCTGGGGATGTCGATTGGCATTATCAGTACCAAACTGGGTTTTAGCGTGAATGTGCATATGTCGGCCGATGCGCGTGAATGGAAAAAACGTAAACTGCGTGAACATGGTGTCAACGTGGTGGAGTATGTGCAGGATTACGGTGTTGCTGTCGCTCAAGGCCGTAAGCAGGCGAGTTCCGATCCACGCTGTTTCTTCATTGATGATGAGAACTCAAAGACGCTTTTTCTTGGCTATGCAGTGGCAGGTGGTCGTCTGAAAAAACAGTTTGAACAGATGAACATTACGGTTGATAAGAATCATCCATTGTTCGTCTATCTGCCTTGTGGCGTGGGTGGTGGGCCGGGGGGTGTGGCTTTTGGTTTAAAACTGGCGTTTGGTGATGACGTTCATTGCATTTTTGCTGAACCGACGCATTCCCCTTGCATGCTGTTAGGTGTTCATACTGGATTGCACGATAACATTGCGGTACAGGATCTTGGCATTGATAACGTCACGGCAGCAGATGGCTTGGCGGTTGGCAGAGCCTCTGGGTTTGTTGGCCGAGCAATGGAGCGCCTTTTGGACGGATTCTATACGCTGGACGATCGGGAGATGTATGAGTTACTCGGTATGCTAGCCAGTGAAGAAAACATTCAACTGGAACCCTCCGCGCTGGCGGGAATGGCAGGGCCAGCACGAGTATGTATGCACCAGCACTACCTGGACAACCATCATATTGGCGAAGAACAGATAGCTAACGCGACACATCTGGTTTGGGCCACCGGTGGTGGAATGGTGCCCGCAGAAGAGATGGCCAGATATATCGCAGCGGCAAAAAACTAAGTTGTGCTCAAAATTGACCGAGTTATCGCCTATCCAAAAGCGCGGTCATACTAGGCTTTGAGGTAGTGACAGCACCGTGAGTGAATTAAACATTTCCTGTCCATACTGTGGAATACACCTTTAATCTTCCGTTTGGCGGAAGTAGTGCCCACAGTGCGGACAAATCAATGTGATATTTCGTTTTACTTTTCGTCGTTCCTGCGGCGAACTTTTAGCGCATTCTGGGCAAGTGACGTTGACTGATGTGTCACTAAACATCTTAAAGGCATCAAAGATAGACATATCTTTCACCGGATAGATGTATGGGAGTTCAGTATATCCTCTTAAGCCGCACATAGCTCATGATATAGCCGCCGCTTTGTAAATTGCAGCCTTCACTCGCCGGAGATGGTGATCTAATCGATGTTGCGCCGAGCCGCTCGGCGCACTTGCGATGGGTATAATAGGCTATCGCGATCGCCTAGGCTGAACTTTGATTGGCCGTGAGCTTGTGGCTTACGTGCAATCAGGGGCGCAACCTGTGTTACGCTTTTGGTGGCCTAAATGCCGATCCGATCCCGTAACGTATAGTAGGCGGCGCCAATCGCCGTGAACGGGATTTGCAGATTACGTCCGCCAAAGAACGGCAGGTGTGGCAGTTTGGCAAAAGCATCAAAGCGTTCTGCGTCACCACGCATCAGCTCTGTGATTAACTTCCCTGCAAGATGAGTACAGGTGACGCCGTGGCCACTATAGCCTTGCATATAGTAGACATTGTTTTCCAACCTACCAAATTGTGGCATACGCGATAGCGTCAGTAGGAAATTACCTGTCCAGCGGTAGTCGATGCGAATGCCTTTTAACTGTGGAAAGGTTTTCAGCAGTTTAGGGCGGATCAGGTTATCGATATCGTCTGGATCGCGGGCACCGTAAACCACACCGCCACCGTAAAGCAGACGATTGTCAGCTGTAAGACGGTAATAATCCAAAAGGTAGTTACAGTCTTCGACGCAATAGTTTTTTGGGATCAGTGATGCGGCCACTTCTGGGGTCAGTGGCTCAGTCGTGACGACTTGGGTGCCACATGGCATGCTGCGTTTTGCTAATCTTGGTTCCAGTTTATCGCCCAAGTAAGCATTTCCCGCGACGATAACGTAACGTGCCTTTACCTGCCCGTTGGCAGTGCTGACCAGAGCAGGTTCACCATAACGGATATCAATGACCGCAGACTGCTCGAATATACGCCCACCTTGTAAGCGTATAGCCTCAGCTTCGCCAAGTGCCAGGTTGAGGGGATGCATATGGCCCCCACGGTGATCGAGCAAGGCACCGACATAACGTTCGCTGGCGACTTCCTGACGGAGACGGTCGCCGTCTAGCAGTTCAAGTTGAGTATTGCCGTAACGTTCCCAGTTCTGTTTCTGCTCGATCAGGGCATGATATTGTTTGTTATTGAGAGCAGCAAAAATACCGCCCGGACGATAATCACATTGGATAGCATATCGCTCGATGCGGCTGCGGATGATATCTGCTCCTTCAAACATCATGCTGCCAAGCATTTTGGCGCTATCTGCCCCATAACGAGCTTCGATAACATCGATATCGCGGCTGTAGGAGTTGACCAATTGTCCCCCGTTACGACCGCTGGCGCCAAAACCGATACGTGCTGACTCCAACAGCACTACGTCATAGCCTGCTTCTACCAGAAACAGTGCCGAAGACAATCCGGTGTAACCGCCACCAATGATGCAAACGTCACACTCGATCGATTCGTTCAACTGCGGATAAGGCTGATGGGCATTAGCCGTTGCCGCATAATAACTTTTCACGTGCTCAGTCATGATTCAGTCCTTATTCCAGTGAAATCCAGGTGGTTTTCAGTTCGGTGAATTTATCGAGCGCATGTAAGGATTTATCGCGCCCGTTGCCGCTCTGCTTGTAACCACCAAAAGGCACTGTCATATCACCATCATTATAATTGTTGACGAACACGGTCCCCGCTTTTAACTGGCGCGCCACGCGATGAGCCCGTGACAGGTTGCTTGTCCAGACGGCAGCACCAAGCCCATACTCACTGTCATTAGCCAGTTTTAGCGCCTCTTGCTCGCCGTTGAACGTTGTTACCGCGAGCACAGGGCCGAATATTTCGTCGCGCGCAACGCTCATGGCATTGTTCACTTGGGTGAGGATCGTGGGGCCGAGATAGCTGGGGTGTTGCCCTTGAGGATGTTGGCGTCCATCAAGGAATAGCGAGGCTCCTTGTGACAAACCTTGCTCGATATAGCCAGCGACCTTTTCACAGTGTTGATCATCGATAAGCGTGCCCATTACCGTTTGCGGATCAAGAGGATTGCCGGGTGCAAAGGTTGCTGCATGTTTACGTAATGCCTGCAAAAACGGCTGTTGGATACTCTCTTCTACCAGCAAGCGGGTTCCTGCGATGCAAACCTGTCCCTGATTGTAGAAGATGCCTGCGGCTGCGTTTTGCGCCGCCTTATCCAGATCTTCGCAGTCGGCAAAAATGATATTGGCGCTCTTGCCACCGGCTTCCAGCCAGACACGCTTCATGTTGGATTCGCCGGCATACTTCATCAATTGTTTGGCTACCAACGTTGAGCCGGTGAAGGTGAGAGCATCGACATCGTTGTGCAGCGCCAATGCTTTGCCTGCATCAAAACCATAGCCGGGAATAATGTTCAGGACGCCGTCCGGTAAACCTGCCTGTTGTGCCAATGCGCCCAAGTAAACTGCCGTCAGTGGTGATTTTTCTGACGGTTTTAATACCACGCTGTTACCGGCGGCCAGTGCGGGTCCCAATTTCCAACAGGCGAGCAGCAGTGGGAAATTCCACGGAATAATGGCACCGACTACGCCAATTGGTTCTCTGTGGATCAGGGCTAGCGCATCATGAGCAGTGGGTGCAATCTCGCCATAAACTTTATCGATGGCCTCTGCGTACCAGCGAATACTACGGATCGCGCCAGGAATGTCGTCACGAAGACTATGGCGGATGGGTTTACCGGTATCCAGTGTTTCCAACAATGCCAGCTGTTCCTGATGTTCTTCCATCAGCATGGCTAATTTGAGTAGGATTGATTTGCGTTGGGTTGGGGCCGCCTGTGACCAGTCTCCGCGTTCGAACACCTCGCGTGCTGCTTTGACCGCTAAATCGACATCAACGTGGCTGCCACAGGCCATTTCAACGAGTTTGCGCTGTGCTGCAGGGTCATACACTGCGAAAGTTTTACCTTCAGCGGCTTGGAGATAGTGACCATCGATGAACAGCCGATTCTCAATCTTTAGGGCTTGCGCCCGCTGTTGCCAATACTGCAAGTGGTGGAAGTCCATACCTTGCTCCGTTAATCAGAATGTCGTCGGCGTATGCGCGCTGATAATCCGGCAGATTCGTGCCGAAGTGTTGCTGAAACTATGAGGAATACCGGTATTGATGGCATAACTTTGCCCTGCATGCAGATGATAGGTTTGCCCATTGATCTGCAGCATGACTTCACCCTCCAGTAAAGTACCGATCTCTTCCCCCTGATGTTTGAGCCTTTCGCCAGTCGTTGTTCCTGGCTCATAGGTTTCGATCATCATTGCCAGAGTTCGATTAGGATCACCATTGTGGATCAGCTTCATCGAAACTCCCTGGCTACTAATTTCGATCAGGTCTTCATGATTGATGATGATCTGAGGCTCGTCCGGTTTATCCGGTTCGGCAAAAAAAGCCGATAATGAAAGCCCATAAACCGTCAGTAATTTTTGCAGCGTACTGATGGCTGGACTGACTTTGTCCTGTTCAATGGTGCTAATAGCGCTGTGTGTTAATCCAGACAGTTCGGCGGCTCGGCGCTGTGATAACCCTAATTGCTGACGGATCTTTGACAAGCGTTTCCCCGGTGCCAAGCTGACGTCGCTCATAGGCGTTTTTCCTTCTGATAGTTCTTGCAAGCGGTGATAAACCCTTCGAACAGCAGGCGGGATAAAGCATATTCTTCGCTGTTCCACTCCGGGTGCCACTGTACGCCGAGTGCGAAGGGCTGGTCGCGGATACTGATGGCTTCCACTAGGCCGTCTGCGGCCTGTGCCTCAATGCGTACGCTTGGGCCGAGAGCTTTTGCGCCTTGCCCATGCAATGAGTTCACCCAGAATTTGTTGCAATCCGGCAGTAGTTGCGAAAGCAATCCTCCTTCGTGCACGGTAACTTCATGTGCTGGAGCGTATTGCTGTTCCAGCGGCAGGTCCTGGTCCTCTCGGTGTTCAAGTAATGCAGGCAGTTCACATAAACGGCGGTAAAGCGAGCCTTGGGTGGCAACGACCATCTCCTGCATACCGCGACAAATGGCGAAAAGGGGAATGCGCCTGTTGAGTGCCTGGGTGATTATCGCCAGGCTCAATTCGTCTCGCCCAGGATCGGCGTCAGGCTCATCGCCGTTTTCACCATAAAGGTGCGGCTGTACATTACTTGGGCTTCCCGGCAGCATGATGCCGTCAAGGTGTTGCAGTAGTTCTTCCAGAAGTTCAGGCTCCGCCAGTGCGTGCGGTAATGCTATGGGTAATCCTCCGGCGGTTAATACTGCGTTTAGGTACTTTTCCTGCAGGGTTTGAGTTAAGTGCTGATTTAACCTGTACCTACACATCACCACACCGATAATTGGTCTGTTAAATATATTGGCCATGCTATCCCCTTGGTATGTTCGAAATTATGACCGTCAAATCGTCATGTCGCCTTTTCTGTTTCAATATCAATTAAATTTAGCAGTCGAGTGGACAATATTCAAACCAAAAGTAACATTTGCAAAACAAATTTGTTGCATCTATGTTTCATTAGTGGACATTATATTGAGCAAGATTATCAGAAAACATCGCAAACAATAAGTGTGAGAACCACAGACAACTCATAACGGTAGGTGAACCATGCAAACCAACATCGTAGAAGTGGAAAACTTTGTTCAGCACAATGAAGAAAGGCGAAGTAGCCTGTTCCAGCGAGAAGTGAAAAACTATCTGGAACGTTATCCATTAACCCAGCATATCGATGTACTGTTGACCGATCTTAATGGTACTTTCCGCGGCAAACGTATTCCTGTGTCTGGCTTGAGCAAGCTTGAAAAAGGCTGCTATTTTCCTGCCTCGGTGTTTGCGATGGATATCCTGGGTAACGTGGTCGAAGAGGCGGGTTTAGGGCAAGAACTTGGCGAACCAGATCATATCTGTGTACCCGTGGCGGGTACCTTAATGCCATCTGCGGCCGATCCTGAATACATCGGCCAAGTGTTGCTCACTATGGTCGATGAAGATGGTACTCCCTTTGACGTTGAGCCGCGCAATGTGCTGAACCGAGTCTGGCAGCGTTTGCGTCAGCGGGGGCTTTTCCCCGTGGTAGCGGTAGAGTTGGAGTTCTATCTCATTGATCGTAAGCGCGATTCAGAAGGTGACTTACAGCCACCCTGTGCGCCAGGTACACAGGAGCGTAATACCCAGAGCCAAGTCTATTCTGTGGATAACCTAAACCACTTTGCTGACGTATTGACAGAGATCGATGAACTTGCACGCCTGCAAGGGATCCCCGCTGATGGTGCGCTGGCAGAGGCTTCGCCAGGGCAATTTGAGGTTAATTTATATCACACTAGCGATGTGTTGCAGGCCTGCGATCATGCTCTGTCGTTGAAGCGACTGATACGCATGGTGGCTGAAAAGCACAATATGCAAGCGACATTTATGGCCAAACCTTATGAGGAACATGCGGGAAGTGGTATGCATGTGCATGTCAGTATGTTGGATAACAAAGGCAATAATGTCTTTGCTGATGATGATGGCGAAGATTCAGCACTGCTGAAACAGGCTTTGGCCGGCATGATCACACTGATGCCTTCTTCTATGGCTTTGTTAGCACCTAACGTTAATGCTTACCGCCGTTTTCAACCCGGTATGTATGTTCCTACCCAGGCTTCTTGGGGGCATAATAACCGTACCGTAGCATTGCGTATCCCCTGTGGCGATCGCGATAACCATCGTGTTGAGTATCGTGTTGCGGGAGCTGATGCTAATCCCTATCTGGTCATGGCAGCGATCCTGGCGGGTATCGTGTATGGCCTCGAAACGTCTTTACCTTTACTTGAACCTGTAACGGGTAATGGGCTGGAGCAGGAAGGGTTACCTTTCCCGATCCGTCAGAGTGATGCACTCTATGAATTTGAACACCAGCCTGTGCTGAATGCGTTGTTGGGTGAACGATTCAGCCGTGTCTATTTGGCCTGCAAAACGGATGAGCTAATACAGTTTGAACGGCTGATCACCGAAACTGAGATTGAATGGATGCTAAAAAACGCCTGACGCGTTTAGCCTGACTCTGCCGCGCGCTGGCGTATTCCCGCGGGCTACCTGTGGCTCGGCGAAGCCGTGCGCATGCGGTACAGACTTTCTCCCAATTCGGCGTACAGGGCGCCGTTGAGGAATACCCCATGGCGATAAGTGCCATCGACTGTAATGGCGCGGGCAAACCGCAACTGCGTAAAACACTAAAACTGTGGCAAGTGGTGATGATGGGCTTAGCTTATCTGACGCCGATGACCGTATTTGATACTTTTGGTATCGTTTCGGGTGTAACGGATGGTCATGTTCCGGCCTCTTATCTTTTTGCGCTGGCTGGTGTGCTGTTTACCGCGATCAGTTACGGTAAGCTGGTGCGTCAATTCCCAACGTCGGGGTCTGCCTATACCTATGCACAAAAAGCGATTAACCCACATGTCGGGTTTCTAGTGGGCTGGTCTTCGTTATTGGATTATCTGTTTTTACCGATGATTAATACGCTGCTGGCGAAGATTTATCTGACGGCATTATTCCCAGAAGTTCCTCCATGGGTTTGGGTTGTTGGCTTTGTCGTGATCATGACATCGATCAATCTGAAAAGTGTCAATCTGGTAGCCAACTTCAATACTTTGTTTGTCCTAGCACAAGTGGCGATTATCGTCGTATTCATCTTTCTCGTGATCCACGGGCTACGTGATGGTGAAGGGGTGGGGACAGTGTGGAGCCTCAAGCCTTTTGTCAGTGAAAATGCGCAATTGCTCCCCATCATTACCGGAGCCACCATCCTGTGCTTTTCATTTCTTGGGTTTGACGCCGTCACCACGCTCAGCGAAGAAACGCCAGATGCAGCCAGAGTGATCCCCAAGGCAATCTTCCTCACCGCATTGTACGGTGGCATAATTTTCATCAGCGTCTCATTCTTTATTCAGCTGTTTTTCCCAAGCATAGAACGATTCAAAGAGCCTGATGCAGCATTGCCTGAAATCGCCTTGTACGTGGGGGGGAAATTGTTCCAAGCGATCTTCCTTTGCACCACGTTCATCAATACCTTGGCTTCTGGCTTAGCTTCTCACGCCAGCGTTTCCCGCTTGCTGTACGTGATGGGACGCGATAACGTTTTTCCTGAAAAAATTTTTGGTTATATCCACCCTAAATGGCGCACACCAGTATTAAATGTATTACTTGTTGGGCTGGTGGCTTTATCTGCATTATCTTTCGACTTAGTGACGGCGACCGCGCTGATTAACTTCGGTGCTCTGGTCGCCTTTACCTTCGTTAATATTTCGGTCATCAGCCATTTCTTTATACGTGAAGGACGTAACAAGACGTGGAAAGACCGTTTCCATTTTCTGTTCTTGCCTTTGGTGGGAGCCTTCACCGTGGGGGTATTGTGGTTGAATCTGGAGAAAAGCTCGTTAACGATGGGGCTGATTTGGGCGGCCCTGGGATTTGCCTATCTGGCTTACCTGACTCGCCGATTCCGTCAGCCGCCACCGCAGCTTGAACGTCAACCACAACAGTAATTTGTCCTCAGGCAAATGACCTATACTCGTCGTACTTCAAGTTGCATGTGCGTTGGCTTTCCTCACTCACCCCAGTCACTTACTTGAGTAAGCTCCTAGGGATTCGTTGCGTTGTCGCCCTCCTGCAACTCGAATTATTTTGGGTATGTACCTAAAATTATTCAAGATGTATCAAGGCGGTCAGTGAACACATCCCCAGGAGCAGACCTACTATGTGACTGGGGCGAACAGGCATAGATAACAAAGAAGCAGAGTAAAGGATATAAACAGCTAAGGTTCACAGCCTAAATCGGTGTTCTTAATACCGCTATGTATCACGCTTCTGGCAGGTGGGAATGACGACGAGCGCGAGCGCCTACACGCCGTGCCCCCTATTTGCGCATCCATGGGTTCAACGGCCATCACTCCCACCTGTAACACTATTACGCGCAGCGAGTTATAAGACAGGACATTGCCACAGAGCCTATCTTTTTCCCTGGCAGGTCAGTAGAGTTAAAATCTAATAAAAAATAAATGATTAGGATTTACTCTGATGCTCCATTTGTCTGTTTCCCATAAAGCCACTTTGCTTGGCCTGCTGGCGATTGTGTTATGGAGCAGTGTTGTCGGTCTGATCCGCAGCGTTAGCGAAGGTCTTGGACCGGTTGGGGGGGCAGCGATGATCTACAGTGTAGGAACGCTGTTTCTGTTTGCTGTGATGGGGATCCCAAAGCTGGCTGAGTTTCCCCGTGGTTATCTGTTCACAGGTAGTCTACTGTTTGTGCTTTATGAGATTTGCCTGTCATTGTCACTAGGATATGCCAACAATCGTATGCAAGCGATTGAAATAGGGATGATTAACTATTTATGGCCTTGCTTTACCATACTAATGGCGATTTTGTTCAACGGTCAAAAGGCTAGATGGTGGATGACCCCTGGTTTGCTGCTTTCGCTGGTTGGCATTGGCTGGATTATGAGTGGTGATGGTGGATGGTCCCCTGCGCAAATGTTAGCCAATGTACACAGCAATCCGTTGAGTTATGTACTCTCCTTCAGCGGTGCTGTGATATGGGCTGTCTATTGCAATGTGACTAAAAAATTAGCCCAAGGCAAAAATGGAGTGGTGCTATTTATCGCTTTTACAGCATTGGCCTTGTGGCTGATCTATCCCTTCAGCCATGAGAGTATGCATTTTAGCTGGTGGGTTACTTTGGCTTTATTGTGCGCTGGTGTAGCGATGGGGGCAGGGTATGCCGTATGGAATGTGGGGATCTTGCACGGTAATATGACTTTGTTGGCTACAGCCTCTTACTTTACTCCGGTGTTGTCAGCGGTATTCGCCGCCGTGGTTCTCAGTACCTCTTTGTCTGTCAATTTTTGGCAGGGAGTGATCATGGTGACTTTAGGTTCGCTGATTTGTTGGCATGCCATCCGCGCTGTTTAGCGTCTATTTTACGGCTGCGTGCAGCCAAGTGATGAATCTCAGCTAATTTTCCAGTTGTGCTGTTCCCGGCTAGGTTGCTGGGTGGTTTTGTTTTCTTGAAATCGCACCAAAAAATGTTTTTTTCTGAAACTAAATGTTTAAAATGTGAAGGCAATCGATTACCTGGCGGTAAAAATGTAACTAGAGCACGGTTTTTGTGCTCTGAGGTTTTTATAATGCGTGCGTCGTTCGGAAGGTAAACTTACCTTCCGTTCGTATACCGCAACCGTGTCGTTTGACTCAGTATCATCTTTCTTACTGGCAGGGAATGGCCCATAAGCATTTGGTAACAAAAATGGAAAAATCAACTCTCGCAGCAGGATTACTTCTTGCTGCATCCTTCAGCACGTCATCAATAGCCGATAGTAAAAATAGCCAGTTTGTTTCAGATTGGTGGCATCAGAGTGTCAACGTGGTAGGTAGCTACCATACTCGCTTTGGGCCACAGCTGAATAATGACGTTTATCTCGAATACGAAGCTTTCACACGTAAGGATTGGTTAGATTTTTACGGCTATGTTGATGTGCCGAAATTCTTCGGCACCGGTAATACGCCCAATCGGGGGATCTGGGATAAGGGTTCTCCGTTGTTTATGGAGATTGAACCTCGTTTCTCCATCGACAAACTGACCGGCACCAGTTTGGGTTTTGGGCCATTCAAAGAGTGGTACTTTGCCAATAACTACATTTACGACATGGGGCGTAACAGCGCTTCTCGGCAGAGCACCTGGTATATGGGGTTGGGAACCGATATCGATACCGGCTTGCCACTCAGCCTGTCGATGAATATTTATGCTAAGTACCAGTGGCAGAATTACGATGCTGCCAACGAGAACAGCTGGGATGGTTATCGCTTTAAAGTCAAATACTTTGTTCCACTGACCCAGGTTTTGGGGGGGGATCTGAACTATATTAGTTTTACCAACTTTGACTTTGGTTCCAATCTGGGCAGAGATGACTTCTCTGTTGATGGCCGTCAGGCACGTACCAGCAATTCTATTGCATCCAGTCATATCCTGGCGCTGAATTACGATCATTGGCATTACTCATTCGTTGCTCGTTACTTCCATAATGGTGGTCAATGGCAGGACGGCGTTGATATTGGTACACCACAAGGGCCAATAAAATCAACCGGTTGGGGATATTATCTGGTCGCTGGTTATAATTTCTGATTGTTGGAAATAGTAAAAATAGAAAGAAAACCCCGTTTGTCGGGGTTTTCTTATATTCAGCGCAGTACCGGAGCGAAAGGTAAAGTCTGAGTTAACGGCGTTGCTCTCCCCAGGCAAGCATGCTTTCAAGCAGCCGTTGCAGCAGATGTTGTAAAGGGGCTGCGCGCTTGGCATCAAATGCAAAGGGATACTGTTCAGACATATAATTTATTTGTGCCAGCTCCAACTGCACCGCGTGTACATCTTCTTTTGGCTGCCCGTAAGCGCGAGTGATGTAACCTCCTTTAAAACGCCCGTTGAGCACATGCGTGAATTGCTGTTGCCGTTCGCAACAGTTCATCAATCCATTGCTCAACTCAGGTGCACAACTTTCACCGTCGTTGGTGCCTAAATTTAGGTCTGGCAGCTTGCCATCAAACAAACGTGGTATCACTGAGGCGATGGAATGTGCGTCCAACAGCAATGCATAGCCGTGGATGGCTTTCAAACGCGTCAGTTCATTTTGCAACTGCTGATGATAAGGTTGCCAGACCTCTTGTAGATATCGTGCCCGCTCTTCAGCAGATGGGGCGGCATCAGGGCGAAAACTGGGCCGACCATCGAACAACACGTCAGGAAAGAGGCCAGTGGTGGCTGTGGTGTAGAGTGGTTTATCATCCGCCGGACGATTAAGGTCGACCACAAAACGAGAATAGTTACCGATCAGAATGCTCGCGCCTAAATATCGCGCAAAATCATAGAGCTGTGGGATATGCCAATCGGTATCCGGGAGTAGCCAGGCATCCTCGGTCAGGCCAGCCTCTACCGCAGGGGTCAACTGGGTTCCGGCATGAGGAATACTGATCAGCAGGGGTAGGTGACCGCGTTGAAACTCAAAAGGATTAAGGATCGCCATTAACGAATTTCTCCTCGGAAAATGACTGTGCAGGGCAGTTGCCCACCTAACCAATAAGCCAGTTCTGCTGGACGAACCAGTGGCCAGTGGATAAAGTCGGCTACTTTACCAACCTCTAGGGAGCCATGACTTTCGTGCAACCCCAATGCGTTAGCAGCGTGCACCGTTACGCCTGCCAGAGCTTCCTCTGGTGTCAGGCGGAACAATGTACAGGCCATATTGAGCATTAAACGTAGTGACAGCGCCGGTGAAGTGCCTGGGTTTGCATCGCTGGCAATTGCCATCGGTACGCCATGTTTTCGGAATAAATCGATCGGTGGGCACTGAGTTTCACGCAGTAGATAGTAAGCACCAGGCAATAGGACTGCAACGGTGCCCGCAGCAGCCATGGCGATAGCATCTTGTTCAGTCGCGTATTCCAGATGATCGGCGGAAAGGGCATGATGCCTTGCAGCCAGTGAGCTGCCACCCAACGCTGAGAGCTGTTCTGCATGGAGTTTCACCGGAAGCCCTGCCTTTTGTGCCGCGGTAAAGACCCGTTCAACCTGTGCCGGTGAAAACGCCAAATGTTCGCAAAAAGCATCAACCGCGTCCGCCAACCCCGCAGCTGCAGCTTCAGGAATGAGGGTGTTACACACGAGTTCGATATAGTCGTCACTACGTCCGGCATATTCTGGCGGCAAAGCATGCGCTGCCAGGCAAGTCGTTTTAACCTCAACAGGTAATAATTCGCCAAGTTGACGTGCTACACGCAACATTTTCAACTCGCTCTGTGGGGTTAGTCCATAGCCTGACTTGATTTCTACACAGGTAATGCCTTCAGCCAACAGGGGTTGTAGACGAAAAAGTGCCTGTTCCAGCAGTTTTTTTTCTTCGGTATCGCGCGTAGCTCTTACCGTGGAGATAATACCGCCACCCTGTGCGGCAATCTCTGCATAACTTACACCGTTTAGTCGCTGTTCGAACTCACCACTGCGATCACCGCCAAACACCAGGTGGGTGTGGCAGTCAATCAGGCCAGGGGTGATGATCCCAGCGTCAAACTTGACCGTTTCTGCCGCTGTGAACGCGGGCATTGAAAATTGTTCACCTATCCAGACAATTTTCCCATGGCTTACAGCGATAGCGCCATCTTTGATGATGTGATATTTGCCGTTACGCATGGTCACAATATCGGCGCCGTGCCACAGGCTATCGCAGTGGATCTCAGACGTCATGTTGTTCAGCTCCCACATGGTTGTATATACAATCAAGACCAAGCTAGCGCATTCAACGTAATGCTACAAGTAAGAGGCTAAAAATTTGTTATCACTATGTGACGAATCGAGAGAAAGCGTGATAGGGGACAAAGTTGTTCAAGTAAGGCCATTCTCTCCCTAACGGGAAAGAATGGGGTACGTCAGTAGAGTGCTCAGCGCTGATGAGTAAAACGACCGAACAGCTGATAACGACTGCCTGGATAGAGTAAGCGTGCAGCGGTGACAACCGTTTTTCCTGACCAGGTTCTTCGATGGATCACCAAACCCGGTTCTTGCTCATCTAATTGCAGCAATTCACGTTCCTGAAGAGTTGGAACAACCGCCTCCACAATATGTTCACCCGCTGTCAGAGGGGCTGCCTGTGTCAGATAAATATAGGGCGTGACCTGATCAAAATCCTGCTTCATGTAATCAGGGGCGGCAGAGGGGTTGACGCAACGATCTTCTATTTGCACGGGTACATCATTTTCGTAATGAACAATCTGCGAGTAGAAAAGTTGTTGTCCCGGCTGAATATCCAATGCAGCGGCTTCTTCATCGTTGGCAGCTCGCGCTTTCAATTGCAGAATTTTGCTGCTGTGACGGTGTCCGCGTGCAGCAATCTCATCGGCAATGTTATGGACTTCTAGCAAGGCAGTATGTGCCTTGGCTTCGGCAACAAACGTTCCGACCCCCTGCATACGGATCAGGAAACCCTCACTAGTGAGTTCACGCAATGCACGGTTGATGGTCATGCGGCTGACGCCGAGTTCTGTCACCAGTTCACTTTCAGAGGGAACGCGTTGATGCGGTTGCCAGTGACCGGCACGGATTTGGCTGATTATCGCTTGCTTGACCCGCTGATAGATCGGGGCTGGAGTATCGCTCATTGCTGCTGCCAACTGCAATACGGTTTTTTGACCTACCACGACGTTAACCTCGTCAAATAAAAAAATAATAACATTAGTTTACTGTTGATGTTTGAGTACGTATATGTATATACAAGTAAGTGTCAGTTTACAGTGAAATAATACTGGCCCACATTTTATTAACTTGCGCGCTTTTTGCGCGTTCTTAGCTGTTAAACCTACTTTGGAATACCGCTATGCCTGCTTATTTTGCCTCTCGTGCACTGCTTCCATCCGGCTGGGCGCAGAATGTACGCCTTGATGTGGATGCTTTCGGTCAACTAAGCCAAGTGATGCCAAATGCCCAATCTGCGGGTTGTATCCACCTGCATGGCGATGTGGTGCCCGGTATGCCAAACCTGCACTCCCATGCTTTTCAGCGAGCAATGGCCGGACTGGCAGAAGTGGCGGGTGATCCGCAGGACAGTTTCTGGACATGGCGTGACTTGATGTATCGTTTGGTTCAGCGCTTAACTCCAGAACAGGTTGGGATTGTTGCACGCCAACTGTATATCGAAATGCTTAAGGGAGGCTATACCCAGGTTGCCGAGTTCCACTATTTGCATCATGCTCCAAACGGACAACCCTATGCCGATCGTGGCGAAATGACAGGGCGTCTCAGCCTGGCTGCACAGGAAGCTGGAATTGGTATGACATTACTACCCGTGCTCTATAGCTATGCCGGTTTTGGGGCGCAACCTGCACAGCCGGGGCAAAAGCGTTTTATCCAAAATGTAGAAAGTTACCTTGAACAACAACAGGTGATTGCCCGTCAGTTGTCCGAGTTGCCTTTGCAGAATCAGGGGCTTTGCTTCCATTCCCTACGGGCGGTGGAACTGAGCCAGATGCAGCAGGTTTTGGCGGCCTCTAACCAAACACTGCCGGTGCATATTCATATTGCAGAACAGCAAAAAGAAGTGAATGACTGCCTTGCCTGGAGTGGTCAGCGTCCCGTTGCCTGGTTGTATGAGCATTTGCCTGTGGACAGCCGCTGGTGTCTGGTGCATGCCACTCATCTGGATCGTGAAGAGTTGCAGCAGTTGGCAAGCAGTAAAGCGATTGCTGGCCTGTGTCCGACAACAGAGGCTAATCTGGGGGATGGCATTTTCCCAGGTGACAGCTATTTACACCACCAGGGGCGTTGGGGGATCGGTTCAGATAGCCATGTGTCGTTGAACGTTGTGGAAGAATTACGCTGGTTTGAGTATGCGCAAAGGCTTCGCGACCAGCGACGTAACCGACTGACCACCGCGCAACAACCAGCGGTGGGCGATGTCCTTTATCAGCAGGCACTTCAGGGAGGGGCACAAGCCTGTGGCGTGGCAATCGGTAAATTGGCGGTGGGATACCGTGCAGATTGGCTGGTACTGGACGGTGAAGATCCTTATCTGGCCTCTGCACCAGCGGCTTCTATTCTCAACCGCTGGTTGTTCGCTGGTGGAAAGGAACAGATCCGTGATGTGTTTGTCGCAGGGCGACAGGTTATCGAACAAAGGCGTCATGCGTTGCAAGAAAAGAGCCGAATCGAGTTTTTGCAAGTACTAAAAACCTTTCAACAGGAGGCATGATGAATCTCATCCGTTTTGACTTCGCCACTCTGCCGGTCAGCCCATGGCGTAATGGCGGTGGTGAAACACGCGAAATTATCAGCCAGCCTTTGGGGGACGAAGAATTCAGTTGGCGTGCCAGCATTGCAACTATTGCTCAGAATGGCCCGTTCTCTGTATTTAACGGTATCGACCGATCGATCACCCTGTTGGAAGGTGACGGTGTGCATTTGTTCAGTGAGGGGCAGATAGATCACTGTCTACAGGAGATTGGAAAACCGTTTGCATTTCCTGGAGATGTACCGGTAAAGGCGGCGTTACTTGGCGGCAGCAGTCAGGATTTCAATATTATGACGCGCCGTGGGTACTATTCTGCACATGTGCAGCGTGTGGTGGAAACCTTTGGTTTGTCATTGTTGCATGCCGGTGTGTTTTATGTCCTACAAGGGGAATGGCAGTTACCAAACGGGAGTCTTTTGGTTGCGCGTCAGGGATGCTGGTGGCAGCCAGGAAGTGGGCCGCTAAGATTGGTCGTAAAAGGGAACAATGCAATTGCCCTATGGGCTGATATCGTACCGGTAAAGGCGGCATAGAGCAGAGTAGGACGTTTGGGGGGACGATTTAGTATCCCCCTTTCAGCATGTTGATCGCTGTACTAATCAGGATCCGCTGTTCGACATCGTGATTTGTTGTTAACTGTTTTGTCAAATGGTCGGCTAGGGTGTCCACCGACAAAACTTCGCCACGATGGCGCAGTTGCATCACGCTGTCGCCAATCAGCCTGGCAACTTCATCCCATATTGGTTTTATCTCCTGCTCTGAGAACTTCATCGCATATCCCCCATGGCTGATTTTTGCTCAAATGTAGCAGTTGACTTAATCGTTCGCCACCTCACGTAATGTGTAGAACCGGAAGCATAAAAAAACAACCGTCAGTATTCGGACAGCAGAGAAATCTACCTATGAGCGGTGTGTGTAAAAGAGAGTATAGCCGGTAGCGGATTTCAAAGCGGTTTACCTGGCAAGCGTGCTACGGCGTGCAGTAACGTAGCAACTGCCTGTATTTGGGAGGGCAACGGTTATACCATTAAAGAATGAGCGGGTTGTATAAAACAACGCTCAAACAAGCGGATGGCTTTTCAGAAAAAGGCATGGACTAACCGAAGATGATAGCTGCCCATCGCAGTAATAGCAGGGCTCCGCAGATCAGTAACAAGATCACGAACATTTTCCAATGCTTGGTTCGCATACGTTTGCTTGGCAATTTAGTTTCCCCCATTCCGTTTTTAGGTGCAGAGCTATCAAGTGCCTAAACTGACGAACACGCTGGCAGTAAAAACAACAATTTTCGATAACTCACTGAATGCGTTATCAGAACTTCTCCATACGTTATTCACAATGGCCGTTTTAATTGGCAACCTTGAGCACATTTTGACTGAGAGTATGCATACAGCAAAGCATTACACACAGAAATTTACCATGAATACCACAAAAAGCCTGTGATCGAGGCTGTAAGCGATAACGCCGTAGATGCGGACAAAGGAGGATGCGTTATACTAGGCTACGTTCTTTAACAGCACATGAGCGCTATTTTCTTGTTTTTTTATTGTAAGGCAAGGCGTGAGTTGCGAAGTTTGGTGTGGCCCAAATGAGCGGCGAACAACTTAGCAATGCGTTCAAATGGCTCTAGCCCGAAGGGGAGCCCAAAAACCGTTCACAGTGTTGGCTTAACACTACGCCAGTATGCCCTTCGCTTCGATGACAGGTTTTTGGCAGTTAAGGGACATATCCCTATCACCGTAGATTTAAGGTCAATTTAATTAAGGTAAAGTCATGGCATTTGCTGAAAAATATGAAAATGTAGAACGTTGGGCGTTTGGGGATACTGAACAGCAGGCGGATGAACTGGCAAAACGGGTTGTTGACGGGGTAAAGACTGCTACTTGCTCCAACCTTGACGGTGATGGAATTCCTCAGCCTGGTGACATCTTTGTGGTAGTGGATGGTCAAAATGAACCGGTATGTGCCATAGAACTCACAAAGGTTGATATCAGCACTTATGAACAGGTAGATGAATCGCATGCATTAGCTGAAGGAGAAGGGGACCGCACACTTGCCTATTGGCGCAAGGAGCATAAGCGTTTTTTTGAAGAGTACGGCCTGTTTTCACCGGATATGACATTGGTATTGATGTACTTTAAAGTTATCGAAAAGTTTTGAGTCAATAATGGCACAGTCGACAGTTCCCTATTTTTGCCAGTGGGCCACCCCCGAGTTGGCTGCTGACCTGATTACAGGGCGTACAGTTTTGGCCGATGATGCTAATTGGGCGGATAGTGGTGCCGCCGATCTGACCGAGTATTGTGAATGGGCGAATCATGTTTGTGGTATGGCCTGCCTCAAAATGGTTCTCACGCATCGTGATGGTAACGCGCCGTCTCTCCTTGAACTAGCGCGCCGCAGTATACCTTATGGCGCTTATGTGCGAGAGGGAACACGAATCAAAGGGTTGATTTATGCGCCATTTGTTACATTTGTTGGCGAGCAATTCTCACTGAAGGCACGGGTTCATATTGGCCTAAGTGCTGATGAACTTCCGCAGTTGTTGGCCCTGTATCGTTATTTTATTGCCTCAGTACACCCCTCTATCCGGCAACCTCAGACGACGCCGCCAACGCGCGGCGGGCATCTGGTTTTGCTGATTGCGGCGGGTAAAGATACGGTAACTTTTCATAATCCATCGGGTGACAGTGCCGAAACTCGGCAGCATGTTACGATGAAATTGAATGACTTCGGGCGCTTTTTTGCCGGGCGTGGTATCTCTATCAGCTAATCGCTGTGGGTTGATTGATGAAAATCCAGGGTGCCGTTACGAACCAACTCTCGTGGCAGACTGTTTTTTATCCGGCTGCCAATACGCTTGGCCAGTCCTAAAGGCTGTTGTTGATAGGTGACGATAAACTCGTCCCTTTGTGGTAGTTCAGATGGGTACAAATCGCGGCCATGAAACCACTCATGCGCCAGCGTGGCGTCGAGTTCAAAAGTATATTTTTGGTCACTTGCGCCTAAGGCGATCACCGCTTCATGTTGCCAGCGAAATCCTTTTGGGAAACATTCAGCTAATTTAATGCCAATACGCGAGAAACGTACTTTACCGATAAGTGGCTCCAGTTCGGCAGGAAACAGCCAGATTTCCTTATCGCGTGCCCACAATTTACCTGTTTCATTCCACACTAATCCAGACGCTTTCGCTGCCTGCGTTACCTGCGCTGAATCTTTGGCGGAAAGCGGTGCAAAAGGAAACTTTCCTAGGGTGTAGCCAGGCTTGGCCAACGGTATGACGCTATGGTTTTTACGCAGGCGGGCGACAAAAAAACCTTCACTGTCGTAAATCTGTGGGAATACGTGCAGGAAGCCTTCGGTAGTTGATGCCTTGTGTGCATCAGGGAAGAGTTCTCTCAGCGGCTCAATGCTGACGGCATCGCCATACGTGGCCAATAAATAGCCCACCACGTCCTGATTCTCTTGGGCATTCAGTGTGCAGGTGGAGTAGACCATCACGCCGCCGGGGGCCAAAGCATGAAACGCACTGTCGATGAGTTCCCGCTGGGTCTGCGCAATACGTGTGACGCTTTCGGGGGACCAGTTACCCATGGCTTCCGGATCCTTACGCACGACGCCTTCACCAGAACAAGGAGCATCCAACAGAATGGCATCGAAGCTTTCGGGTAATGCGGCACCAAATACCCGGCCATCAAAATGTGTTAACGCGACATTCTTGACACCACAACGGCTAATGTTGGCATGCAGAACCTTGACTCTGCTAGCGGAATATTCGTTAGCAACAATGCCCCCTTGATTATCCATCAATGCAGCGATCTGGGTAGTTTTGGAACCTGGTGCCGCGGCGACATCAAGTACTTTGCGCAGCCCTGGACGGTCGGCAAACAATGCAGTCACTGGTAACATAGAGCTAGCTTCTTGAATGTAAAACAAGCCACTTAAATGCTCAGCAGCATTCCCCAGACGTAACTCTTCATCTTCGCGTTCTATCCAGAAACCTTCAGAGCACCAGGGGATAGGTTCTAGTTGCCAGTTGTAGTCTTTTACCAACGACAGAAAGTCAGTGACGCTGATTTTTAGCGTATTAACACGCAGGCTACGGCGTAAAGGCCGTTGGCAAATGGTAATAAAGTCATCCATCGATAAATGGTCTGGCATGATGGCGCGGGTAGCGTCGAGAAAAGCGGGGGGCAGGAATGCAGGATCAGATTTAGCCACTTTAGGGCTCTCAGAAAAAAAGACAAGGGGCTAGTCTAACATAAACTGTTGCCCTGAGAACATCCGTAGGGTTTGCTATATTTCGAACCCTACGGATGGTAAGTCATTAAAACAGCACAGCCTAGTTTTTAGGGATCGCGGTTCCCCATTCACGCCAGTCTTTTGGCTCTTCTGCGTTTAGCCGAAAGTGTTTATTTGGTGTTGCTTTGGGCGCCAATGGAATGCTAGGAGGAGTGGCAAAGGCAATACCACCGCGAATAAACTGTTGGAAGGTGCCGCTTTTGAGCACCCCCCCTGTCAGACCGAACTGCAGGTTGTAGCCTGACGCCTGCCAGAATATAGTGTTGTTGCGAACCAGATGCTGGAACTTCTTGCTGATACGTAGTTTAACGTGAACGCGATCCGACATTTCCCCTAGTGAGAAACCTGTAACGGTTCCGACTTCTAAACCACGGAAAAATACTGGCGTACCGATTTGCAGTGAACCTGTATCTGTCGCATCCAGTATGACGCCCAAACCATCCTGATAACGTGAATCAGAGATGCTTGCTTCTTGCAATTCAAATGTGCGCGAAGGGCGGCCATGACCGGGTTCCGCATTGATATAGGGTTGCAGTAGAGTCTCAAGGTTGTTGACTCCAGTGGCCGATATTTCGGGTGAGACAATAGAGAAACGGCTGCCAAAACGCGCGAAGGTTCGAACAAACTCAGGATAAAGCACGGCTGTGGCCAAGACTTCGCTTTGTTCATGAGCTAACTTGAGTGACTCGACCTGGCCGATATCAATGCCAAGATACCGCAGTGGCATACCTTGAGACAGTTTACTGGCATCAAATGTGCGCAAGGTAATCTGACTGCCCACGGCACGCGCAGCAGTTTCAGAAGCATAAAGTACGCGTTTCGTCCCTTTTTCCAGCTTGACGCCCTGTAAATTGTCAAAACTGATCGCACCTTTCAATGCGCGGTTGAGAGGTGAAGCCTGAACGGCAATACCACTGCCGTTCAATTGGATTTTGGCTCCACCCTCAGCCCAGAAAATGCTTTCATTGGTCAGCAAATTTCGGTATTGCGGATTGATATAGACATCAACTTCGAATTCGTTGGCTTTAGGCCGCACGCTGATAATCTCACCGACCTGGAACTTACGGTATAATATAACCGAGCCTGTCTGCACGTCGGGCAAGCTACTTGCCTTAAGCGTTAGCGTCGGTTTCGGTGTACTGTCAACAATACCGTTTTCGGCATTTTCCAGGTTACTGTAAAGAGGATAATACGGAGCTGGGACGCCTCCTGAGTTACCGGGGATAATGCGCACGCCGCCGTCAAGCCATTCTTGTGCGCTGGCACCCAATACTCGTACGCCATCCAGCCCAAATTTGACGTCCAAACGGCTGTTGACCACGAATTTACTGTCTTGATGCACTAAATGCCGATACTGCGACTCAATCGCTACCGTAAACATCACGCCATCATCTGTTAACTTTCGTGTCAAAACCTGTCCGACGTTGATGCCGTGTACAATCAGCGGTTGGCCAGCGTCAATGCCATAACTTTGTGGGGCATGTAAAGTGATTGTCAGAACCCCCGGCTGCTGCAGCAACGTTCTGTTGCTGTCGAGAACGATAAAATGGTGTTGCGGTTTACCTTCGCCAGGCACCAGCTCTAGCGTATTACCGGTCAACAACCGGCTGAGTTTTGCGTCACTGAGGCTGATTTTGGGGCTGTGCATCTCAATGCGAGTACCGCTACGCATTAAGTCGACAATAGAAGGGTCAATGGTCAGTTCGCCCGTGACTTTACTGTCCGGTTGTAAAGTCAGACGCGTGAGAGTACCCACTTGTAATCCCTGATAAATGAGTGGGGTTCGGCCCTCACTGAGGTTGTTACCGCTGGGAAGCTCCAAGGTAACGTTGACTCCTCGTTGGCTACGGGCCAGATCGGGGTAAAGAGTAAAGTTTTGGTTGGCTTTGGCCTGTTTGCCATCGGCCGGGGAGTCTAGGGCTATTGCGCCATTAACCAGTGCTGCCAGACTTTCCATCTGTATTGACGCCCCTGAGAGGCTGAAGTCGCCTTTAAAACCTGAGACGTTCCAGAAACGGCTACTTTCTTTCACTAGATTGGCGAAACGGTGTTCGATCAAAACATCAATAGTTACGCCATCGTTTCCTTCAGAAATCGTGTAGTCATACACTTTACCAATCGGAATTTTGCGGTAATAAACTAACGAACCGGAATTCAGTGAACCAAGATCGTTGGCATGCAGGTGGAGCATCAGCTCGCCAGTATCCAGGCGATATCTTGGCTGGGTATCCAATGCCGTGAAATGGTCTTGAGGTTTACCCGGGCCAGGCATCATGCCAATATAATTGCCACCTACCAGCGCGTCGAGGCCGGAAACACCGGCCAGTGAGGCTTTTGGTGTGACGAGCCAAAATTGCGTTCCTTCACGCAATGCATCTTCAAGATCGTTTTTGATGCTAGCTTCAACGACGATGTTGCGTAGATCTTTACTCAACGAAATGCTTTGCACAGTACCGACATCGACCCCCTGATAGCGGACTGGCGTTCTGCCAGCAACGATACCGGCCGCTGATTTGAAGTCGATAGTAATAGTCGTGCCGCGCTCCTCGAAATTGTTGTAGACCAGCCAGCCCGCTATCAACAAGGCGATAAACGGCAATAACCAGAATGGAGAAATACGGCGTTTGCTTGTGATTCGAGCCTCAGTCGGCGTACTTGGCGTTTCCTGTTGCATGTGCATCCCAAATCAATCGGCTGTCTAGCCATTTAACGGCAAGGATAGTCAAAATAACCGCAGAGCCAAAGTAAAAAGCGGCAGCTCCCATAGTGAAAGATAACAGCTGGTCACGGTTGACGAGCGACATCATTAACGAAATAACAAACAGATCAAGCATTGACCAACGACCAACCCAGGCTACCAGACGCAACAATCGAATGCGTGTTTTTAGACTGTGTGACGTTTTGAAATGAATGCTGAGCAGAATCATCAATAGTACGATCACCTTGGTGAATGGCACCAAAACGCTGGCGATAAACACGATGGCTGCTATCGGTATATTACCTGAGGTAGCCAAAGACACCACGCCAGAGAAAATAGTATCCTGCAGGCGGGCACCATTGGCATAAATAATCGAGATGGGCAGCAGATTGGCGGGGAACAGTAGTACCATTGCGGCTATCAGTGCAGCCCAGGTTTTTTGCAGACTATGAGGTTGGCGGTGATGTATCGGAACATGGCAGCGGGGGCAACGCCCGCGTTGGTCCGGGAAACCGGTAAAATGGCATGCAAGGCAGGCGGTCAACGCTTCTGAACAACCACTGGATTGCTCCTGGGAATAGTAGCGTTCCCACAGTTGCTCTAAATTCAAATGGATCAATGTCAGAATGCTAAGCAGAGTAAGCGCCAGATAGGCAATCATCGCGTTGCCTGCTTGAATATATGCGTATTCATTAATTTTGATTGTCGCAACAGCCATGCCGATCAAATAGATATCCAGCATTACCCACTCTTTGAGGCGTTCTAGCATCAGCAACACTGGCCGAAGGTTCATACCTAATGCATGACCTAATCGCAGATATAACAACGATAACGCCAGCGTTAGTGGTGCCCCCATAGTGCAAAATGCCACCATACTGGCGGTTATTGGCTCCCCTTGATGGCTCATTTGCCAGATCCCTTCTAGCAGACTTGCGCTAATATTGGTGCCAAGTAGCCTGATATTGATTAAGGGGCCGGCGAAAGCAAATGGCATAAGCAATAACATGGCGACAGCCATTGCTGTCAGGCGTGTCATTGACCAGTCACGGCCAAGTACCACTTTGGCATTGCAGCGTGGGCAGTAGGCGGCTTGCTTTCTGCTAAGGGGAGGCAGAGTAAACAACAAGTCACATTCGCAACAGCGTTGATAGCGTGCTTTGGATAACGGGCCTGTAATGGCGTTTATCTTCATCATGGAATGCTATTTGCACCTTGGGTTTACTTGGTATCATTAAAGGTAAAGATTTTCTTAGTCTTTATGCGGCTGACACCGCCGGTTAAAAATGCTTTTAAGAGGGCAAACATACCGCGTGAGGTACTGTTTTGTGAAGCAACAGATGATTCACCTTGTGGGTATAGGCATTTAATGCTTATTTTATACGGGTCAAGTTTGGGCTATCCAATAGTAAGAACGGTTAATAGATGACTAGAAAACAATTCTACGCGGAATTAAAACGTGATTTGCAGGCGCTGCTTGAGGGGGAAACCCATTTTATCGCTGCTTTGGCTAACGCTAGCGCGCTTCTCAATGAACGTTTGAGTAACGTTAATTGGGTGGGGTTCTACCTGATAGATGATAATCAACTGATACTTGGTCCGTTTCAGGGTAAGGTTGCCTGTGTGCGTATTCCTGTAGGCAAAGGTGTGTGTGGTACCGCTGTAGCGGAAAAACGGGTGCAACGTGTTGCTGATGTGCACGCTTTTCCCGGCCATATCGCTTGCGATGCTGCCAGCAATGCAGAAATTGTGTTGCCGTTAGAGGTTAATGGCCAAGTTATCGGTGTTTTGGATATTGACAGCACCGTTTATCAACGTTTTGATGAACAGGACGAAATTGGCCTGAAATCAGTGGTAGCGGGGCTTTGCGGGCAGTTGGCACTGTGCGGTTGTGCGAAATACGGTACTGTAGCATACGGTTAACGTGGTATTTAGCGATAGCGTCATTATAATGACGCCTGTTCATGCCTGCGGCTTGTTGGCAACCCGTTGTAATCAGGAAATTTCATGGAAAATCAACACAAGTTGAACTCAGTTAAAGAAATCATTGCTTTTCTAGCAGAGCGTTTCCCTCTCTGCTTTAGCGCCGAAGGCGAAGCGCGTCCCCTGAAAATTGGTATTTTTCAGGATCTAGTAGAACGTTTGCAAGAGGAAGAGAACCTCAGTAAAACGCAGTTACGTTCTGCTTTGCGTTTATACACTTCAAGCTGGCGCTACCTTTACGGTGTTAAGGTCGGTGCACAGCGTGTTGACCTTGATGGAAACCCTTGCGGTGAGCTGGAACAGCAGCATGTCGATCATGCTCGCCAGCAGCTTGAAGAAGCGAAAGCGCGTGTGCAGGCTCAGCGTGCCGAGCAAAACGCTAAAAAACGTGAGGCTGCGGGTGTATCTGCCGTTGCTGAGCCTCGTCGTCCGCGTCCTGCCGGTAAAAAACCAGCCGTTCGTCGTGAAGGTGCGCCATCTTCAGAAAACCGCAAACCACGTCCACAAACTCGCCCACCACAAGCTCGTGAACCTCGTGCTGTAAAAAAAGAGGAGAGCCAGCCGCGTCATGTGCCAGTCACTGATATCTCTAAACTGCAAATTGGCCAAGGAATTAAAGTCAGAGCAGGTAAGAGTGCAATGGATGCAACCGTACTCGAAATCGCTAAAGATGGCGTACGTGTACAGCTTTCTTCCGGTCTGGCGATGATTGTGCGCGCAGAACACTTGCAGTTCTGATACGGAGGCCAACCAAGGCATGAACAAATTTATTAGATTAACGGCAGTTGCAATACTGCTGTGGGCGGGAGTCAGTTATGGTGTAGATACAGCCAACATCCGTATCGATCAATTGCCCCAGCTTTCACAGGAACCGCAGCATACAACCGTAAGTGAGCGTGTAACTTCGCGTTTCACGCGTTCTCATTACCGTCAGTTTAACCTGGATGCTGATTTTTCAGGCAAAATTTTTGATCGTTACCTGAATATGCTGGACTATAGCCATAACGTATTATTGGCCTCAGACGTTGCCCAATTTGCCGATAGACGGCATACGTTAGGTGAAGAACTGAAATCCGGTAAGCTTGATACTCCTTATGCATTGTTCAACTTGGCACAGAAGCGCCGTTTTGAGCGTTATCAATATGCATTGTCATTACTGGAAAAACCGATGGATTTTACCGGTACTGACACCATTGACTTGGACCGCAGTAAAGCCCCGTGGGTTAAAGATAAGGCTGAGCTGGATCAGCTTTGGAATGCCAAGGTCAAATATGATCAGCTGAACCTCAAGCTGACCGGCAAAACGGATAAAGAAATTCGTGAAACGCTGACTAAACGTTATCAATCAGCCATCAAGCGCCTTGCGCAAACCAACAGTGAAGACGTTTTCTCTCTGATCATGACCGCTTTTGCGCATGAGATAGACCCACACACCAATTACCTGTCACCGCGAAATACCGAACAGTTCAATACTGAAATGAGTCTCTCTCTTGAAGGGATCGGTGCGGTATTGCAAATGGAAGATGACTATACGGTAATAAACTCGTTGGTTCCGGGTGGCCCCGCAACCAAGAGTAAGGCTATCTCTGTCGGTGACCGTATTGTTGGTGTTGCCCAGGCGGGCAAACCAATGGTTGATGTGATTGGCTGGCGTCTGGACGATGTCGTATCGCTTATAAAAGGGCCCAAAGGTAGTAAGGTTCGTCTGGAGATCCTGCCTGTGGGCAAGGGCACGAAAACCCGTATCGTTACGCTGACGCGTGAACGTATCCGCCTTGAAGATCGTGCGGTGAAAATGACCATCAAGACCATTGGTAATCAGAAGGTTGCGGTGCTCGATATTCCTGGTTTCTATGTTGGCTTGACCGATGATGTTAAAGTCCAGCTACAAAAGATGGCCAAGCAAAATGTAGACGGCCTGATTATTGACCTGCGCGCTAATGGTGGCGGTGCGCTGACCGAAGCAGTATCACTTTCTGGTCTGTTTATTCCAAGTGGTCCTGTTGTACAGGTGCGTGATAACAACGGCAAGATCCGTGAAGATGCTGATACCGATGGCGTTGTTTATTACAAAGGTCCGCTAGTGGTTCTGGTCGACCGTCTGAGTGCTTCTGCGTCTGAGATTTTCGCTGCGGCAATGCAGGATTATGGCCGTGCGTTGATCGTAGGTGAGCCGACCTTCGGCAAAGGTACCGTGCAGCAATATCGCTCGCTAAACCGTATTTACGATCAAATGCTGCGCCCTGAATGGCCTGCTTTGGGCTCTGTACAGTACACCATCCAGAAGTTTTACCGTGTTGATGGAGGCAGTACCCAACGTAAGGGGGTCACTCCCGATATTCTGATGCCAAGCAGTATCGATCCGGAGGAAACGGGAGAAAGCTTTGAAGATAACGCAATGCCTTGGGATAGTGTCAATGCGGCTGCCTATACCAAAACGGGTAATTTAAAGCCGTTTGAAGCGGAGTTGCTGAAGGCACATGAGCAACGCATTGCTATAGATCCGGAGTTTCAATATATCGTTCAAAATATTGCGCACTATAAAGAACTGAAGGAAAAACGTAATATCGTTTCTCTCAATTTGGCGATACGAGAGAAAGAGAACCATGATGATGATGCGACGCGTCTGAAACGTATCAATGAACGCTTGCAGCGCGAAGGGAAAAAGCCTCTGAAATCTCTTGATGATGTTCCAAAGGATTACAAAGAACCAGATCCGTATCTTGACGAGACAGTCAAAATCGCACTGGATCTTGCTAACATTGAGAAGCAGCAACCATCGCAACAAACGTCTGCGGTTAAATAACGCGGGATTTTGATAAAACAAGGCGCGCCTTAGGGTGCGCTTTTTTAATGCTTGAATATCCACTAGAAATAATCTTTGTAAAATCTCGCTCTTTTACGCAACGATCAATTACAATTTGTAAAGCTACGGCTCGTTGTTGATTTTGTAAAGTTTCGTATTTTTAGTGGGTTAATAGCATGCAATGCTTGAAATTGTGACAACTACCCATACGATCTGCGTATATCAAGCGGCTCTTTATTAACATTAATGAGGAAGTAAATATTTTATGATGCGTATAGGTCTGTTCCTGATTACCAACCTGGCGGTGATGTTGGTTTTTGGGCTGGTACTCAGCCTGACAGGTATCCAATCCAGTAGCGTGCAGGGCCTGATGATTATGGCTGGCCTGTTCGGTTTTGGCGGTGCGTTCGTCTCGTTGCTGATGTCCAAATGGATGGCGTTGCGCTCGGTGGGAGGCGAAGTCATTGAACAACCCCGTAACGAAACTGAAAACTGGCTGTTGCAAACGGTACGTAATCAGTCGCAGCAGGCTGGCATTGCTATGCCGCAGGTTGCTATCTATCATGCTCCTGATATTAACGCCTTTGCAACCGGAGCTCGCCGCAATGCTTCACTGGTCGCCGTGAGCACCGGTTTGCTACAAAGCATGAGTCGCGATGAGGCTGAAGCCGTTATTGCACATGAAATCAGTCATATAGCTAATGGTGATATGGTCACTATGACGTTGATCCAAGGAGTAGTGAATACCTTTGTGATCTTTATTTCGCGTCTCATTGCGCAGGTGGCTGCGGGTATCTTAGGGAACCGCGATGGGGAAGGTGAAGGCAATGGCAATCCGATGATCTATTTCGGCGTGTCGATGGTTCTAGAACTGGTGTTTGGTATTCTGGCCAGTATTATCACCATGTGGTTTTCACGCCATCGCGAATTTCATGCAGATGCGGGTTCAGCGAAACTGGTTGGACGTGAGAAGATGATTGCCGCCCTGCAACGCTTGAAAACTAGTTACGAACCGCAGGAAACAGGTAGCATGATGGCGTTTTGCATTAATGGGAAATCCAAGTCCTTTAGCGAACTGTTTATGTCACATCCACCGCTTGATAAGCGTATAGAAGCGTTGCGTTCTGGACAGTACTTGAAGTAGTTGACGGTTTAAACTGTACCCCAAAAGTTGAGGGTTGACTGATTAAGGTGCAGTTTATGTATCGAACTCATTATTTATTGCTAGTCTGCTGTACGCGCTTGTGTAACACGAAAATAACTCACCACTGCGGCAGCACAGGCAAAAACTCCCGCCAGCACCAGCGATGCATGTGTACCGCTTGTGGGAAACAGGTTAAATACCAAGGCTGCACCAGAAGTTTGCCCTAACAGGCGTGCTGTTCCAAGCATGCCACTCGTTCCCCCCGCTGCGGTGGCGAGGTGCGGCAGAGATAATAGTGTGGTTATTGGGCGATTTGAATAACCCGAACCCAACTCCGCAAACGATCATACGCCAAATGATATCCAGATTTGTTGGGTCATCAGGCAGTAGCACCAACAAAAACAGACCGAGTGCGAAGGTCGTCAGACCAATTCCTCCAAGTAGCCCAGCGTGAATATGCTCCACCAATCGGCCTGCAATCGGTGCCACTATGATGATCGCCAGTGGCCAGGCAGTTAACAGTAGACCTGTTGCCACTTCGTCACGACCCAATGCACTTTGTAAGAAAAATGGCAGCGATACCATTGCCAACATTTGGGCGGTAAAGGAGCAAATTGAAGTACCCATAGATAAGGCGAAAATTACTAACCCGGCCAGATAAATCCGACGATAGCCAACAAGGCCAAAGAAAGTAATGAAATTGTGACAGCTAACTGGTAGGCGTTAACAATCCAAATCGAACTTGCCGGGCTTGCTTACAGGTCGTGAGCAATTGTTGGCAATAGCTCCATCAAGCACTGAAACGGCAATTCCCAGTGCGATAGCAAGGATTGCCCCATAACGTTGCGGGAGAGGTAAACCGTCGGAACAAGGGTGTGTCATAGTGGAGGTATTTATTAAAGGGAATATTAACATGCTAATCATATTTGTTGCTGAATGCATCTGCAGTTTATGAGCCCAGCATGAAAAGGTAGGTTGCATGGAGTTAGTTAATTCATAAAGAGCAATTATTACGTAACTTCCATTGCACGAAATGAAACGTTCCGATTATACTGAAACCATTGTTCAAATTTCCTAAAACAAAAATATACCTAATAGATTTCAGTATACAGGCGGTTGATAACGAAGCGAGTCCAGGGAGTGGGTTAACTCAATGAGTTATGTGGTTTTGTAGGCCGAAGACTCCATTTCTGTAAATTGAAAACTGGAGGGTATAGTTGAGTAAGGTAGTTACCATGGCTAACGCAGATCTAGACAAGCAACCGGACTCGGTTTCATCCGTATTGAAAGTGTTTGGCATTCTGCAGGCACTGGGCGATGAACGTGAGATCGGCATTACCGAGCTTTCCCAACGAGTTATGATGTCTAAAAGTACAGTATATCGCTTTCTCCAAACGATGAAGTCTCTTGGATATGTCTCTCAGGAAGGAGAATCGGAAAAATATTCTCTCACTCTAAAGCTGTTTGAGCTTGGAGCTAAGTCACTGCAAAACGTGGATTTGATTCGTAGTGCTGATATTCAGATGCGTGAACTATCAAATCAGACGCGCGAGACAATTCACCTAGGGGCACTAGACGAAGATAGTATCGTCTATATCCACAAAATCGATTCAATGTACAATTTGCGTATGTATTCGCGCATCGGACGGCGTAACCCATTGCACAGTACTGCTATCGGTAAAGTGCTATTGGCGTGGCGTGATCGTGACGAAGTTAATGAAATCCTTTCTCATGTCGAATTTACGCGCAGCACGCCGCATACATTCACCAGTGCTGCTGAGTTAATGCCAGTCTTAGATAAAGTACGTGAACAAGGATTTGGTGAAGATATCGAAGAACAAGAAGAGGGATTACGCTGTATTGGCGTGCCTGTGTTTGACCGCTTTGGTGTCGTCATTGCTGGTTTAAGTATTTCCTTCCCAACAATCCGTTTCTCTGAAGAAGCTAAAGAAGGATACGTCGCGCAGTTGCATACTGCTGCACGTCTGATCTCGGAGCAGATGGGTTATCACGACTACCCGTTTTAGCCAATAATACGCGCTATCTGGGTACGGAATAAATGTCTTTGCCGGTGGACATAATCTTTTTGCGTCGTGCTTTTAAACTAAAACACCCTGTTTGTGTCGTGTTCACAGGGTGGGGGATATAGTAATACCACGGGTTCAGATTGCGCTAAAAGTCAGAGTACGTGGCCGTACTCTGACTAAATCAATGCTGTGCCAAGTCGACTTCGTCATCGCCATTCATAATGGTTTTATCGGTCTGCTTCATTAATTGGCTGGTAACCGTACCCGCTGTCATTGACCCACTGACGTTCAATGCCGTACGGCCCATATCGATTAATGGTTCAACAGAAATTAGCAGAGCAACCAAAGTAACGGGCAGTCCCATTGCAGGAAGAACGATCAGCGCTGCGAAAGTTGCGCCACCGCCGACACCAGCAACCCCTGCGGAACTGATGGTTACAATTCCAACCAGGGTGGCGATCCAAATGGGGTCTAGTGGATTGATGCCTACTGTCGGTGCAACCATCACTGCCAACATTGCCGGATAAAGGCCCGCACAGCCATTTTGGCCGATAGTGGCACCAAATGATGCAGAAAAGCTAGCGATGGATTCTGGTACGCCCAGACGGCGAGTTTGTGCTTCAACGTTCAATGGAATACTGGCAGCGCTGGAACGGCTGGTAAAAGCAAAAGTTAGCACAGGCAAAACTTTGCGGAAAAATTTCAGAGGGTTAACCCCGACAATACTCAATACAATGGCATGAACGACGAACATAACTGCCAGACCGAGATACGAGGCAATAACAAAGCCGCCAAGCTTGAGGATGTCGCTAATATTAGAACCCGCAACGACCTTCGCCATTAAAGCCAGTACACCGTATGGGGTCAGTTTCATTACCAGACGTACCAACTTCATTACCCAAGCTTGTAGGGTATCAATAGCGGCTAATACACGCTGGCCTTTATCGTGCTCATCTTTGAGCAGTTGCAGTGATGCAACCCCGAGGAAGGCAGCGAAAATGACAACGCTGATGATAGATGTTGGATTAGCCCCGGTTAAATCGGCAAATGGGTTTTTGGGAATAAATGACAGCACCAATTGCGGGACGCTGAGATCTGCAACCTTGCCCACGTAGTTGCTTTCAATCGCTGATAATCGTGCTGTTTCCTGTGTACCTTGAACTAAACCATGTGCCGTTAACCCAAACAGGTTAGTGACCAGAATGCCCACAAGTGCAGCGATTAGTGTAGTGAAGAGCAGAGTACCAATAGTTAAAAAACTTATTTTGCCTAATGAGGAGGCCGTATGCAGCTTGGCTACTGCGCTCAGGATGGAAACGAAAACCAACGGCATGACAATCATTTGCAGCAGTTGTACATAGCCATTACCGACGATGTTAAACCAACTGATGGATGTTTTTAGAATCGGATTATCTGCGCCATAAATCAACTGCAGTGCTAAGCCAAACACCACACCAATCACCAATCCTACTAACACTTTCTTTGCCAGACTCCATTGCTTACGGCGGGTTTGCGCCAGCAGCAAAAGGAGGGCAATAAAAACCACCACGTTTAATACGAGCGGTAGATTCATACCCATTTCTCCAATCTTTTTCTTTTAGTCAATGAGCTACTCATTCATGCGTAGCGATGTAAATATCGTAACAGTTTGCTGTAAAGCTCATTTATAACCAAATGGAATTTAATATAATTTTCTTTGCGGTTTTGTTCAAAAAATCGACTTAAAGAGTAATAAATCAACATTTTTTTGTGATCACAGTCGAATATTTTTTATTTGTTCGAGATAGGAGTGTACGGGCAAGGTATAGCCGCCTTGCCAATAGATGGCAAACGCAACCAGGCACAGGCACAGCAGACGCTCCATCTGGTTACTTTTTTGTGAATGTAATAATGGTATGCAGAAACGCCAACGACAGGGCCACAATAGTGGGACTCCCGCAGGAGTGAGCATGTCGGCCAAAAGATGGCTGAAGTAACCTACGATCATGGCGTGTAGTACATCAGCAGGTATTGGCCAACTGCGCGGCACGTCTAGCTGAAATAGCATCATGCCACCGGCTATGGCCAGCAGGCTATGAGTGAATCCACGATGGCCAAAAGCACGTGATACCGGTACGGCTATCCAACGCAAGCGCTGACCTAATACGGATTTTGGATGGTCTATGTCGGGTAACAATGAGGTAAGAATTGCTGCAGGAATGATATGCCACCAGTCGCCAGTGGTGAGTTCAGGTGTCACCTCTGCTTTCTTGGCGAAGATCGCGCAAGCAACTGAGAAAATGAGATGTCCTTCCGCGGTCATTAGTGTACTACTCTGGATATTAATCTGTTGATTTATCCAGTATATGGTAATTTTCACAGTTATGAAAGTAGTTACCCTGTAACGAAAAGCAATTTTATGTCAGAGATACAATGAGTTGTATAAAATACGGACTATACAGTCTAGGTTTATAAAAAAGAGAATCGTTAAGGAGGGAACTGGCTGTTTAGATTAGTGAAGAAAACACCAGGTAACCGCTTGGCTCTGTGTGGCAGTGACATTGCCATAGTATGCCTGGAGTTTTCTTCATTATGGCAGCATATTTAAAATGACATAACAATTCAATTAAAATGAAACTAAGTTTTATTTATTGGTGCTGTACGGTTTTTATAGCACAATGGCAATTTCTAAATAGCGCATAATAGTGCTACAGGTGTGAATGATGTAGGTTAGCCGGCCGTTGAGCGCGGATGCGCGATACGAGCCCCTAGAGAGGGTTCACGGTGTTCATCATTCCCACCTGCCAGAAGCGTGATGTGTCGCGGTATTAAGAACGCCTATTTAGGACAAATGAATGGCTCTCAAGTGCTCAAGACTCTGAAGCTTATAGTCAGCCAGGGCCCAGCGAGGGTCCTGACGGTACGCTTGTGCAGGAATAACAATGGAGCGCATACGTGCAGCCTTGGTTGCAATCATACCGTTGAAAGAGTCCTCAAGAGTAATACAGTGCTGTGGTTCGCTACCTAAACGTTCAGCAGCAATCAGATAAACTTCCGGGTGTGGTTTGCTGTAGGGCAAGAATTCTGCTGAAACCAACTGATCAAAATAGTTTTCCAGACCAAACATTTTCAATACTTGCTGTTGCATATGTAAAGGAGATGCTGAAGCGAGGCCGATATTCAGGTCTAGGCTACGGCACAGCTCTAAGGATTGTTGTACACCGGGTAACAGTGGACGTTTTTCCTTAACCAGTTCGAGAGTACGTTCAATTATTCGCTCAGACACTTCTTGTTTAGAGACTCCTTGCCATGGCATTGCCTGGTACCACATGTTAACGACCAAATCGATGCGCAGACCAAGCGTATCTGGCAGCTTATTGCGGTCCGACAGATCCAGTCCTAACGCACCAAAAATATCCAGCTCCGCTTGTAACCACAGGGGTTCGGAATCTATCAACAAACCATCCATGTCAAAAATAGCACTGTCGATATGTTGCAAATAAGCCATTAACTTCTGCTCCTCCAATAAAGAAAATTTTATTCACTGTACCATTTTTAACCCTAGAGCCTGTACTACTAACGATTTACTTATTTTGCCAAAACACGGGTTATTCTAAAGTCTAATCAATTTAACGCTTTCGCGATGTAGTTTGGAGAGAAGGGGCGCAAAATTAACTGGTTTTGTAAAAAGAAAACAGTGGGTGAGTTTCGTCAACTGAAGGTAGACTTAGACACCTATCCCATTAGGGCTATTTTACTGCTGGTCATTTGGCACTGGGACTGTGTAGGTGGCAGTTATTTCACGCAGCCAGGGTCCAAAGTATTTGTGCCAACAACGCAGATAACCAAGTTCATCCAAGTCGCTTCGTTACAGCCTAACTGTACTTGGATATCGGTATATTACTTAAAAGGGAAGCGCATGACGTATCAACAGGCTGGGCGTATTGCCATACTAAAACGTATCTTCGGATGGGTTGTTTTTATCCCTGCATTACTCTCAACGTTGGTTTCACTGTTGGGCTTCTTGTATCAGCACGGTGATAAATCAAAAGGAATTAATACAGTGATGCTGGATTTTGTGCACGTCATTGTTGATATGGTGCGTTTCAATACGCCGTTCCTGAATATTTTTTGGTACAACTCGCCAGTACCTGATGCAGGAAAAAACTTATTTGGTGGCGCTAACATGATGTTTCTCATCATCTATTTTTTGATCTTTGTGGGGTTGGCATTACAAGCTTCTGGAGCCAGGATGTCACGCCAGGTTAAGTTTATCCGCGAAGGGTTGGAAGATCAGATGATTCTGGAAAAGGCCAAGGGAAGTGAGGGATTGACACGCAAGCAGTTGGAAGAACGACTTTCATTGCCGCACCATACAATATTCCTGCAATACTTTCCGCTGTATATCCTACCGATTATGATTGCCGTTGTGGCTTACTTTGTGCTCAAACTATTGGGCCAAATGGCTGGTACAGTCTGATTGCCGATAATTTATCGGGGCGCTGCGTACAACGCCCTAGTCATTTTACTGATTAGCATTTTTCTGGGTGCATCAGCATTTCAACCGCTCGCTGTGCTGCGACCAGATGTTGGCCACCAAACAGATTGCTGCGATTAAGCATATAGTAAAGTTGATACAATGGTTGGCGCTCAATAAAACCTGGCTCTAATGGCCAGATGCTCTGGTAGCCATCATAAATTTGAGCAGGTAAATTGGGATAGAGCGGTAACATTGCCAAATCGCACTCTCGATCGCCCCAGTAGCAGGCCGGGTCAAACAGGATTGGCGACTCTGCCGCTAATGCGCAGTTGGCAGGCCAGAGGTCGCCGTGCAAAAGAGAAGGCTGTGGTTGGTGGTTTTGCAATCTTAAGTAAACAAGATCGATAATTTCATCGATGTCCCCAAAAGTCATACCTTTCTCGGCTGCCAGCTGTAGCTGCCAGCCGATACGTTGTTCCGCAAAGAATTCAGCCCAGCGGCGTTGCCAAGCGTTGGGTTGTGGCGTAGTTGCCAAGTCATTGTCGAAATCAAGACCGAATTGGGGTTGCTCACTCCATTGATGCAGGCGGGCTAATTGCTGGCCCAAACAGTGCGCGTTATGTGCATCTAATGGTTTAAGTGCTTGATACTCTAATAACAGGAAACTGTAGTCGCGATCGCTGCCAACGCCGTACACTTCGGGGACATGCACGGTTTTACTGCGTGCCAGCAATGCTAACTGATCGGCCTCTGCGGTGAATATAGGTAACATTTCGCGTACGTTGCATTTCACAAACACCTCGCTGTCACCGTAACTCACACGCCATGCAGAATGAACTTCCCCCCCTGGCAGTTCAGTCCTTTCGCGGATTTCTGCGTTGCCAAGATGCTCACTGAGCAGACGGCTAACGGCTTGCCACATAGTAATCCCCTTATGTTGCCTGCGATTTCATTAGGTTAGCGTATTTCCTGCTGCGAAAACCCGATGTGACGCACAGTGGCATCATCTTTGGTAAAAATATTGCCGCTGGACATCAGGTCAAAGTATATACGCTATTGGTTATTTTAAGAACAAAGTAACTTGCCCGCTATTCAGTAATTTCAATCGGGTTGTCACATCTAACATGATCATCAGTATGGCTTAATAGAAGTAGCGAATGGACTTGAGTTTAGATTGGCAGTGTGGTGAATTTCATATCATCAGCACCAATAAAAGCGAGTTGGGTCTGCCCCTTACTCATGCATTTCTAACCACTACCCGCTGGGCGAAGGGGATTTTTTGGAAACGGTGCGTCTCTCAATAGATAACAGCTTGTGTTTTGGTCTCTATCTTTGGTTATTTGTGTGACGTCTTTGTGGTGCCAGAATTTGAGGGGGGGCGGGTTGGCAGTTTGGTTGTTGAATTGTTCGTTGAAACATCCTGTATTACAGCGTTTACGCCGTATTATACTGGTGACCAGCAGTGTCCCTTGGCTGTATCAAAAAGTGGAATATGAGCCGACCAACCAGCAGAACTTTGTCTGGCATATCGCTAGGCCCAATATTTACCAGCGGCAATAAAGCCCGGTGATGCCGGGCGAAAGGTTATTGATCTTTGGCGAGGGTGGCCTGGAATGGCTTAAAATGAGTGTAGAGCAGGGTGGCTACAAACAGGAACGCCTGAACGATTACGATACATGGGCCGGTTGCACCATCGATATGGAAACTGATTAACGTTCCCAGAACTGAGGAAAAGACGGAAACCAAGGTTGCAACGATCAGCATACGCTCAAAGGTGCGGCATAGCATAAAGGCAATAATCCCTGGCGCGATCAGCATTGCGATCACCAAGATCACCCCTACAGCTTGTAATGAAGCCACAATGGTTAATGCCAATAAACACAGTAAGCCGTAATGCAGCAATTTTACCGGCAAGCCAATAACTCGCGCATGACTGGCATCAAAACAGTAAAGCATCAGGTCTTTGCGCTTGGTTATCACGATTGCCAATGTGATGCCGGCAATCCAGAGCGTCTGTTTCAATTCATCATTGGTGATACCCAGCATGTTACCGAACAGAATGTGGCTAAGGTGCTGGTCGGTGTCTATGCGGGCAAATAGCACCAGTCCAAAAGCAAACATACCGGAAAACACGATCCCCATGACCGTATCTTCTTTTACTCGGCTATTTTCTTTCAGGTAACCCGTTGCGACAGCACAAAAAATACCGGAAACGAATGCGCCAATTGCCAGTGGAATTCCCAGTATAAAGGCCAGAACAATCCCGGGTAGAACGGCGTGTGAGATAGCATCCCCCATTAGTGACCAGCCTTTCAGCACCAGATAGCAGGACAAGATGGCACATACCACGCCTGTGACGATCGCTGCGATGATCGCCCGTTGCATAAATGGATAAGCAAACGGCTCAGAAAACCATTGATAAAGGATCCCCATCAGTTACTCCCTGCAGGATTAGCGCTTGCTGCACGACGCCTAGCTGCAAATAGCCCGTGTTTGGGGGCAAACAGAAAAGCAACTAAAAAGACCAACGTTTGTAACGTTACAATCACGCCACCGGTTGCGCCATCAAGGAAGAAACTCAGATAGGCTCCAATACCGCTCGTCATTGCACCAATCGCAATGGCGATAAGGACTAGCCGACTAAAACGGTCTGTTAGCAAATAAGCGGTGGCACCGGGAGTGATAACCATGGCGATCACTAAAATTGCTCCGACAGTCTGCAGCGCGGCAACGGTACAGGCACTGAGCAGGGTAAAAAACAGAATCTTCAATTTTAGCGGTGAAAGGCCTATCGACACCGCATGGCTTTCGTCAAAAAATACTGCCAACAGATCTTTCCACACCAGAAAGAGGACCACTAATGAAACACCAATAATTATCTCAACCTGCAGTACGTCCTCGTCAGCGATACCGAGAATATTGCCAAAAATAATCGACTGTACGTTTACCGAGGTAGGGTTAAGTGAAATGATCAGTAACCCGACAGCGAAGAAAGTAGAGAAAATGAACCCGATAATCGCGTCTTCGCGTAGGCGGGTGATGTGACGAACCAGCGTCATCGCCAAAGCTGCCAGCATACCGGTAAAAAATGCTCCCGCAGCGTAAGGTAAACCGAGCGCATAAGCGCCTGCGACACCAGGTACAACAGAGTGGGAAAGCGCATCCCCCATCAACGACCATCCTTTCAGCATCAGATAGGCTGAAAGAAAAGCACAGGTTGCACCTACGATAGCGCTAACCCATATAGCTTTGACCATATAGTTATAAGTAAAAGGTTGCAGCAGAAGCTCAAGCATCAGGTTTTTTCTCCTTTTGCTGGCTCTGTGCGGGAGGGTCGCTTTTAGTATGCCCGTAAAACACTGCGGGACGTTCATCGTCGGTGAGTACCGTCACCGTGCGAGGATCGTTATCGTCGTGCAGATCGGTAGCGGAAAGGTTGATATGACGCAAAACGCCACCAAAGGCCAGCTCTAGATTGCTTTGCGTAAAGGTGGTTTCAATAGGTCCGGTGGCGAGTACCGTTCGATTAATCAGGATAACCCGATCACAGAATTCTGGTACGCTGCCAAGGTTGTGGGTTGAGACTAAAATGAGATGGCCTTCATCGCGCAAGGAGCGTAACAGCTCGATAATGGCGTTTTCGGTTTTGACATCAACACCGGTAAAAGGCTCATCAAGGAGTAAGACGGTGCCTTGCTGGGCCAAAGCGCGTGCCAGGAAAACACGTTTCTTCTGTCCACCGGAAAGTTCACCAATCTGCCGTTTGCGCAACTCATTCAGACCAACACGTTCCAGGGCTTTGTCAACCCGCAAACGATCCTCTTTTTTTGGTATTCGCAGGAAATTCATCTTGCCGTAACGGCCCATCATTACCACATCTTCTACTAATACCGGAAAATTCCAGTCAACATCTTCAGTCTGCGGTACATAGGCTATGACATTTTTTTTCAGTGCATCGACAACGGGTTGTTCATTCAAACGCACCTTTCCTGAAGTTGGCCTCACTAATCCCATGATGCTTTTGAACAGAGTAGATTTGCCGCTGCCGTTCACACCAACCAAGGCACAAATTGAGCCGCCACTAAGCGCAAAGCTGGCATTATGGATCGCCGTATGGCCATTGTTATAGGTTACAGTGACGTCCTCTACGCTGAGTTCTGGGCGGATAAAAGCCTCTATGCTCATTGATTAAATCCCTTAGCGATAGTTTGTACTGTGGCATTAAGCAGGTCGACATAGGTTGGCACTGGCCCGTCTGGAGCAGACAGTGAGTCGACATATAGGATGCCACCGTACTGAGCACCGGTTTCTTTTGCTACTTGCTTTGCAGGTTTATCCGAGATAGTGCTTTCACTGAATACGACCGGAATATGGTTGGCTCGAACAGTATCAATGACACGACGCACTTGTTGAGGCGAACCCTGCTCATCAGCGTTGATTGGCCAAAGGTAAACTTCTTTTAACTGATAGTCTTTAGCCAGATAACTGAAGGCTCCCTCGCTGGTGACTAACCAGCGTTGGTTTTCTGGAATGCGTGCTAAACGTGCGCGAAGTGGGGCATCCAGCGCAGCAATTTTTTTAGCGTAGGCTTTGGCATTCTGATTATAAGTTTCTTCATTGACAGGATCATACTGAACCAGTGCCTTGCGAATATTCTCTATATAAATTAGAGCATTGGTCGGTGACATCCATGCGTGAGGGTTAGGGTTAGCGTTATAGGGGCCTTCATGGATTGGCATCGGAACAATGCCTTCAGTGACAACGGCTGCGGGGACTTGTTTTATATTTTCAAAGAAACGTTGGAACCAGCGTTCCAGATTCATTCCGTTCCATAAAATCAGGTCGGCATGTTGCGCTTTTACGATATCTCGCGGCGTGGGTTGATAGTCGTGGATTTCAGCACCCGGCTTGGTGATAGATTCTACGACTGCGGCATCACCCGCCACGTTTTGAGCGATATCTTGAATAATTGTAAAGGTGGTCACTACGCGCAGCTTTTCTTTTGCCATTGTCAGTTGGGGAGTGGCAAAAGTGCTTAGCAGCAGGCAACACAAAGCAAAGGGACGAAGAAAGGTTGATGTAAAATTATGAAATAAAATACTTTTCATTGGCATTGTGACGTTTTTCCCCTTAAATGAGAATCATTATCAATATCGTAAGTGGCGAAGTCAAGCGTCAATAACTTCTGGAAGAGGGTTATTTTTTGTCAAAAAATACTGCTGGGAGAGTTATAGCATTTTACGTATCAGTATGTAACTTAACTGCTTAATTTAGTTACTGTAGAACGCTTTCTGCATTTCGGTAATTTTCCCAAAGAGATTCGCGTAAGGTTTTGAGAAGTTTTTTATATATGTCAAGCAACTCTAAGTTGCCGATAGGTGGCAATTAAGCAATAAATTGTTCCAGAACCGATTTGAAAAACCCTTGATGGGGGGTATTAGCATTAAGTCGCCAGCTCAACGGTGGATGGAGGTTGACTCATAAATCACATCTTGGTATATGGATAGCCTGAAAAGAAGGTAAAAAAGTTATGGCAGGCATCCTTACAAGTTGTACATGCTGCGCGGCTCAGAGACTTAGGAGTGAGGGATTCTGTGAAAATAAAAATAGGTTGCCTAACGGCATTTATCCTGTTGGCTGGTTGCGCTGAGAAACCGCAAACAAGTGATAATGTAGTAGTTAATGGTACGTCAGGTGGTTGGTTGAAACCTCCATCAAAAATACCAAGCAATCGTACCGGAACACCTGTTGCCTATAGCGACTATATCCGCAATGCTGCCAACAGTTATGGTGTTGATGAAAATCTGATCAAAGCGATTATTCAGGTAGAGTCCGGGTTTAACCCCAATGTTGTTAGTACGTCGAATGCGGTGGGATTAATGCAATTAAAACCCTCCACTGCTGGGCGAGATGCTTACCGTATGAAGGGAAAAAACGGCCAGCCAAGTTCACGTGAGTTGAAAGATCCGGCGGTTAATATTGATTTAGGAACAGCCTATATCAATATTCTTCAAAGGCAGCAGTTAGCCGGGATCTCCAATCCACAAACATTACGCTATGCCACTATTGTTTCTTACGTTAATGGCGCAGGCGCTATGTTGCGAACCTTCTCACCGGATAAACGCGTGGCAGTCAACCGAATTAACCAGATGAGCCCGGATGAATTTTATCAGCATATTCAAAAGAAACATCCGGCTCCGCAAGCACCGCGTTACTTGTGGAAAGTCACCACAGCTTATCAAGCGATGCTCGAATAGCAACAAATTCACTGAAACCGGCTCTGAATGCCGGTTTTCTTTTTTAGGTACAGAATGCGGCTGTGCTTTTCGCAAAGCGCAGGTCCACAGCTCGATAGCGACAGTCAAATTCTTATCTTCATTGAGCACCGATAACAGAGGGGTTCATGAGACGATAAGATCTCACCCTCAGCATTCATCTGGATTTAATCACCGTGCGTTTTCAAAAGGATATTTCCAATGGAAAAAATTGACCTGCATATGCACTCCAACTACAGCGATGACGCGGATTTTCCGGTTGAGGTCCTTATTGCACGCTGTAAGGCGAATGGTATTGATACGCTGGCAGTAACGGATCATAACAATGCCCATTCTGTGCCTGAAGCCAAGGCGCTGGCATCGTCCAGTTTAAATGTATTGTCTGGCATTGAGATTGACTGCACCTTTGGTGAACGTAATTACCACCTGCTTGGTTATGGCTTCAAGCCCAGTGATGATTTTGTTGATATCCACAATAACTTCAGCGCGATCCAACGTGAGCTGACGCCTAGAAAATTTGAAAAGTTGCGAGGGCTTAACTTTTACCTTGATGAACAACGTTTGGAACAGGTGTGCGCCGGCGCCATTCCACAAGAAGAACAGATGGGCGAAGTGATACTTGAAGATGAGCGTAATCACGATCATCCATTATTGATTCCATACCGCGCTGGTGGTAACAGATCAGATATGCCATTAATCAACTTTTACTGGGACTTCTTTGGTCCTGGAAAGGTGTGCTACATGCCAGTCACTTATCCTGCAATGAGCGATACGGTTGATGTGATCCGCCATAATGGTGGCATACCCGTATTGGCACACATTGGCGCTAATATTAAACAGGGCCACACGCAGGTGATTAATGATATTTTAAAAGCGGGGGTGATGGGCGTAGAGGTCTTCTCAAGTTATCACTCGCCCGCCTTGGCCAGTCAACTGTATGAGTTTGCTGTTGATCGTTCGGTCTTTGTTACCTGTGGTAGCGACTTTCATGGTCGAAACAAACCAAAGATCGAGGTTGGGCAATGCGCTTATGGTGCACAGCATATTGCGGAAATACGCCGTTTCGTTGCTGCAGCCAGTGCATGATACTAAGCCGCAGGAATCTTTGGACAATAGGTCCAATGCTGGTTTTTAGCCTTGTACTGAGCTTTTTAGGAAGAGGGCAGCTCCGCAGTGGAAAACTTGGCTGCGGAGCCGGGAAGGCTAATTGACCGGAACATAAGTGGTGATCAATTCAAACACACCATTGATAATAAACTGGACGCCCATACAGACCAGCAGAAACCCCATCAAACGTGATATCGCCTCGATGCCGCTTCTGCCAACCAGCTTCATGATCCCTGTAGAACTGCGTAAACACACCCAGAGAATGATTGATATGGCGAAGAATGTCGCCACAGGCGCGACCAGTAAAACCCAATGCGTAAAGCCCAACATATTTTCTTTAATGCTGGATGCCGAACTGATAATCATGGCGATGGTACCTGGCCCAGCAGTACTCGGCATAGCCAAGGGAACAAAGGCGATATTGGCAGAGGTTTTTTTGCGCAGCTCTCGACTTTTGCTTTCTACTTCAGGTAGTTCATCGGTACTTTGTTGCGGGAACAGCATGCGAAAACCGATAAAGGCGACAATTAACCCACCGGCGATGCGCAAGCCAGGAATGGAAATGCCGAAGGTTTTCATCACTAACTGGCCGGCGTAGAAAGCCACTGTCATGATAGCGAACACGTAGACTGACGCCATCAATGATTGTTTATTGCGTTCTTCACTTGTCATATTGCCCGAAAGGCCAAGTAATAACGCCACGGTTGTGAGTGGATTAGCCAGCGGTAGCAGTAAAACCAGTCCCAGCCCTATGGCTTGAAACAACTGCAAAATAGTCGACATAAAAACAAACCCCAACAAAGATGATGAGCGACAGGTTTAATCAAAACCTTAATAAAGAACATGTAATTTAAACAGTGCTAGACCAAACGCTCAATTTTTCTGTGTCTCCATACCAGGCAATAGAACGCTGTCTGTAGCGCAAGCATGGCTAGATAAGCGATGGGGAACGCCATCCATACACCTTCCAGACCAAATCTTTGGCTCAACAGGTAGGCCGCTGGTAACTGAATGGCGGCAATACATAAAACAGAGATAGCCACTGGTACCAGGACAACACCGCTGGCGCGCATGATACCACTGACAATGGCCTGGAAACCAAATACCAACATGCTCCACAGCATGATATGCAGGAGGTGTTGAGCGTCGGCCAGTACCTGCAAATCAGTAAGGAATAGGCTTAATAGCCAGTGTGAAAGCAAGTATACAGCGATAATCAGGGTGCCTGTCAGCCAGAAATTTATCAATAGGCCTGTGCGCAGGATCGGAGCGATACGTTCTGTGTGGCCTGCACCGATAGCCTGAGCACCAAGGATCGAAGCTGTGATGGCAATTGATAGTGCAGGGAATTGTACATAATTGACGATTTGTGTCACTGCACCGTACGCGGCTGTTGCATTTGAACCGTGATGGTTAACGAGTGTTAGGATCACCAGTTCAGATAACGAAATCACCACCATCTGTAAGCCAGTTGGCAAGCCGATGCGTAAAACTTTGCGTAATACCTCGGCGTTTAACTTCAGGGCGAGAAACATGACACGGTCAGGGGCTAATACATGTTTTTTTCGACGCAGGCGTAATGCCAGATAGAGCATTGCCATAATATTACCGAGCATACCAGCCAGTGCTGCGCTCTGTATACCCATAGGCATTAGGCCCAACCAGCCACGGATCAGTGCGGGGGTAAGCAGCAAGCCGATAAAGGTGGACAATAGGAGTGCCAACAGTGGGGAAACAGTGTCACTAACGCCACGTAACAGCTGAGTGAAAAGAATAAACACCAACAGCAGTGGCATAATCAGCATCATAATACGTGCGTAAGCAACGGCTTCTTCAAACACGTCAGCCGGTGTTCCCAACAGCCGTAACGCTTGTGGTGCAAACAGGCTACCAAATACGGCAGTCAGCAAACCAATCAGTAAACCTAACATCAGCGCCGTACCGGCAATGGTTTTCACTTTCTCTGGTTCATTGGCGCCCCAAGCTTGCCCCACCAGCACCGATGCACCAGCACCGATACCAATCACTAATGAAATAAAGAAAAAAACAATCGGAAACATGCCAGATATAGCGGCCAGTGCCTGTGTGCCGAGCATTTGGCCGATGTAAATCCCATTGAGCGTACCAGAAAATCCTTGCAAGAAATTAGATAGCACCATCGGCACTAAGAAAATTAGATAGATACGCCATAAGGGCGTTTGTTTTTGTGGCGAAAGGGGTTGCATTATTACTATTTCCTTGGCCTGAAGGTAATTTATGGTCTTGATCTGAGGTAGATGCACTGAGACGCCGAGCAGGCAGTGTCATTAAACGTTATGTCACCGATTAAGAGACGGCCTGTGCTTTATTTATCCTCAACAAATTTAATGTTACTATTCGCAATGCCTAACAAGCTATTTACCGGCAAGACAAGCTTTGTACCAATCTGGCAATTGTGGGCAAGATATGGTGCATAGTTTACTTGATACTAACAAGATATCTGTACTGCATGTGATCTGTCGTGTGGGTCACCACTGTAGATAAGGAATTATGAATGCCTGTTATTACTCTTCCTGACGGAAGTCAGCGTCATTACGACCATGCCGTTTCCGCTATGGATGTTGCCCGAGATATTGGCCCTGGCCTAGCCAAAGCCTGTATAGCAGGCCGTGTAAACGGTGAATTGGTGGATGCTAGCGATCTAATCGAATCCAATGCTCAATTGGCAATTATCACCATCAAAGACGTTGAAGGCCTGGAAATCATGCGCCACTCTTGTGCGCACCTACTGGGCCATGCGATCAAACAATTGTGGCCGAATACTAAAATGGCCATTGGCCCGGTGATCGATAACGGTTTCTACTATGACGTTGACATCGACCATACTCTGACGCAGGAAGATCTGGATCTGCTGGAGAAGCGGATGCATGAATTGGCCGACAAAGATTATGATGTCATCAAGAAAAAAGTGAGTTGGCAAGAGGCCCGCGATACCTTTGTTGCCCGTGGTGAAATCTACAAGGTAGCGATTCTGGATGAAAACGTCAGTCGTGATGACCGTCCCGGACTGTATCACCACGAAGAATACATCGATATGTGCCGTGGCCCGCATGTACCGAATATGCGTTTTTGCCATCATTTCAAACTGCAAAAAACCTCAGGTGCATACTGGCGGGGCGACAGCAAAAACAAAATGTTGCAACGTGTCTATGGCACCGCCTGGGCAGACAAGAAGCAGTTGAATGCTTATTTGCAACGTCTGGAAGAAGCTGCCAAACGTGACCACCGTAAGATCGGCAAACAGCTCGACCTGTACCATATGCAGGAAGAAGCTCCGGGTATGGTGTTCTGGCACAACGATGGTTGGACCATTTTCCGTGAACTGGAAGCTTTTGTACGCATGAAGCTCAAAGAGTACCAGTATCAGGAAGTGAAGGGGCCGTTCATGATGGACCGAGTGCTGTGGGAAAAAACCGGGCACTGGGAAAATTACAAAGATGCCATGTTTACTACGTCGTCGGAAAATCGTGAATACTGCATCAAGCCGATGAACTGCCCTGGTCATGTGCAGATCTTCAATCAAGGGCTAAAATCTTACCGTGACCTGCCGCTTCGTATGGGGGAGTTCGGCAGTTGCCACCGTAATGAACCATCGGGTTCGCTGCATGGCCTGATGCGCGTACGTGGCTTTACCCAGGATGATGCACATATCTTTTGTACTGAAGATCAGGTTCGTGCCGAAGTAAACGACTGCATTAAAATGGTTTACGACATGTACGGTACTTTTGGCTTTGAAAAGATTGCGGTGAAACTTTCTACCCGTCCCGAGAAGCGCATTGGTACCGATGATATGTGGACTCGGGCTGAAGACGATCTGGCGGCTGCGCTGACTGAAAACGGGATTCCGTTTGAATATCAGCCGGGTGAGGGAGCGTTCTACGGACCTAAAATTGAATTTACCTTGCATGATTGTTTGGATCGCGCATGGCAATGTGGTACCGTGCAACTCGATTTCTTCTTACCGGGCCGTTTAGGCGCGTCGTATGTCGGCGAAAACAACGAACGCGTGGTTCCGGTGATGATTCACCGTGCGATTCTTGGCTCCATGGAGCGTTTTATCGGTATTCTTACCGAAGAATATGCCGGTTTCTACCCAACCTGGATTGCTCCGGTGCAGGTAGTGGTGATGAATATCACCGACAGTCAGTCTGATTATGTCCAGCAATTGACCAAAAAACTGCAAGATGCAGGAATTAGAGCAAAAGCGGACTTGAGAAACGAGAAGATTGGCTTTAAAATTCGCGAACATACTTTACGTCGAGTTCCCTACATGCTGGTGTGCGGTGATAAAGAGGTCGAAGCAGGCAAAGTTGCCGTTCGTACTCGCCGCGGCAAAGACTTGGGAAGTCTGGATGTAAACGAAGTCGTAGACAAGCTGCTTAAAGAGATCCGCAGCCGTAGTCTTCATCAACTGGAGGAATAAAGTATTAAAGGCGGAAAACGAGTTCAACCGGCGCGTCCAAATCGCATTAACAGAGAAATTCGCGCGCAAGAAGTTCGCCTGACCGGCGTCGATGGCGAGCAGATTGGCATAGTCAGTCTGAATGAAGCTCTTGAAAAAGCTGAGGAAGCGGGCGTCGATTTAGTAGAGATCAGCCCAAATGCCGAACCGCCAGTTTGCCGAATCATGGATTATGGCAAATTCCTCTATGAGAAGAGCAAGTCGACCAAAGAACAGAAGAAGAAGCAAAAAGTTATTCAGGTCAAGGAAATCAAATTCCGTCCTGGTACCGATGATGGCGACTATCAGGTCAAACTACGCAACCTGACTCGCTTTCTGGAAGATGGCGATAAAGCCAAGATCACCCTGCGTTTCCGCGGGCGTGAAATGGCGCACCAGCAGATCGGTATGGAGGTGCTTAATCGCGTCCGTAAAGATTTGTGTGAAGATAGTGATCTGGCAGTGGTCGAATCCTTCCCTACGAAGATTGAAGGCCGTCAGATGATTATGGTGCTCGCACCCAAGAAGAAACAGTAAGGCTTCCAAGTAATATGACCCGCACAGCGCTTGCATTGTGCGGGTTTTGTTCGCCTTACCGATTCGTTGTTTAACAATGCGAAGTGGATTTAATTAAAATGCCAAAGATTAAAACTGTACGTGGTGCAGCCAAGCGCTTCAAAAAAACCGGCAGCGGTGGTTTTAAGCGTAAACATGCCAACCTGCGTCATATTCTGACCAAAAAAGCAACCAAGCGTAAACGTCACCTGCGTCCGAAAGGCATGGTGTCTAAAAACGATCTGGTCCTGGTTAGTGCGTGCCTGCCGTACGCATAAGCTATATTTTTTTGAATCAAGAATAAGACTTTAGGAGAGAGCATATGGCTCGCGTAAAACGTGGTGTAATTGCACGCGCACGTCACAAGAAAATTATGAAGCAGGCGAAAGGCTACTACGGTGCCCGTTCGCGCGTTTATCGTGTTGCCTTCCAGGCAGTAATCAAAGCAGGACAGTATGCTTACCGTGACCGTCGTCAACGTAAGCGTCAGTTCCGTCAGCTGTGGATTGCACGTATCAACGCTGCTGCTCGTCAGAACGGCCTATCTTACAGCAAGTTCATTAATGGCCTGAAAAAAGCCTCTATTGAAATTGATCGTAAGATCTTGGCTGATATCGCGGTATTCGACAAAGTGGCCTTTGGCGCACTGGTTGAAAAAGCGAAAGCAGCTCTGGCGTAAGAAAGTCAGAAGAGGGGGCTTGCTCCCTCTTTTACTCATTGTTTTAGATAGATATATTGACTTTGATTGGCTTACGCAGTAACACTGATAGTCACTAAATCGGTAAGGTAATGCAAACATGCACGCTGCTATTTCCCGTTTCTTTTTTTACTTTAGCGCCTGATTTCAGGAGGCTTTGCGCGTAAGAAAAGAAACGGAAAGTTGCGCCTAAGCCTCCCATCGTGGAGGCTTTTTTGTTTTTGGTCATGCCCTTTGTCTTTGAAGCTACAACTGTGTTAGCTGCGTATATTCGCCTCGGTCACTTGCTATCTAAGCTCCCGGGGGATTGCCCACTTGCTGTCTGTAACTTGAAGTCCTGTGGGTATGAGCCAAGGCCATAGAAAATAAATTACCTAATCATTACTTAGGGCCGTACCGGCCAGAGGAAGGGGAAAGCAATGTCACATCTCGCAGAACTGGTTGCCAGTGCCAAGGCCGCCATAGAAGATGCCCAAGATGTTGCCGCGTTGGATTTAGTACGCGTCGAATATTTAGGCAAGAAAGGCCATTTTACCTTGCAGATGCAGTCACTGCGTGAAGTACCTGCAGAAGAACGTCCGGCTGCAGGTGCTGTGATTAACCAGGCGAAGCAAGAAGTTCAGGAAGCACTGAACGCGCGTAAGAATGCGTTGGAGTCTGCGCTCCTGAACGCACGTCTTGCTGCTGAGACCATTGATGTCTCACTGCCAGGGCGTCGATTAGAGAATGGTGGCTTGCATCCAGTTACACGTACTATAGATCGTATTGAAACTTTCTTCGGCGAACTGGGTTTTTCGGTAGAAACTGGTCCTGAAATTGAAGACGATTACCATAACTTCGACGCTTTGAATATTCCAGGGCACCACCCGGCACGTGCCGATCATGATACCTTCTGGTTTGATGCAACACGTCTGCTGCGTACTCAGACTTCTGGGGTGCAGATCCGTACCATGAAGAACCAGCCGCCGCCGATCCGTGTTATCGCGCCTGGCCGGGTGTATCGCAATGATTACGATCAAACGCACACCCCAATGTTTCACCAGATGGAGGGACTGATTGTTGATAAAGACATCAGCTTTACCAACCTGAAAGGCACGCTGCATGATTTCCTGAACAACTTCTTTGAAGAGGATTTGCAGGTGCGTTTCCGTCCTTCCTATTTCCCATTTACTGAGCCTTCCGCTGAAGTAGACGTCATGGGCAAAAATGGTAAGTGGCTGGAAGTGTTGGGCTGCGGCATGGTGCATCCGAATGTATTGCGCAACGTAGGAATTGACCCTGAAGTCTATTCTGGCTTTGCTTTCGGTATGGGGATGGAGCGTCTGACAATGCTGCGTTACGGTGTCACCGATCTGCGTGCGTTCTTCGAAAACGATTTGCGTTTCCTCAAACAGTTTAAGTAAGGCGGGAATATCACATGAAATTCAGTGAACTCTGGTTGCGCGAGTGGGTAAACCCGGCCATCAGCAGTGAGGCATTATCAGAACAAATCACCATGGCCGGCCTGGAAGTAGACGGTGTTGAATCAGTATCTGGCGACTTTCACGGTGTGGTAGTAGGCCACGTAGTGGAGTGTGGGCAACACCCCAATGCTGACAAGTTGCGCGTAACAAAAGTGGATGTCGGTGGTGAAAGGCTGCTGGACATCGTTTGTGGCGCGCCGAACTGCTGCACCGGTCTTAAAGTTGCGGTTGCGACGGTAGGTGCAGTGTTACCAGGTGATTTTAAAATCAAAGCTGCCAAATTGCGCGGAGAGCCTTCTGAAGGCATGCTGTGTTCGTTTTCCGAACTGGCAATATCAGATGATCACAACGGCATTATAGAACTGCCGGAAGACGCGCCTATCGGTACCGACATTCGTGAATATTTGAAGCTTAATGACAATACAATCGAAATCAGTGTCACGCCAAACCGTGCTGATTGTTTGGGCATCATTGGTGTAGCGCGTGATGTTGCCGTGCTGAACAAGTTACCGCTCAATGAACCTGATATGAGCCCGGTAGCGGTAACGATCGCCGATACCTTGGCTATTCGTGTTGAAGCGCCAAATGCGTGCCCACGCTACCTGGGGCGTATCGTTAAAGGTATTAACGTGAAGGCTCCGTCACCTCTCTGGATGCGTGAAAAGCTGCGTCGTTGTGGCCTCCGTTCTATTGATGCAGTGGTTGATGTCACCAACTACGTGTTGTTGGAGCTTGGTCAACCTATGCATGCCTTCGATTTGAACCGTATTGAAGGCGGTATTGTGGTTCGGATGGCCAACGACGGAGAAACATTACGTTTGTTGGATGGCAATGAAGCCAAATTGAACGCAGATACCCTGGTTATTGCCGACCACCAGAAAGCCTTGGCAATGGGGGGCATTTTTGGCGGTGAGCAGTCTGGCGTGAATGCTGATACGCAGGATGTACTGCTGGAATGTGCTTTCTTCAGCCCATTGTCCATCGCTGGACGCGCCCGTCGTCATGGATTGCACACGGACGCATCCCATCGCTATGAGCGTGGTGTGGATCACGCTTTGCAGTATAAGGCCATGGAGCGAGCAACACGTTTATTGATCGAAATTTGTGGCGGCCACGCAGGACCTGTTATTGACGTAACTGATGCGAACTCACTGCCGAAACAAGCAACAATTTCGCTGCGTCGTGAAAAGCTTGACCGCCTGATAGGCCATGCAGTTCCGCATGCGCAAGTGAGCGATATTCTGCGCCGCCTGGGTTGCCAAGTGACAGAACAGGGTGATAACTGGCTGGCGGTAGCGCCGAGCTGGCGTTTCGACATGGAAATTGAAGAGGATCTGATAGAAGAGGTTGCCCGCGTCTACGGCTACAACAATATTCCCGATGTACCGGTACGTGCCGATCTGGTCATGACACAGCATCGTGAAGTTGAATTAACACTGAAACGCGTGAAAACCATGCTGGTTGATCATGGTTTTCAGGAAGCGATCACCTATAGCTTTGTTGATCCTAAGGTACAGGCGCTTTTGCATCCAGGCGAAGACGTTTTGATCCTGCCAAGCCCTATCTCGGTTGAGATGTCTGCCATGCGTCTATCGCTATGGACTGGCTTATTGTCCGCAGTGGTTTATAACCAGAATCGTCAACAGACTCGCGTACGTCTGTTTGAAAGCGGTTTGCGCTTTGTCCCTGATACTCAGGCATATCTTGGTATTCGGCAGGATGTCATGCTGGCGGGGGTGATTGCCGGGCATACTCATGAAGAGCATTGGGATCTGGCGAGAAAGCCCGTTGACTTCTATGATTTGAAAGGGGATCTAGAATCTGTATTAGAACTGACGGGTAGATTATCTGAAATTCAGTTCAAATCAGAATCTAATCCGGCACTGCATCCGGGGCAAAGTGCCGGAATTTACTTGTGTGGTGAACGTGTTGGTTTCATCGGTGTTGTTCACCCAGAACTTGAACGTAAACTGGATCTTAATGGCCGTACTGTAGTTTTTGAACTGGAGTGGAACAAGGTCGCAACCCGCGCTGTGCCTCAGGCGCGTGAGATTTCACGCTTCCCTGCAAACCGTCGTGATATCGCTGTTGTCGTGGCTGAAAATGTCCCAGCAGAAGATATTTTGGCAGAGTGTAAGAAAGTTGGCGTAAATCATATAGTTGGCGTAAACTTGTTTGATGTGTACCGTGGCAAGGGTGTAGCAGAGGGTTACAAGAGCCTGGCTATCAGTTTGGTATTGCAGGATACCGCCCGTACACTGGAAGAAGAGGAGATTGCCGCTACCGTATCAAAATGTGTAGAGGCTCTAAAACAGCGATTCCAAGCATCCTTGAGGGATTGAACCTATGGCGCTTACTAAAGCTGAAATGTCAGAACATCTGTTTGAAAAGCTTGGGCTTAGCAAACGGGACGCAAAAGACTTGGTAGAGCTGTTCTTTGAAGAGGTCCGTCGAGCTTTGGAGAACGGTGAACAAGTCAAACTGTCTGGTTTTGGCAATTTTGATCTACGAGACAAAAACCAACGTCCGGGACGCAATCCGAAAACCGGTGAGGACATTCCGATTACGGCGCGCCGTGTGGTCACTTTCCGTCCGGGACAGAAGCTGAAAAGTCGGGTGGAGAACGCCAGCCCTAAAGAGTAAATGGTATAAAACCCAAAAAGCCATATTGGGCCAATGTTTATTGGCCGAGCTTTTGAAGATGGTCGCGATGTATCACATTGCGGCCTCTTTTTTTGCTGTTTTTAGGCAGAAAGAGACATTCATGCTGCTCTATACAAAAATATTTTTGAGGGTAGCTGGTGCCTGTCGTGCTTTAACCTCCTTAATATCCGTCCCGGCACTTCCCCTCTTGGCACTAACCCCCTAATATTCGCTTCAAGATATCGATGAATAGGGCAATTCTGCGGCCCTCAGGGAACCTGTGTACTATGCCTGCCTGTCAGACCTTCGCTCAATTACAGCAAAATCAGCACCAACGAGATAAACGGCATATTGTGTTGCTGTTGTTGGGCGTCATAGTCGCGTTTGTTTTCAGTTTGAGTGCTGGCGATATGTGGTTCTGGCCCTCTCAGTGGTTGAGTGAGTCGGCACGGTTATTTGTCTGGCAACTCCGCTTGCCGCGTGCATTAGCCGTAATGTTAGTTGGAGCGAGCCTGGCGGTTGCTGGCGCGGTAATGCAAGCACTCTTTGAAAACCCATTGGCAGAACCAGGTTTGCTTGGAGTAGCAAATGGCGCAGGTGTTGCCTTGGTATTAACCGTATTGTTAGGCCACAGCCTGTTACCTGTAGCCTTGATGAGTCTGAGTGCTATCTTTGGCGCGTTACTGATGACGTGCTTGCTACTGAGTTTTGCCCGTCGTCGACTGTTGAGCAATGCACGCCTACTGCTTGTGGGGGTTGCATTAGGGATTGTGTGCAGTGCCATCACGACTTGGCTGGTATATTTCAGCTCCAGCTTCGATCTGCGACAGTTAATGTATTGGATGATGGGGGGATTTGGCGGGGTAGATTGGCGACAGAAGTGGTTGATGCTAATACTTTTACCTGTGTTGTTATGGTTATGCTTTCAAGGTAAAGCATTAAACTTAATGGCGCTTGGTGAAGTCCAGGCATGGCAGTTAGGGCTGTCGCTTCATCTATGGCGCAATTTGCTGGTTCTGGCTATTGGTTGGCTAGTTGGCAGCAGTGTGGCATTGGCGGGAGTTATCGGTTTTGTCGGGCTGGTCGTTCCTCATATATTGCGCTTAATGGGGTTGACCAATCAACGTTTCCTATTGCCCGGTTGTGCGCTGGCTGGTGGTGGTGTTTTGCTGGTAGCGGATGTGGTGGCCAGAATTGCGCTTGTTTCATCTGAATTACCTATTGGTGTAGTTACAGCGACGATGGGGGCTCCCTTGTTTATCTGGTTGCTTGCTCGGACAAAAAGCGTAAGGTGACAACGTGTTTAGTGTTAAAGAATTGTAATTTTTCGTCGTTACCTGCATATAAATTAATAGGATAAAATCTGATGAACAAATCAATCTATACCATTCCATTGAAAACCATTGAAAACCAGGCCATCACCCTTGAAACTTACATGGGTAAGGTGTTGTTGGTAGTGAATGTTGCGTCGGAATGTGGCCTGACCAAGCAGTACGAAGGTTTGGAAAAGCTTTATGAAACGTGGCATGAGCAAGGTTTTGAAGTGTTGGGTTTTCCATCCAATGAGTTTCTCGGCCAGGAGCCCGGCACCAACGAGGAAATACTGGCATTCTGCCGTGGCACCTTTGGCGTCAAGTTTCCGATGTTCGCTAAAATTGAAGTGAATGGTCCCAACCGTCATGCGCTTTATCAGGCACTTATTGCGGCGCAACCGCAGGCTGTAGAACCTGCTGGAAGCGTATTTTTTGAACGAATGAAAAGCAAAGATCGTGCGCCAAAGCAAGTTGGTGATATCTTATGGAACTTTGAGAAATTCTTGATTGGCCGCGATGGGCAGGTGATACAGCGTTTCTCTCCGGATATGACGCCGGAAGACCCCATCTTGTCCGAAGCTATCAGATTGGCCCTGGCTAAGTAACGGAGTTTAGAGAATCATGCTGCAACTCTGTCAGGTTGGCGTTAAAGGGCGCTTAGAACCCCTTTCAGGGCAAGTTGCTGCTGGTGTACAGGTCCACCTGATTGGTCCTAACGGTGCAGGTAAGAGCACACTGCTGGCGAGAGTGGCAGGAATACTGCCAGGGCTTGGTGAAATCCGTTTATCTGAGAAACTGCTTGGCGACTATTCAGGTATGGAGTTAGCAAAGCGTCGAGCCTATCTCAGCCAGCAACAGTCCGCGATGTCATTGATGCCTGTATTTCAGTATCTGGCCCTACACCGCCCCGTAGGGTGTGGAGAAAGCGTGTTGGAAAGCACCATTACTTACCTGTGTCGACGCCTGAAACTTACGGATAAATTGTCACGTATGTTGAGTAAGCTATCTGGAGGTGAGTGGCAACGGGTACGGTTAGCTGCTGTTTTGTTGCAGGTATGGCCGACGGTGAATCCGCAAAGTCAGTTACTATTGCTTGATGAACCGACAAATAGCTTGGATGTAGCTCAAAAAGCGGCACTTGATCATTTGTTGCGTGAGTTTTGCCACAGTGGCCGTAGTGTCATGATTTGTGCGCACGATCTTAATCATACCTTGCAACAGGCAGATGAAGTTTGGCTATTGCAAGCGGGCCGCCTGATAGCAAAAGGTTCTACGCTTGATGTCATGGTGCCGGAATTATTATCTCGAGTATATGAAATTGATTTTCATCTGCAATCGTCGGGTAGTCAGAGATGGATTATGACTAAAAGTGTATAAAGTACCTGAATTCTGTTTTAGGTAAATAAAGATTAGGTTTTCTATCTATAAAAACTTTTTATCTGTTGATAAGGAGCACTTTCGTGCTACGCTATTCTTTCTGCGTTCTAAATAAAGATAACTTTATCAATATAATACGCTGATTGCACAATGGTTTTCATCGCTGGTGCGGGCCATGGCTTAAGGATATATCCCTAAGCTAAATTATATGATAATGCTTACCGATTAAAGCTGTAGATAAACCACGAGCATGCATTCTCTCGGGTGTTTAACTTCTATTAAATATCTGAGTTTTACAGTGGCAGAAAAATTTCGAGACGTTTGGGGTCTTAACTATGGATCAATTCCTGCCTTTTTCACGCCCGGCGATTGGTGATGAAGAAGTGGCTGCGGTAGAAAAGGTATTGCGCTCTGGCTGGATCACCACGGGGCCGCAAAATCAGCAGTTGGAGAATGAGTTTTGTAAAACCTTCGGGTGTAAGCATGCCGTGGCGGTATGTTCTGCGACTGCCGGTATGCATGTCACCTTGATGGCATTGGGTATAGGCCCAGGAGATGAGGTGATAACCCCCTCACAGACTTGGGTTTCCACTCTTAACATGATCGAATTATTGGGGGCTACCCCGGTAATGATTGATGTTGATCGTGATACGTTGATGGTCAACGCCGCTGATGTAGAAGCCGCAATCACTCCGCGGACGAAAGTTATCATCCCTGTTCACTATGCCGGTGCGCCATTACACATGGACGCTTTGCGCGACGTCGCGCAGCGCCATAGCATTCCTCTGATCGAAGATGCAGCACACGCTGTAGGCGCTCGTTTTAACGGCGAGTGGGTCGGCGCTAGAGGGACTGCCATTTTCTCCTTCCACGCAATTAAAAATTTGACCTGTGCTGAAGGTGGGCTGATTGCCACCGATGATGATGTGCTTGCCGATCGGGTTCGTTGTCTGAAGTTTCATGGCTTGGGTGTTGATGCTTTTGACCGCCAGTTGCAAGGGCGCAAACCACAGGCTGAAGTTGTTGAGCCTGGTTACAAGTACAACCTTTCAGACATTCATGCAGCGATTGCTGTCGTACAACTCGCACGTCTACCGGCGTTAAATGCCCGCCGTAAGGCATTGGCCGAACGCTATCTTGTCGCACTGAAAGACTCGCCATTCCAACCTTTGGGCTTGCCGGATTATCCGCACGACCATGCATGGCATCTGTTTATGGTTCGTGTCGATGCGCGCCGCTGCGGTATTGAACGTGACCAGCTGATGGAACGCTTGAAAGAGTTTGGTATTGGCACTGGGTTGCATTTTCGCGCTGCCCACACGCAAAAGTTTTACCGTGAACGCTACCCACAACTTTCTCTGCCGAATACCGAATGGAACTCGGCATGCTTATGTACCCTACCGCTATTTCCTGATATGACCAACGCCGATGTTGACCGCGTGGTCAGCGCCTTATTCTCAGTTTTGGAGTCTTCCAGTGTCTCGCGCTGAACCGATTAAAAAAGTCTCTGTGGTAATCCCGGTATTCAACGAGCAGGAAAGTTTGCCGGCTTTACTGGAGCGCACCACAAACGCTTGTAAACAACTCCTGCAACCTTATGAAATTATTCTGGTTGATGATGGCAGTAGTGATAATTCTGCTGAAATACTCAGTGCTGCGGCGAACCAGCCCGGCAGCTGTATTATTGCAGTATTGCTTAACCGCAATTACGGGCAACATTCGGCGATTATGGCGGGGTTCAATCAGGTTAGCGGTGATCTGGTGATCACTTTAGACGCTGACCTGCAAAACCCACCGGAAGAAATTCCGCGTTTAGTCAGTGTGGCAGAGGAAGGATATGATGTTGTAGGCACCGTGCGTGCCAATCGACAGGATTCCTGGTTTCGCAAAACGGCTTCCCGCATGATCAATATGATGATCCAAAGCGCTACCGGTAAATCGATGGGTGACTACGGTTGCATGCTGCGCGCCTATCGCCGCCATATCGTTGATGCCATGCTGCACTGTCATGAACGCAGTACCTTTATTCCGATCTTGGCAAATACTTTCGCTCGTCGCACCACGGAAATCGAAGTACGGCATGCCGAGCGTGAATTTGGTGATTCCAAATACAGCCTAATGCGACTGATCAACCTGATGTATGATCTTGTCACCTCCCTGACCACAACGCCCCTGCGTTTATTAAGTGTGGTAGGTAGTGTGATCGCGTTATCAGGATTTATATTGGCGGTATTGTTGATTACTCTGCGTTTGATTTTAGGGCCGGAATGGGCTGCTGGTGGCGTATTTACGCTTTTTGCTGTGCTGTTTACCTTCATTGGGGCACAGTTTGTCGGTATGGGTTTGTTGGGGGAGTATATCGGCCGCATTTATAATGATGTCCGTGCTCGCCCGCGCTATTTTATTCAGAAAGTGGTCGGCGAGAAGCAGACCCAAAACACTCAGGAAGAAGAATGATGAAAGCTATCGTATTTGCTTACCATGATATTGGTTGTGCAGGGCTGAAAGCACTGACTGAAGCGGGCTATGATGTGCAGGCTGTGTTTACGCATACCGACGATCCTGGTGAGAACAACTTCTTTTCTTCCGTTGCCCGCTTGGGTGCTGAGCTGGATTTACCGGTATATGCGCCAGAAGATGTTAACCATCCGCTCTGGGTGGAACGAATTCGTGAACTACAACCTGATATCATCTTTTCATTCTACTACCGCAATATGCTGAGCGAAGAAATCCTGTCCTTGGCACCGAAAGGCGGTTTTAATCTGCATGGCTCGCTACTTCCTCGCTACCGTGGCCGTGCCCCGATAAATTGGGCACTGGTCAACGGCGAAACCGAAACCGGAGCAACGCTGCATAAAATGGTAAAACGCCCGGATGCAGGGGATATTGCTGGTCAAAAGAAAGTCGCTATTCATGAAACCGACACTTCGTTGACGCTGCACAAGAAAGTGTTAGAAGCTTCACAGGCGTTACTCGAAGAACAACTGCCGAAATTGAAAAACGGCACGGCGACTTTTACCGCCCAAGATGAAGCGAGTGCCAGCTATTTTGGTCGTCGTACTGCGGCAGATGGTGAGATCCATTGGCACAAATCGGCCCATGAGATTAACAATCTGGTCCGTGCGGTTACCGAACCGTATCCAGGTGCATTTAGTTATCTAGGCCAGCGCAAATTGATCGTATGGCGTTCACAAGTTCTGGATACGCAGCATAGCAAACAGCCTGGCACCGTATTGAACACTTCTCCTCTGGTGATTGCTTGTGGCGAGGGTGCCTTAGAAATTATGGCCGGTCAAAGCGAGTCTGGTCTGTATGTGCAGGGTAGCCGTTTGGCGCTGGAAATGGGCATTGTTACCGATGTTCGATTGGCGCCAAAACCCAGTGCTATCATGAAGCGCAGAACCCGTGTATTGATCCTTGGGGTTAATGGCTTTATCGGTAACCACCTGACTGAGCGTTTATTACGAGATGATCGTTATGATATCTACGGTTTGGATATCGGTTCTGATGCCATCAGCCGTTTTCTGGACAACCCTCGCTTCCACTTTGTGGAAGGAGATATCAGTATTCATTCAGAGTGGATCGAATATCACATCAAGAAATGCGACGTGGTATTGCCGTTGGTGGCGATCGCTACGCCGATCGAATACACCCGCAACCCGTTGCGTGTATTTGAACTGGATTTTGAAGAAAACCTGAAAATTGTCCGCGACTGCGTGAAATACAACAAACGCATTATCTTCCCTTCCACTTCAGAAGTTTATGGAATGTGTGACGATAAAGAGTTTGACGAGGATAGCTCGCGTTTGATCGTTGGGCCAATCAGCAAGCAGCGTTGGATTTACTCGGTATCCAAGCAGCTACTGGATCGTGTTATCTGGGCTTATGGTGCTAAAGAAGGTCTGAAATTCACGCTGTTCCGTCCATTTAACTGGATGGGGCCGCGGTTGGATAATCTTGATGCGGCACGTATCGGGTCTTCGCGCGCTATCACTCAGTTGATCCTTAATCTGGTTGAAGGTTCACCAATCAAATTGATGGATGGTGGCGCACAAAAACGTTGCTTCACTGATATCAACGATGGCATTGAAGCGCTGTATCGCATTATTGAAAACCGTGATGGGCTTTGCGATGGCCAGATTATTAACATCGGTAACCCAACCAATGAAGCAAGCATTCGTGAACTGGCTGAAATGTTACTGGCCAGCTTCAACGAACACCCGCTGCGCGGTAATTTCCCTCCGTTTGCCGGTTTCAAAGATGTGGAAAGCAGCAGCTACTATGGTAAAGGCTATCAGGATGTTGAGCACCGTACGCCAAGTATCAAAAATGCGCGCCGTCTGCTCGGCTGGCAGCCGACGATTGCCATGCAACAGACCGTTGCCGATACATTGGACTATTTCCTGCGTACCACAGTAAAGGAAGGTAGCGGTGAATGAAGAAAGTCGGTCTGCGAGTTGATGTAGATACCTTCAGCGGCACTCGTGAAGGCGTGCCGTGTTTGCTGGACCTGTTTGATAAATATGACATTCAGGCCAGTTTCTTCTTCAGCGTAGGGCCGGACAATATGGGGCGCCACTTGTGGCGCCTGCTTCGACCTAAATTCCTGATGAAAATGCTGCGTTCAAACGCTGCATCACTCTATGGCTGGGATATCCTGTTAGCCGGTACCGCTTGGCCTGGGCGTAACATTTCTCATGCTTTTGGCGCGTTGATGAGGCGCACTTTAGAGATGGGACATGAAGTGGGGCTACATGCCTGGGATCATCAAGGTTGGCAGGCACGTGTTGGGCGCTGGTCTAAAGAAGAGTTGACGCATCAGATCCAATTGGGCCTTGATGCATTGACTGCGTGTATCGGGCAACCGGTTAAATCGTCGGCAGTTGCTGGATGGCGCGCTGATCAACGTGTCGTAGATGCTAAGCAAGGTTTTAACTTTGATTTCAATAGCGATTGCCGGGGCACACATCCGTTTCGTCCTTTATTAGATAATGGGCAGCCTGGAACAGTACAGATCCCAGTGACACTTCCTACGTTTGATGAAGTGATTGGCAGCGAAGTCAGTGTCGAAAACTTCAACGATTACATTCTGCATGCAATCGAGAATGATCGTGGTGTACCTGTGTATACCATTCATGCTGAAGTTGAGGGAATGTCTCAATCTGCCATGTTCGAACAATTATTGCAGCGTGCGCGCCAGCAGGGCATAGAGTTTTGCCCGTTAAGCGCGCTGCTACCAAAAGATACGGCATCATTGCCGTTGGGCCGCATCACGCGAGCGCCGTTTCCTGGCCGTGAAGGCTGGTTAGGTTGTCAAACCGAGATAGAGGGAAAAGACGTTTAATGAAAGCGCTGAAAGGAACCTGGGCCATTGTATTGGCCATTTTTTTTGTTCTGGTGTATCTGATCCCGCTCAATGGGCGTCTGCTATGGCAGCCGGATGAAACCCGTTATGCGGAAATCAGCCGCGAAATGGTGGCAAAGGGGGATTGGGTTGTGCCCAATCTGCTCGGCCTACGTTATTTTGAAAAACCCGTTGCAGGTTATTGGTTTAATAACGTAAGCCAGTTATTGTTCGGCGAGAATAATTTTGCCGTACGCTTTGCTTCGGTATTCAGTACAGCTCTCACCGCGCTGTTGGTCTTTGCATTGGCGTGGCTGATGTGGAAGAACGCGCGCCGTGCGTGCCTGGCCGCGTTAATCTTCCTGTCGATGGTACTGGTATTCAGCGTTGGCACTTACAGCGTACTGGATCCTATGATCTCATTGTGGCTAACGGCGGCGATGGTGAGTTATTACCTGACACTGAAAGCCAGCACTGCCAAGGGGAAACTGGCGGGATACGTATTGCTTGGGCTTGCCTGCGGTATGGGATTCATGACCAAGGGGTTCCTGGCGCTTGCCGTGCCGGTGATTTCAGTGATACCGATTGTTATTCAACAGCGGAAAATCAAGGAATTGTTCTGCTACGGCCCTGTAGCGGTCGTTGTTGCTGCGCTGTTAAGCCTGCCGTGGGCACTGGCAGTGGCACGAAGTGAGCCTGATTACTGGAATTATTTTTTCTGGATTGAGCATATTCAACGCTTTGCCGATGACAATGCTCAGCATAAGGCACCATTCTGGTACTACCTGCCAATATTGGTCGCAGCGGTGCTACCGTGGTTAGGACTGCTGCCTGGATCGCTGCTCAAAGGATGGCGTGAGCGTGTGCAACGACCAGAGCTGTTTTTTCTGCTGAGCTGGGTGATCATGCCCTTGATTTTCTTCAGTATCGCTAAAGGTAAATTGCTCACCTACATCTTACCCTGTATGGCGCCGATGGCGCTGCTGATGGCGGCATACGCCGAGGATTGTGTTACACAGTTGCGAACTCGCGTTTTCAAAGTCAACGCTTTGTTGAACGGCCTATTTGGTCTGACAGGCATTATTGGATTGGTGTTGATAGGAACAGGGGTATTACCTAACGTAGAACTGTTTTCTGCAAATGAATGGCCGAAAATCATTTTTGGCATCATTGCTTTTGCTGGCTGGATGCTATTTGCGGTTGTTTCGGCACGTAACAATGCACAACGTTGGACCTGGGCGGCTGCATGTCCGCTACTGCTTTGTCTGTTGATCGGCTATGCCATTCCACAACAGGTGATAGATTCCAAGCAGCCGCAGCACTTTATCCAAAACAACATTTCGGTGTTGAACCAGAGCCGTTTTGTCATGACAGACAGCGTGGGTATTGCAGCTGGTCTTGCCTGGGAATTGAAACGCAGTGATATTCTGATGTTCAGCGAGAAAGGTGAGGTTACCTACGGTCTGGCTTATGAGGATTCTCGTAACCGCTACGTTAGCTATGAGGATTTCCCTCAGTGGTTGGAACAGGCGCGCAAACAAGGCGATGTATCACTTGTACTGCAACTTTCGCGAGATGAACGTGTGCCGCAGAGTTTGCCAACACCCGACAGCGTTTACGAGACGAGTCGTTTAGCGTTGTTGTGGTACAAGCAACTGCCCTGATGGCTTACTTATTGGTAATTATGGTCAGCCTGTTGACCTGTGCAGGGCAGCTCTGCCAGAAACAGGCTGCCCAAGTCTGGCAACAGGCTAGCGAACATAGACTGGTTGTTACGCTGCGCTGGTTAGTGCTGGCGATAATATCATTAGGCCTAGGCATGGCCATATGGTTAATTGTTTTGCAGCGCCTTCCTCTCAGCTTGGCTTACCCGATGCTCAGTTTCAACTTTGTTCTGGTGACGTTAGCGGCAAGCTGGTTGTTCAACGAGACGACGACGCTACGCCATTGGCTTGGCGTGGGCGCGATTGTGCTTGGGATCTTGCTGATGAGTTTTAATCCATGAAAGGTTATGCATGGGGCACAGCCAGTGTTTTGTTGGTGACAATAGCCCAGTTGCTGATGAAATGGGGTATGGTGCAGATCCCTCTCCTGTCATTTTCCGATATCACTTTGCAACTGCTCAGTCACTATTGGCTGGCATTACTGGCTGTCAGTGGTGGTATATTCGGTTACGCGTTATCAATGCTGTGCTGGTTCTTTGCACTGCGCTATTTACCGTTAAACCGCGCTTACCCCTTGTTGAGCGTCAGCTATGCGCTGGTGTATTTGGCTGCCGTGATCTTGCCGTGGTTTAATGAATCGGCCACGTTGCTGAAGACGTTGGGCACGCTGTTGATATTGTTTGGCGTTTGGCTGATTAATACCAACAGTTCAGTAAAGCCTCACCAACAAGATTGATGCAATTATCTCTTTTATAAAGATTGTCTTTATCCTGCCTTGAGAGATAGATTAACCCAAAGCATTCTCCTTACACCGTAGCAGCATAGTGAAAATGTTGTTACGGTGTGATCCGAAAGCGTTTTTCAGTAAAGGGAACAATGTGATGCGGAAGTGGTTTTTATTAGCTTGCTTGATCCTTGCCGGTTGTAGTAGTCATACGCCACCACCGAGTGGGCGTTTATCAGATTCAATTGTGGTGGTAGCGCAATTGAATGAACAGCTGCGTCAATGGTATGGCACGCCGTACCGCTACGGTGGGCTTGATAGAAATGGTATAGACTGCTCGGGTTTTGTTTATCGTACTTTCCGCGATCGTTTTGACCTGCAATTACCACGTTCTACCGCACAGCAAACCGCGATTGGTAATAAAGTATCGCGTGATGAACTGATGCCGGGCGATCTTCTGTTCTTCAAAACCGGTAGCGGTGAAAATGGCTTACACGTCGGCATTTACGACACTAACGATCAATTTATTCATGCTTCTACCAGCAAAGGTGTAACGCGCTCTTCTCTGAATAATGGCTATTGGCGCAAAGTTTATTGGCAGGCTCGCCGTATCTGACGCTCCACGATGTATCTAGTGTATGATGATCTCATCGCAATATTTCCGGTGACCTCCATGAATTCCTTACGTTTATTGATTTCTGACTCTCACGATCCCTGGTTTAATCTGGCTGTGGAAGAGTGCATCTTCCGCGAAATGACAACGCAAAAAATTCTCTTCTTGTGGCGCAATGCGGAAACTGTCGTCATTGGCCAATCACAAAACCCCTGGAAGGAGTGTAATACTCGGCGTATGGAGCAGGATGGCATCCGTCTGGCTCGTCGCAGCAGTGGTGGTGGGGCAGTGTTCCACGATTTGGGAAATACCTGTTTTACTTTTATGGCTGGCAAACCAGGTTACGATAAGTCCGTTTCGACTGGCATCATCTTGCAGGCGTTGAAAAACGTCGGTATCGATGCATCAGCCTCCGGGCGAAACGACCTGGTGATCGAGACTGCGGATGGAATACGCAAAATATCAGGCTCCGCCTATCGCGAAACGCAGGATCGCGCGTTTCACCATGGTACGTTGTTACTGAATGCCGACCTCAACCGTTTGGTGGATTATCTTAACCCCGATCCTAAAAAGTTGCAGGCCAAGGGGATTACCTCGGTTCGTTCACGGGTCGCTAACCTGGCTGAGTTTGTCCCCGAAATTGATCACCAACAGATCTGTGAAGCAATTATTGAGGCATTCTTTACTCACTATGGAGAAACTGCGCAGCCAGAGGTGATCTCTCCAGATGTGTTTCCCGACCTGCCAGATTTTGAAAAACAATTTGCCAAGCAAAGTAGCTGGGAATGGAACTTTGGCAAAGCGCCTGCGTTCAGTCATCTGCTGAGCGAACGTTTTATTTGGGGGGGGGTCGACATTTTTTTCGATGTCGATAAAGGCAAAATTACACGAGCACAAGTCTTCACAGACAGTCTTAATCCTGCACCATTGCAGGCGCTAGCCCAGATGCTGGTGGGATGCGTTTATCGCAGCGAATGGGTGGCAGCCTGCTGTGAACCACTGTTACTGCAATACCCGCAACAGGCGGTTGAGCTTAACGAATTGCGGCTATGGCTATGGGACACTATTAAGTAGTACTGATTGCTTCGTGGATTTCTCATGCAGGTTTTCCCTACAGTTACTCGGTGTTAATCGTTCTCTCCTGGCTCTACACTAGGTTATGTCACTTAACGGTTAAGCTCGCCTTCTGCCTTTCAGGACGGTGAGGTTAACTCGGGCCATTAAGGGACGCCGGCTAAATAGAAATGGAGTGGCTATGCTGCAGTTTCAGAATGCTTATCATCAACAATTACCGGGTTTCTATACAGAGCTGAATCCAACCCCTCTGAGCAAGGCTCGCCTGCTCTATTTCAGCCAACCGTTAGCATGTGAGCTAGGGCTGGATAACAGTTGGTTTACGCCAGATAAAACGTCTGTATGGTCTGGCGAAACTCTGCTTCCCGGTATGCAACCGTTAGCACAGGTCTACAGCGGTCACCAGTTTGGTGCTTGGGCGGGGCAGTTGGGTGATGGGCGAGGGATCTTGCTGGGTGAGCAGAGACTCGCGGATGGTCGCGTCATGGATTGGCATTTAAAAGGGGCTGGATTGACACCCTATTCCCGCATGGGGGATGGTAGAGCCGTATTGCGTTCGGTGATCCGTGAGTTTCTTGCATCAGAAGCCTTCCATCATTTGGGGATCCCCACCACACGTGCGCTGACGATTGTGACCAGCGAGCATCCGGTTTTTCGTGAACAGCCAGAGCGTGGCGCTATGTTGCTTCGTGTGGCAGAGAGCCATGTGCGCTTCGGTCACTTCGAACATTTTTACTACCGTAAACAACCTGACCAGGTCAGACAACTTGCTGACTTTGTGATTACCCGCCACTGGCCACAGTGGGCAGAGGAAGAGGATCGCTATCCGCGCTGGTTTACCGATGTTGTTGAACGTACGGCACGTATGATTGCACATTGGCAAACTGTCGGTTTCGCCCACGGGGTGATGAATACAGACAATATGTCGATCCTGGGGCTAACGATGGACTATGGTCCCTACGGTTTTCTGGACGACTATCAACCCGATTTTATCTGCAATCATTCTGATCATCAGGGCCGTTATGCTTTTGATAATCAACCGGCAGTGGGGCTGTGGAACCTACATCGCTTGGCACAATCGCTTTCCGGCTTGATGGCAGTGGAACAGCTACAGGAGGCCTTGGCAGCTTACGAACCTGCGCTGATACAGGCATATGGCGAACAAATGCGTGCCAAGCTGGGATTCTTTACACAATCTGAATCAGATAACGATCTACTCGCCGGTTTATTAAGCCTGATGGCACAAGAAGGGCGTGACTATACCCGAACGTTCCGCTTGCTATGTGACGTTGAGCAGCAACATAAAGATACGCCACTGCGCGATGATTTTATCGACCGAGCGGCATTTGACACCTGGTATCAGCATTATCGTCAGCGTTTGCAACAAGAGGGTGTGAGCGATGCTGAACGTCAGCAAGCCATGAAGAAGGCCAATCCCAAACTGATTTTGCGTAATTATCTAGCGCAGCAGGCGATAGAGGCGGCGGAACAGGATGATGTCAGCAAATTGGCCCGCTTGCATCAGGCTTTGCAGAGGCCTTTTGACGATAATACAGAGTATGAGGATCTGGCCGCTTTGCCTCCCGACTGGGGTAAACACCTGGAAATATCCTGTTCAAGCTGATGAGTATATGCCTTCCTTGGCCCAATGCTATTGCCGTAAATAAACCTGCGGCAATGCCGTATCTGGGTGAAGAGTGACACCCAGATCTGCCTGGTACCAACGCAGCAGACACTCCTGTTGCAGCACTTCGTGTGGTGTACCGGAAGCGACTAACCGCCCTTGGTGTAACAAGAAGATGCGGTCAGCATATAAGGCGGCCAGATTGAGGTCATGGAGGATACAGCACACGGCTAATGGTTGTTGACGTGTCAACGATCGTAGTAGACGTAACGTATGTTGCTGATGATAAAGATCGAGCGCGGAGGTGGGTTCATCAAGGAATAACCATGCTGGGGCTGGTTTTGGTTGCCACAGCTGCACCAGTACCCTAGCCAGTTGAACACGTTGTTGTTCCCCACCAGAAAGCTGTCGGTAATCGCGTCGAGCCAGCGCCGTGCAACCGGTTTGTGCCAATACCTGCTTAATCGCCTGTTGCTCATCACGCCCGCCATAAGGTGAACGCCCCATGGCTACCACTTCTTCTACACTAAATGGAAATGCCAGTTCGCTGTGTTGACGCATGACTGAACGGACTTTTGCCAATTGCTGTGGATGCCACTGTTCGAGCGGTTTGCCAAGCAGGCGACATTCACCGCTGTCCGCTGCCTGATAGCCGGTAAGCAAGCGCAGTAAGGTTGATTTACCGGCACCGTTGGGGCCAATAATCGCCACCACTTCACCGCTGGCTATGCTCAGCGAGATATTGGTCAGCAGCTTGCGGCCTCCACGGCTGTAGTGAAGTTGCTTAGCCGTAAGCATGGGTAAATTATCCACCTGACCGTTCCCGCTGGCATATGACCAGCCACAGAAAGTAGGGACCACCAATCAGACTGGTCATCAAGCCAACCGGCATCTCTGCCGGTGCGACCAGCGTTCGTGCCAGCGTATCACTGACCAACAGCAGGCAAGCGCCACCCAAGGCAGAAGCAGGGAGTAACCAGCGATGATCACCGCCAAGGCGTAGACGTACCAAATGTGGAATAACCAAGCCGATAAAGCCAATCACACCACTCATGGCAACCGCAGCGCCGATCAGCAGTGCGCTGAGTAACAACAATTGCAGTTTGGTTCGTTGAACATTGACGCCGAGATAATGCGCTTCTTCATCACCGAGCTGTAGCAAATTCAGGCGACGGGCTTGCAATAAGGTCAACAACGCCGTCGGCAACACCAGTGATGCAGCTACGATCAGCGTTGGCCACTGTGACTGGCTGAGGCTGCCCATCATCCAAAGTGAAAATTGACGAAGTTGCTGGTCGCTACTGAGGTAAGAGAGCACGCCAATCGCTGCCATGCACAACGCATTAATCGCAATGCCTGCCAGCAGCAAGCGTGCGAGGCTACCGTGGCCACTGCGGCTAATACCATAAATGACAATTGAGACTAACAGGCTGCCTAAAAAGGCGGCAAACATATGGCTGTATAATGCGATAACCGGCGGTAAGGCGATAGGCATGACGATGATAAGGGCTACAACCAATGCGCCACCGCTGCTGATACCCAACAGGCTGGGATCGGCTAACGGATTACGGAACAATCCCTGCATCACTGCGCCTGACACGGCCAATGCACAGCCGATGACGATGGCCAGCATGACGCGCGGCAAGCGGATATTCAGCCAGATATGCCAGGCGGTATCACTCAACGGCAACTGCCATAAGGTATGAAAAGAGAGAGTCAAAGCCCCCATATTGGTGGCTCCGAGGGTCAACAGCGTTAGCAGGATCAGCAAACAGCCGATTGCCAGACGGGGTGAGCTCCTTAAACGCATTACTTTTGCTCCGCTGCGATACGCAGTAAGCCAAGGGCTTTGGGTGTTTGCAGGCCGAATCCTAGTAGTGCCATATCATCAACGGTGAGAACTCGGCGTTTTTTACCGGCGGGTGTTAGTGCGATACCCGGCAATTGCCATAAATGCGCCAGGCCACCCATTGAGCGAACCGTATCGGTGGTGACTAATAATAAATCCGGGGCGCTGGCAATCACGCCCTCTTGTGAAAGAGGGCGGTAATTATTGAATCCTTGCATCGCGTTTTTCAACCCGGCGGCACGGATAATGGCGTCTGCCGCGGTATTCTGGCCGGCCGCCAGTGGGGTGATCCCACCGTGGCTCATAACAAACAATACTTTCACTGGCAGTGGCGTAGTGTCTATTGCCGCCAGTTGCTGTTGATAACGCTCGGCTAGCTGCGTACCTTGGTTGTTGCGGTTTAACGCCTTGGCAATAATATGGATTTTCTTTGCTACAGCTTGCAACGTCGTATCACCGGGGATCCGCACCACGTTGACGCCACTTTCCTTCAGTTGTTCGACAGCCAGAGCGGGTTCCGCCAGTTCGGATGTCAGAACCAAGGTCGGCTTTAGTGCCAGAATACCTTCAGCATTCAGTTGGCGCATATAGCCGATGTTCGGTAATTTCTCTGCGGCAGCAGGATGAAGGCTGGTGCTGTCACGTGCAATAACCTCATCCCCGACACCCAGAGCGAAAGTAATTTCGGTCACATCACCGCCGATGGAGACAATTCGTTCAATGGCAATGCTTGTCAATGAGACCGTCAGTAGGCTACAAAATGCCAGTTTGCCGAGTAATGAAACCTTCATGCGGCGATATCCTTAGGCTCAAGGCGGGCAATCTGCTGACGCCATTGGGTTTGTTCTGGTTGTCCCTCGGTCCGCTGCCCATAAAGTTGCGCGATTTGTGTACCATCTGCGGCAAACAGCTCCAGACTGGTGACCATGCCATCTGTGGTCGGTTTACGGGTGATCCAACTTTCCGCAATAGCATCTTCGATCAGGTGCAGGACAAAATGGCGGTTGAAGATATTCAGCCAACCATCTTGTGGCATCAGGCGCTCAATATGACCGGTAAATATCTGAACACATCCCCGGTTGCCAACGAAAATCATAATTTCGTTCCGTTCGGTTTGCGCAGCTTGAAGAATTTGTGACAGTGCGTGGTTGTCGACGCGATAGGCCAGATCGTTACCCACGGCACGGAATGCCTGTTGGCGGGACAGATTATTGCGGCTTAACAGTTGAAAAAATTGGTGTACGTCGGTCATTGCACGCCATTCAGTGTCGATTTTGGTGGTATCCACCCCCTCATGGACCATGTTGTTCTCTTCAGGCTGACGGAGTTCCAATCGAGGATTTTCAGCACTTTGGTAACGTTCGATCAGTGTTTGCCAGGTAGCCAGATGGGTTTCATCGGTGGTGTACACCTTATGCAATGCTTCCCCTTGATGATCAAAGAACTGAATGCTGTGGCGAACGCCGCGCTTATTGGTTTCAGTTAACGCGAAAGCGCTGGCCCAGTGATTGAGAAACAGGCGTAGATCCAGTTCGCGCGGGTTAAGGATCAGACCCGCGTGGCCATTAAGGTATTGGTTTTGATAGCGGCCTATTTGTTCATGAACCGCGAAACGGTTACGCGTGATTGACTTGGTGATGCCGACTTGTTCAAGCGCCGCCAGCAATGTACGCGCATCGGCCTGCAAGCGCTGCGCGTCATGCCCGACACGGGCGTGAATTAATTCTGCCTCACTGACATTGAGCAGTGATGCTAAATCTCTAGCATACTTACCTGGATTATCGTTCTTTGCCATTTGATAACGCTGATACAGAGTTTCGTTCATCATTTTTGCTCCTTTACTTAGGTTAAATGCGGGCTAATGACTTGCCCGCAAAAGTTCAAAAAAGAGTTACCACTGATAGCTGATCAGCAGTCTGGCATCACGACCAGCGCGTGGAATACCTTGTGAAGTAGAATATTCCTTATCAAAAGCGTTCCCCAGCACCACGGAGGTGGTGACATTCTTCAACTTATCGCGGCCTTGGTAGCTTAGATAGAAATCGTGTACACCATACCCGCCTTGTTCAGCGGTACCTTCGCGTACACGGTTTGAGCGCTCAGCAAGAGTAGCGATCCAGCCAGCAGCAAGACTGGTTCCGGGAACGGGGATGTCCAATGTACTGGTGACGGTGTCTGGTGAGATATCTGATAGCCATTGACCGCTTTTGCCATTGAGTTCACCTTGATTGGAGCGATCTTTACCACGGGTGCGGTTGTAAGCCAGATCCCAACGGAACCAGTAACTCTGGTAACTTAATGTGGTGTCCCAACCCCAGATTTTGGCGCGAGAAATATTTTGTGAGTAGGATTTACGGCCTCGAATATCAACGTATTGGCTGATGTAATCGTGGGCATCCGTATCGAAATAGCTGGCTTTGAACTGAAGCGTGTCATCTGTGAGCAGCAGGTCATCGAAGCGTAGGCCAAAACCGAATTCAGTCGTACTGTTAGTTTCCGGTTTCAAATTAGGATTAGATATCCAATAGTTACCGGGGAAGTGCATTGAGTCGTTGTACATTTCCCCCATGGTTGGAGCACGAAATGCCTGGGAATAGGAACCGAACAGCATCAACCAATCCGTTGGGGATAACGTAATCGCGCCTCGGGATGACCATTTGTCAGCGTTGACATCGGCATGTCCCTGACTTGTTCCCTTATAGTCGTCGTAGCGTGTTCCTGCGATGATAGAAATAGGCAGATCACGCAAGGTGATCTCGTCTTGTAACCAACCGGAAGAGAAGTTGATCTTTGCCTCAGGAAAGCTGGTGGTGCTACCGTCTGGTCGTTGTTTTTGCTGGTAAGTTTCTGTGCCGTAAGTCAGTAGATGAGGAGCAAAACTGTTGCTAAACAGCTGAGTACGGTTCTCCAGTTTTGCACCATGAGTGGTTTGCTTACGGAACTCGTCAATTTTGCCGGTATTATGCGCGTTGATTTTCACTTCCGAGGTATAAAGCTTTGCTACCGCATCAATCCAATCTTGGTCTTCGGGTTTCAGCTGATAACCTAGTACGGCGTCACGCTGGATTGTGGAACGATCGGTAAACGGATTAGCTTTGCTCGCCGTCGGTTCTTGTGGGTTCTTGGGCTCCCGTGCACTGTTATTGTAGTAGCGTAGATCGCCACTTAATGACTGATTATCGTCTATTTTCCAGGTACCTTTGGCCAGAATATTGCTTATGGTTTCGTCATTTGGTGCGTCAAAGCCGTTGCCTTGGCGAATGTTGCCGATGTCACGAGCACCAAACGAAAGCAAACCATCAAGGTTATCGGTCTTACCGTAGGCACTGGCCCCCATACCCAGGCTGTGATCGCCAGTGGCAGCATTGCCGAAGACGCGGAAACCCTGTTTATGACCCGGCAGCAGCAGGTCGGCGGCGTCGACGGTTTCGAAGGCGACAACGCCACCTAGAGCTCCACTGCCATACAGTAAGGCGGATGGGCCGCGTACCACCTCAATGCGTTTTACCAGCCAGGGATCTAGGAAAACGCTATTGAGGTGGCCGGTATCCGTTCCCTGTCGGATGCCATCAACCAGTGTCAGAACCCCATTTTTGCCATAGCCGCGTAGCGTGAAATCTTGGCCGTTGGTACGGCCCCCGCCGGTAACAGTGAGACCTGGAACATGGCGTAACATATCTGCCGCAGAAGTTGCCGTTTGGCTCTGGGGACTATCACCGTCGATCACGGTGACCATCATGGGGGCTTCGAAACTGTTACGTGGGTTACCGGTGGCAACCACGGTTATAGGGGCATTCTTATTTACCTTGGTGTCGGAAACGTCGGTGTTGGTTTGTGCAATAACCACCGTTGGCAGAGTGCAGGCAATCGCCAAACTTACTGCGGATAAACGCAGTTGGGTGGATAAAAAGGCAGGCATGTTGCAATTCTCCGTATGTTTTAAACATATCAATAGATTTGCTGGCTGCCTGGATCACGAGATCGGGGTGGCTGGCGGTAATTAGCGGTTATTTAGTCAGGATCAATTTCCCTGCTTTGGTTTGGCGCAGCTGATAGCGCTGTCCTTGATGTGTAATCACAGCCAAACCATCTTGCCCCAGCAATTCTGCGCTATCGAAGCAAGGAGGCAGTGCTGTGTCTGCACTGCTTTCTGAAGCGCTGTAGTAACTCTGGAGCATATGGGAATTATTGTGTTTGTCCATGAAGTCAACCATCAAAAGTTAATTCTGTATTGATAATCATTATCATATTGACAGGAGGTTACATCAAGTTAAATTTTGTGTCGAGAGCATCTTCTTAAGATGGACGGTATAAACACATGGACGTATTGGTTTGACAGTTTTAATGAAACACTATGACAACAGGGTGGTGATATACTCACGCAGGCTCTCTGGGCCTATCGTGGGTGAAAAACGTTTAATTTTTTCACTATCAGCACGAAACAGAAATTTCGTGAAGTTCCACTTGATACGCTCACTGCCTAACAGCCCCGGTGCTCGACGTTTCAATTCAATAAACAAGGGGTGTGTATTCGCTCCGTTAACATCGATTTTGCTGAATAACGGAAAACTGACACCGTAATTCAGACGACAAAAATTGGCGATTTCTTCTGAATTACCCGGCTCTTGTCCGCCAAACTGGTTACAGGGAAAACCCATAACCATCAAGCCGCGTTCGCGATATGACTGCCATAGGTTCTCTAAACCGAGGTATTGTGGGGTAAAACCGCACTTGCTGGCTGTGTTGACGACAAGGTAAACCTGTGCTGGAAAATCAGCGAGTGTTTTGTATTCTCCTTGCAGGGTAACGCAGGGAATGGAAAGCATGGGATTACTCATCGGCAAAGCTCCAAATGTTGTTAATACACGCCGTCTTTCAAGCCGCTGTGGCGCGATTCTCTTACCGATCATCTTGCTGCAACGTGAATGTACTTGGGTATAACAGATATAAGGATTTCATGCCAGCTAGGTAAGTATAGGCGAAGGAGAACATTGAAAACCGGGGCGACCGTACCCCCGGTTAAAAATCAGAAGCGGGTATCTACCGCATCAGCCAGCATAGCTAACAGTTGTTCGCTATCAGACCAGCTCAGGCAAGGATCAGTGATGGACTGGCCATAGATCATGGCTTGGTCGGATATAATTTTTTGCGCGCCTTCAACCAAGAAGCTTTCCGCCATAACTCCGGCGATGGCCATAGAACCGGCACGGATTTGTTGGCAGACATTTTCGGCGACTTCTAACTGACGGCGGTGCATTTTCTGGCAGTTGCCATGACTAAAATCGATCACCAAGTGTTCCGGCAGATCAAATTCGCGCAGGCTATCGCAGGCAGACACGATATCTTTGGCATGATAGTTCGGTTTCTTTCCACCACGCATGATGATATGGCCATAAGGATTGCCGCTGGTCTGGTAAATCGTCATTTGGCCACGTTTGTCTGGCGACAAGAACATATGGCCCGCTCGTGCGGCCCGGATCGCATCGATGGCAATGCGCGTATTACCGTCTGTGCCATTTTTGAAGCCCACTGGGCAGGAGAGTGCCGAAGCCATTTCACGATGGATCTGGCTTTCAGTGGTACGAGCTCCAATGGCCCCCCAACTTATCAGGTCGGCGATGTATTGGCCGATCACCATATCCAGAAATTCGGTAGCCGTAGGTAATCCAAGTTGGTTGACTTCCAGCAGTAATTTGCGGGCCATCTCAATACCGCGGTTGACTTGATAGCTGCCATTCAATTCGGGATCAGAAATCAAGCCTTTCCAGCCGACGACAGTGCGTGGTTTTTCAAAATAGGTGCGCATTACAATTTCCAGACGATCCTGATAACGTACTCGCAGCGTATTCAGACGCCCAGCATAATCAATCGCAGCATCCAGATCGTGGATAGAGCAGGGGCCAATTACCACCAATAGACGACGGTCTTCACCGCAAATAATTTTTTCAATGCGTTTGCGTGACACTGTAACGTTACTGGCAACCATTTCAGAAATCGGCAGCTTCTCCGCGAGTGCTTCAGGCGTAATAAGGCTGTCGATACGCGCGGTCCGCAGTTCATCTGTTTTATGCATGTTTTTCTCTAAGGCTGTTCTTCGCAGCGGCTGAAGTGCCGGGAAGTGATTGCGATCACAATAACGTAAAAACGGATGAATTCAACCGTAGAAAGGGGGTTCTGCTGACTAAATCGGCTAAAAAAGGAAAAAGTCAGGGGAGTATGGCCGTTTTCTCGCCATCCAGAATTGGCTAAAAGAAGATTATGCCGCTAGCGTTCCAAATGGCGTTATGTGTTGGGTTTTATGTGTATACTCGCTCAACTTCAACTTGCCTGTGTGTTTGCTGCGAGGCAACTTCGGTCGCAGAGTTGTCGATACGATCGAAGTTACTCGCTGTTTTCATGCGGTCTGCATAACACGTCGAGTGATTGATAACGGTGCAAACTCTTATACCGCTTCGCTTATTGGAAGTTAATTCTTCACTTATATCGCAGCATTGGCCACACTTGCGGGAAGTGATGATCAATTATTCAATATGTTGATTGCAGTGTAAAATCTCCGATTTTGGATCTGGGGATAGAATGGCTAGAGTTGATGTAAGGTGTCCGTTTTGTGAACAAGAAAACATCAACTCATTGAATACACGACCTATTCGCTCAAGGTGAGAACACCGGATGCTTACACTTGTCCGGCCCGCAGGCATTGCTCCTTCGGAGCTAACAGATGTAACTCGAATTATTTAGAGCAGAGAATGTTCGATCAAGGCTTAACGGCACGGCAGCAAATTGCGCCGCGCCGTGCCCCTCGGTGGTCGCTGACTCACCGAGGTAGTTCCTTATCATCTGCTTAAAAAACTACTGATAGATTATTTGTAAACCTGTGACATAACCAGATCCCTTCGCCGCTGAAGTATAAACGATAAGTCCATGGACTTTATCGGTCACGGTTATACTTGACGTACTGGAATTACTGGTTACGGTAACACCGGAGCCTATACTTTTTTGCGTTGTTCCTTCTTTCCAGCTCAATTTTCCTAACAGGATTGTGTTGGGCATTCCACTCAGGAACCCACTTGTTCCTGATAATGAAGAAATACTATTCAAATCCATTGTGGAACCCTTATTTGATCCCCCGGTCCCTCCAGCAAGCAATACGTTAGATGATGAGTAAATACCATCAATTGCCCACCCTTCCTGGAAGTAAATACTGGGCGTATCGTCAGCATTCACGGCAGTAGTAAACGAAGATGTTGTACCGATAATTGCACTGGTTCTCGCTACAATAACGGTAACTTTTGCGGTTGCTGTGAGACCTCCAGAGGTTATTGTGATATTGCCCGTGGCTCCTTCCGTGGTCGATGAGAGCTTCCCTGCACTGTTAACATTGATTTTAGCATTATCACTACTCCAAGCGCCTGTTTTGGTGATGTTGACGCTGCTGCCATCCGAATAGTTGGCCGCAGCGGTAATATTTTTACTGAAGTATTTAGTCAGCGATACATCTGCACTGCTTAACGTAATACCGGTCATAACAGTTTTAAAGTTTGCGGAGACGGTATTGGAGGTTGCCCCATTCACTTTGGCACTGACGGTTGTTGCCTCCTGCTTAGTATTCACCAGTCCTATAACTGCTTGTCCATTATTATCAATTGGAACAATGTTGGAGGTGGTAAATGTGGCACTTCCGGTAGTGGTAAAAGTGACATTGAGTTTCCCTGCCTGATTTTTTATTACGTTCCCGTTTTTGTCTGTCACGGTCACAACCAGATTATGGGTAGAAAGTGCTGTTGGCGTATCTCCGGCCTTGCTCGTGGTAACAGTTTGGTCCGCTGTGCTCAGAACCAACCCGTTTGTTGCATTGACTGTTGCACTGGCGAGATCGGCTATGAACTCCAACGGGATACTACTATTTTTGCTTCCAACGTTGACAGCAACGGTGCTGGTACCGTCTTTTAGGCTGGTCACCGGTAGAGTCGCAATCCCGTTGACATCGGTTTTCACTTTGATAGTGGTTGGATTCCCCTGGGTATCGGTGACGGTAAATGTGACCTCATAGTTCGGCAGTGGGTTGCCGTTGGTATCGGTAACCGGCAGCGTAACGGTGTTAGCGGTCTTGCCATCGGCCACGGTAGCGCCACTATTGCTGGCTTTCAGCGCATTGTCTGCAATCGTAGCAGTGGTAATGTCGGCAATGAAAGTGACATTTTTATTAGTTCCTGTAGGGCCTGTCCTTGGTGACCACGTATCCGCGTTAATTTTAAAGGTACCCGCTTTGGTATTGGCAAATTCTAGCGTGGCCAGTCCGTCAGGACCCGTAGCGACCTTCTGGTTATTAACGGTATTTGCAAGCGTTGTCTCCGTGGTGCTAAAGGTGACCTCAACACCCGGTACGGGGTTCTGATTGACATCAGTGACTTTGGCCTGCACCTTGTTTTTGGCCGAGTTATTGGCCACGGCGTTATCGATCACTACGGTTAGCCCATCACTGGCAATCATTGCGATGGAGCTGTCTGCAATGAAGGTAACATCTTCATAATCCGAGGTAGTGCCTGCTGTTGGTGACGTCACGGTCGCAGTAATTCTAAAGGTGCCCGCCTTGGTCGTGGCAAAATCCAGTAGTGCCATGCCGTCGGTGCCTGTGGTGACCTTTTGGTTATTGACGGCGCTCGCAAGCGTTGTCTCCGGTGTGGTGAAGGTGACGTCAACGCCCGACACAGGATTACCATTTGCATCAACGACTTTGGCCTGCACCTTGTTTTTGGCCAAGTTATTGGCCACCTGATTACTCGTCAGCGAGGTCAATCCACTGGCAACGATTTTCGCGGTGCTCACATCGGCAATAAAGGTTGCTTTGGTGGTAGCCTGTTTACTGTTATCACTGGTTAGCACCGCGATGACGGTAAATCTTTCGGCATTTTTGCTCTTAAAGCGAGCGGTTACCTTACCTTCTGCGTTTGTCTCTCCGAGGCTTTGTGCCTCAAGCACAATACCGGAGGTGTCACCCTTGATGCTAAAGGTGACTGCCTGATCCGGTAGTGGATTATCATTTCCATCTAGCAGTGTGAGCTCTACCTCGTGTTCAGCCGTGTTATTTGCGACCTGATTATCCGTGCCTTTAAGTACCAGAGCGCCATTCATCTTCACCGTGGAGATATCGGCGATAAAGTCGATGCCGACGCTGACGTCTTCGCCGCCGACGTTGGTGGTGACGGTCACGGTACCGGCTTGTTCACTGGTGACTGGTAGAGTGGCAATACCGTTGGCGTCGGTTTTCACCGTGACGGTGCTGTCGCTGCCGTCCGGCTGGGTCACGGTAAAGGTGACCTCGAAGTCCTGTAGCGGGTTGCCGTTGGCGTCGACCACCGGCAGGGTAACGGTATTGCTGGTTTCTCCGTCGGCGACGGTGGTGCCAGCGTTGCCGGCTTTGAGCGCATCGTCAGCAATGGTGGCGGTGCTGCTGTCAGCGACAAAGTTGAGCGTGACGCTGGCGTCTTTGCCGTCGATCTGGGTGCTGATGGTGACGTTACCGGCCTTGCTGCTGGTGGTATTTTCCGCCGGCAGGGTGGCGATGCCGTTGGCATCGGTCTTGACCACCACATCGGTGGTGGTGCCGTTGGCATCGGTGACTTTAAAGGTGACCTCGAAGTCCGGTACCGGGTTGCCGTTGGCATCCACCACCGGCAGGGTAACGGTATTGCTGGTTTCGCCGTCGGCCGGGGTATTGCCGCTGTTGGCGGCGGTCAGGCTGTTGTCGGCAATGGTGGCGGTGCTGCTGTCAGCGACAAAGTTGAGCGTAACGCTGGCGTCTTTGCCGTCGATCTGGGTGCTGATGGTGACGTTACCGGCCTTGCTGCTGGTGGTATTTTCCGCCGGCAGGGTGGCGATGCCGTTGACATCGGTCTTGACCACCACATCGGTGGTGGTGCCGTTGGCATCAATGACTTTAAAGGTGACCTCGAAGTCCGGTACCGGGTTGCCGTTGGCATCCACCACCGGCAGGGTAACGGTATTGCGGGTTTCGCCGTCGGCCGGGGTATTGCCGCTGTTGGCGGCGGTCAGGCTGTTGTCGGCAATGGTGGCGGTGCTGCTGTCAGCGACAAAGTTGAGCGTGACGCTGGCGTCTTTGCCGTCGATCTGGGTGCTGATGGTGACGTTACCGGCCTTGCTGCTGGTGGTATTTTCCGCCGGCAGGGTGGCGATGCCGTTGGCATCGGTCTTGACCACCACATCGGTGGTGGTGCCGTTGGCATCGGTGACTTTAAAGGTGACCTCGAAGTCCGGTACCGGGTTGCCGTTGGCATCCACCACCGGCAGGGTAACGGTATTGCGGGTTTCGCCATCCGCTGGGGTACTGCCGCTGTTGGTGGCGGTCATGCTGTTGTCGGCAATGGTGGCGGTGCTGCTGTCGGCGACAAAGCTGAGCGTGACGCTGGCGTCTTTGCCATCGATCTGGGTGCTGATGGTGACGTTACCGGCCTTGCTGCTGGTGGTATTTTCCGCCGGCAGGGTGGCGATGCCGTTGACATCGGTCTTGACCACCACATCGGTGGTGGTGCCGTTGGCATCAATGACTTTAAAGGTGACCTCGAAGTCCGGTACCGGGTTGCCGTTGGCATCGACCACCGGCAGGGTAACGGTATTGCGGGTTTCGCCGTCGGCCGGGGTATTGCCGCTGTTGGCGGCGGTCAGGCTGTTGTCGGCAATGGTGGCGGTGCTGCTGTCAGCGACAAAGTTGAGCGTGACGCTGGCGTCTTTGCCGTCGATCTGGGTGCTGATGGTGACGTTACCGGCCTTGCTGCTGGTGGTATTTTCCGCCGGCAGGGTGGCGATGCCGTTGGCATCGGTCTTGACCACCACATCGGTGGTGGTGCCGTTGGCATCGGTGACTTTAAAGGTGATCTCGAAGTCCGGTACCGGGTTGCCGTTGGCATCCACCACCGGCAGGGTAACGGTATTGCGGGTTTCGCCGTCGGCCGGGGTATTGCCGCTGTTGGCGGCGGTGAGGCTGTTGTCGGCAATGGTAGCGGTGCTGCTGTCAGCGACAAAGTTGAGCGTGACGCTGGCGTCTTTGCCGCCGACGTTGGTGGTCACGGTGACGGTGCCGGCCTGTTCACTGGTGACCGGCAGGGTGGCGATCCCGTTGGTGTCGGTTTTCACCGTGACGGTGCTGTCGCTGCCGTCCGGCTGGGTCACGGTAAAGGTGACCTCAAAATCCGGTACTGGGTTGCCGTTGGCATCGACCACCGGCAGGGTAACCGGGTTGCTGGCCTGGCCATCGGCGACGGTGCTGCCGGCGTTGCCGGCTTTAAGCGCATCGTCGGCCACGGTGGCGGTGCTGCCGTCGGCCACAAAATCGATGCCGACGCTGACGTCTTTACCGCCGACGTTGGTGGTCACGGTGACGGTGCCGGCCTGTTCACTGGTGACCGGCAGGGTGGCAATCCCGTTGGCGTCGGTTTTCACCGTGACGGTGCTGTCGCTGCCGTCCGGCTGGGTCACGGTAAAGGTGACCTCGAAGTCCGGTACCGGGTTGCCCTTGGCATCGACCACCGGCAGGGTAACCGGGTTGCTGGTCTGGCCGTCGGCGACGGTAGTGCCGACGTTGCCGGCTTTAAGCGCATCGTCGGCTACGGTGGCGGTGCTGCCGTCGGCGATAAAGTCGATGCCGACGCTGACGTCTTTACCGCCGACGTTGGTGGTCACGGTGACGGTGCCGGCCTGTTCACTGGTGACCGGCAGGGTGGCAATCCCGTTGGCGTCGGTTTTCACCGTGACGGTGCTGTCGCTGCCGTCCGGCTGGGTCACGGTAAAGGTGACCTCGAAGTCCGGTACCGGGTTGCCGTTGGCATCGACCACCGGCAGGGTAACCGGGTTGCTGGCTTTGCCATCGGCGACGGTGCTGCCGGCGTTGCCGGCTTTAAGCGCATCGTCGGCCACGGTGGCGGTGCTGCCGTCGGCCACAAAATCGATGCCGACGCTGACGTCTTTACCGCCGACGTTGGTGGTCACGGTGACGGTGCCGGCCTGTTCACTGGTGACCGGCAGGGTGGCGATCCCGTTGGCGTCGGTTTTCACCGTGACGGTGCTGTCGCTGCCGTCCGGCTGGGTCACGGTAAAGGTGACCTCGAAGTCCGGTACCGGGTTGCCGTTGGCATCGACCACCGGCAGGGTGACCGGGTTGCTGGCCTGGCCGTCGGCGACGGTGCTGCCGGCGTTGCCGGCTTTGAGCGCATCGTCGGCTACGGTGGCGGTGCTGCCGTCGGCGATAAAGTCGATGCCGACGCTGACGTCTTTACCGCCGACGTTGGTGGTGACGGTGACGGTACCGGCCTGTTCACTGGTGACCGGCAGGGTGGCGATACCGTTGGCGTCGGTTTTCACCGTGACGGTGCTGTCGCTGCCGTCCGGTTGGGTCACGGTAAAGGTGACCTCGTAGTCCGGTAGCGGGTTGCCGTTGGCATCGACCACCGGCAGGGTGACCGGATTAGTGGCCTTGCCATCGGCGACGGTAGTGCCGGTGTTGCCGGCGGTGAGGCTGTTGTCGGTCACGGTGGCGGTGCTGCCGTCGGCGATAAAGTCAATGCCGACGCTGACGTCTTTACCGCCGACGTTGGCGGTAACGGTAACGGTGCCGGCCTGTTCACTGGTGACCGGCAGGGTGGCGATACCGTTCTGGTCGGTTTTCACCGTGACGGTGCTGTCGCTGCCGTCCGGTTGGGTCACGGTAAAGGTGACCTCGTAGTCCGGTAGCGGGTTGCCGTTGGCATCGACCACCGGCAGGGTGACCGGGTTAGTGGCCTTGCCGTCGGCGACGGTAGTGCCAGCGTTGCCGGCTTTAAGCGCAGCGTCGGTCACGGTGGCGGTGCTGCCGTCGGCAGTAAAGTCAATGCCGACGCTGACGTCTTTACCACCGACGTTGGTGGTCACGGTGACGGTGCCGGCCTGTTCACTGGTGACCGGTAGAGTGGCGATCCCGTTGGCGTCGGTTTTCACCGTGACGGTGCTGTCGCTGCCGTCCGGCTGGGTCACGGTAAAGGTGACCTCGAAGTCCGGTACCGGGTTGCCGTTGGCATCGACCACCGGCAGGGTAACCGGGTTGCTGGTCTGGCCGTCGGCGACGGTAGTGCCGACGTTGCCGGCTTTAAGCGCATCGTCGGCCACGGTGGCGGTGCTGCCGTCGGCGATAAAGTCGATGCCGACGCTGACGTCTTTACCGCCGACGTTGGTGGTCACGGTGACGGTGCCGGCCTGTTCACTGGTGACCGGCAGGGTGGCAATCCCGTTGGCGTCGGTTTTCACCGTGACGGTGCTGTCGCTGCCGTCCGGCTGGGTCACGGTAAAGGTGACCTCGAAGTCCGGTACCGGGTTGCCGTTGGCATCGACCACCGGCAGGGTGACCGGGTTGCTGGCTTTGCCGTCGGCGACGGTGCTGCCGGCGTTGCCGGCTTTAAGCGCATCGTCGGCCACGGTGGCGGTGCTGCCGTCGGCCACAAAATCGATGCCGACGCTGACGTCTTTACCGCCGACGTTGGTGGTCACGGTGACGGTGCCGGCCTGTTCACTGGTGACCGGCAGGGTGGCGATCCCGTTGGCGTCGGTTTTCACCGTGACGGTGCTGTCGCTGCCGTCCGGCTGGGTCACGGTAAAGGTGACCTCGAAGTCCGGTACCGGGTTGCCGTTGGCATCGACCACCGGCAGGGTGACCGGGTTGCTGGCCTGGCCGTCGGCGACGGTAGTGCCGGCGTTGCCGGCTTTGAGGGTACCGTCGGTCACGGTGGCGGTGCTGCCGTCGGCGATAAAGTCGATGCCGACGCTGACGTCTTTACCGCCGACGTTGGTGGTCACGGTGACGGTGCCGGCCTGTTCACTGGTGACCGGCAGGGTGGCAATCCCGTTGGCGTCGGTTTTCACCGTGACGGTGCTGTCGCTGCCGTCCGGCTGGGTCACGGTAAAGGTGACCTCGAAGTCCGGTACCGGGTTGCCCTTGGCATCGACCACCGGCAGGGTAACCGGGTTGCTGGTCTGGCCGTCGGCGACGGTAGTGCCGACGTTGCCGGCTTTAAGCGCATCGTCGGCTACGGTGGCGGTGCTGCCGTCGGCGATAAAGTCGATGCCGACGCTGACGTCTTTACCGCCGACGTTGGTGGTCACGGTGACGGTGCCGGCCTGTTCACTGGTGACCGGCAGGGTGGCAATCCCGTTGGCGTCGGTTTTCACCGTGACGGTGCTGTCGCTGCCGTCCGGCTGGGTCACGGTAAAGGTGACCTCGAAGTCCGGTACCGGGTTGCCGTTGGCATCGACCACCGGCAGGGTAACCGGGTTGCTGGCTTTGCCATCGGCGACGGTGCTGCCGGCGTTGCCGGCTTTAAGCGCATCGTCGGCCACGGTGGCGGTGCTGCCGTCGGCCACAAAGTCGATGCCGACGCTGACGTCTTTACCGCCGACGTTGGTGGTCACGGTGACGGTGCCGGCCTGTTCACTGGTGACCGGCAGGGTGGCGATCCCGTTGGCGTCGGTTTTCACCGTGACGGTGCTGTCGCTGCCGTCCGGCTGGGTCACGGTAAAGGTGACCTCGAAGTCCGGTACCGGGTTGCCGTTGGCATCGACCACCGGCAGGGTAACCGGGTTGCTGGTCTGGCCGTCGGCGACGGTAGTGCCGACGTTGCCGGCTTTAAGCGCATCGTCGGCTACGGTGGCGGTGCTGCCGTCGGCGATAAAGTCGATGCCGACGCTGACGTCTTTACCGCCGACGTTGGTGGTCACGGTGACGGTGCCGGCCTGTTCACTGGTGACCGGCAGGGTGGCGATCCCGTTGGCGTCGGTTTTCACCGTGACGGTGCTGTCGCTGCCGTCCGGCTGGGTCACGGTAAAGGTGACCTCGAAGTCCGGTACCGGGTTGCCGTTGGCATCGACCACCGGCAGGGTGACCGGGTTGCTGGTCTGGCCGTCGGCGACGGTAGTGCCGGCGTTGCCGGCTTTAAGCGCATCGTCGGCCACGGTGGCGGTGCTGCCGTCGGCCACAAAATCGATGCCGACGCTGACGTCTTTACCGCCGACGTTGGTGGTCACGGTGACGGTGCCGGCCTGTTCACTGGTGACCGGCAGGGTGGCGATCCCGTTGGCGTCGGTTTTCACCGTGACGGTGCTGTCGCTGCCGTCCGGCTGGGTCACGGTAAAGGTGACCTCGAAGTCCGGTACCGGGTTGCCGTTGGCATCGACCACCGGCAGGGTGACCGGGTTGCTGGCCTGGCCGTCGGCGACGGTGCTGCCGGCGTTGCCGGCTTTGAGGGTACCGTCGGTCACGGTGGCGGTGCTGCCGTCGGCGATAAAGTCGATGCCGACGCTGACGTCTTTACCGCCGACGTTGGTGGTCACGGTGACGGTGCCGGCCTGTTCACTGGTGACCGGCAGGGTGGCAATCCCGTTGGCGTCGGTTTTCACCGTGACGGTGCTGTCGCTGCCGTCCGGTTGGGTCACGGTAAAGGTGACCTCAAAATCCGGTACCGGGTTGCCGTTGGCATCGACCACCGGCAGGGTAACCGGGTTGCTGGCTTTGCCGTCGGCCACGGTGCTGCCGGTGTTGCCGGCGGTGAGGCTGTTGTCGGTCACGGTGGCGGTGCTGCCGTCGGCGATAAAGTCGATGCCGACGCTGACGTCTTTACCGCCGACGTTGGTGGTCACGGTGACGGTGCCGGCCTGTTCACTGGTGACCGGCAGGGTGGCAATGCCGTTCTGGTCGGTTTTCACCGTGACGTTGGTTTCGCTGCCGTCCGGCTGGGTCACGGTAAAGGTGACCTCGAAGTCCGGTAGCGGGTTGCCGTTGGCATCGACCACCGGCAGGGTAACCGGGTTGCTGGCCTGGCCGTCGGCGACGGTGCTGCCGGCGTTGCCGGCTTTGAGGGTACCGTCGGTCACGGTGGCGGTGCTGCCGTCGGCGATAAAGTCGATGCCGACGCTGACGTCTTTACCGCCGACGTTGGTGGTCACGGTGACGGTGCCGGCCTGTTCACTGGTGACCGGCAGGGTGGCAATCCCGTTGGCGTCGGTTTTCACCGTGACGGTGCTGTCGCTGCCGTCCGGCTGGGTCACGGTAAAGGTGACCTCAAAGTCCGGTACCGGGTTGCCGTTGGCATCGACCACCGGCAGGGTAACCGGGTTGCTGGCTTTGCCGTCGGCGACGGTGCTGCCGGTGTTGCCGGCTTTGAGGGTACCGTCGGCTACGGTGGCGGTGCTGCCGTCGGCGATAAAGTCGATGCCGACGCTGACGTCTTTACCGCCGACGTTGGTGGTCACGGTGACGGTGCCGGCCTGTTCACTGGTGACCGGCAGGGTGGCGATCCCGTTGGTGTCGGTTTTCACCGTGACGGTGCTGTCGCTGCCGTCCGGCTGGGTCACGGTAAAGGTGACCTCAAAATCCGGTACCGGGTTGCCGTTGGCATCGACCACCGGCAGGGTAACCGGGTTGCTGGCTTTGCCATCGGCGACGGTGCTGCCGGCGTTGCCGGCTTTAAGCGCATCGTCGGCCACGGTGGCGGTGCTGCCGTCGGCCACAAAATCGATGCCGACGCTGACGTCTTTACCGCCGACGTTGGTGGTCACGGTCACGGTACCGGCCTGTTCACTGGTGACCGGCAGGGTGGCGATCCCGTTGGCGTCGGTTTTCACCGTGACGTTGGTTTCGCTGCCGTCCGGCTGGGTCACGGTAAAGGTGACCTCAAAGTCCGGTACCGGGTTGCCGTTGGCATCGACCACCGGCAGGGTGACCGGGTTGCTGGCCTGGCCGTCGGCGACGGTGCTGCCGGCGTTGCCGGCTTTAAGCGCATCGTCGGCTACGGTGGCGGTGCTGCCGTCGGCGATAAAGTCGATGCCGACGCTGACGTCTTTACCGCCGACGTTGGTGGTCACGGTCACGGTACCGGCCTGTTCACTGGTGACCGGCAGGGTGGCAATGCCGTTCTGGTCGGTTTTCACCGTGACGTTGGTTTCGCTGCCGTCCGGCTTAGTCACGGTAAAGGTGACCTCAAAGTCCGGTACCGGGTTGCCGTTGGCGTCGACCACGGGCAGGGTGACTGGGGTGCTGGTCTGGCCGTCGGCCACGGTGCTGCCGGTGTTGCCGGCGGTGAGGCTGTTGTCGGCCACAGTGGCGGTGCTGCCGTCGGCCACAAAGTCAATGCCGACGCTGACGTCTTTACCGCCGACGTTGGTGGTGACGGTCACGGTACCGGCCTGTTCACTGGTGACCGGCAGGGTGGCGATACCGTTGGCGTCGGTTTTCACCGTGACGGTGGTTTGCTTGCCGGCAGTGTCGGTGACAGTAAAGGCGACCTCGAAGTCCGGTACCGGGTTGCCGTTGGCGTCGACCACCGGCAGGGTGACCGGGTTACTGGTTTTGCCATCGGCCACGGTGCTGCCGGAGTTGCCGGCTTTGAGGGTACCGTCGGTCACGGTGGCGGTGCTGCCGTCGGCAGTAAAGTCGATGTCGACGCTGACGTCTTTACCGCCCACGTTGGTGGTGACGGTAACGGTACCGGCCTGTTCACTGGTGACCGGCAGGGTGGCAATGCCGTTCTGGTCGGTTTTCACCGTGACGGTGCTGTCGCTGCCGTCCGGCTGGGTCACGGTAAAGGTGACCTCGAAGTCCGGTAGCGGGTTGCCCTTAGCGTCGACCACCGGCAGGGTGACCGGGTTGCTGGTTTTGCCATCGGCCACGGTGCTGCCGCTATTACTGGCGGTAAGAGCGTTGTCGGCAATCGCCGCCTCAGGCAGGCTGGAAACCAGGGTCACTTTGGCATTGGTGTTAGCGAGAGGCGTTCCTTCTACGATAGCCGTCATATTGACGACGCCCATCAGGTTGCCTGCCGTCAATGTGGCCAGGTAAGTACCGGGTTGCTCGGGGGATTCCGTCACGCGACTCAGCGTATATTCTTGTGTCGCAGGGGTAGTTACCGCCGTTACCTTCCCACTGGACTTGCTCTGCTTACTCATCCGTGCGGCACGGGGTGTGACGGGTACCGATTGCTGGGCCTCAAACTCGCCTACCAACTGTATGGATCCTGCAATGCCTGTGACAGGCTGCTGATTCGGATCGCTCAGGGTCAAGACAATCGTAGTATTCGATTGGCTGTCTGCGGGCAGTGTCGTTTGGCTAGACTGCAACGTGGCCTGCATGCCGTCAATCCCATAGCCGGTTACCAAGATCTGCGTCTGGGCCACCTGGGATTTGTTGCCGGCTTTATCGTAGACCACCAGGCTGAGTGGGTAACTGTTGTTGCCGCCGGGAATGTAAGCAGGCAGGGTGACCTGCCAGTGACTCCCGCTCCCCGTAACCTTGCCCTTGGCGGCGGCCAACAGGCTGTCATCCCATTCATACCGTGTCACTCCGTTTTTACTGGTGGTTTTAACCTGTAACGAGAGGGTCTGCCCGGCGTTTCCCTGCAATGAGGGGGGCAATGAGACGCTGAGTTGGATTTGTTCCTGATACTGCAACACGATTTCGTTATTACGATCGACCAGATCATAACGGCTCCCTGCCAGGCTGCGTTTGGCCGCCACATTCGAGGCCTGAATCTGTTTTGAGAATGCCGTGCCGAAGGCATAATTAAAGGCAAGATTGAATTGGGTGTCCTGCATCCCTTGAGTGCCTTGTTTATGGTCAACGCCGAATGTCACCAACGGGATGGGGGTGTAGTTGACGCCAAAACTTATGGCATGCGGATTAGACTGGAGTTTGTCTTTGCCAAACAGCCCGACATTCCCACCAAAATACTGTTCGTAGGCCACTTTTGCGCCCAATTGGGGCAGTGCGGGAATGTAACCTTCGGCACGTACGTCAAAACCGCTGGCGGCTTTTTCATTGTATCCGGCGAGGTTTTTAGAATCCTTCCAGCCATCCAGAGCCAAATAGGTGTTGGTTGAGAGCCGCAGGTTATCGCGCATATATTCGGCCCCTAACCCCCCGCGGGAATGCTGCCCCTGAATATCGCGGTCGAGAAACAGGTTATAGCCGAACATCTGGGTGTCAAGGAAATGACGTTTCCCAACCCCCAGGTTCAGGGTGAGGTCGCCATCCGCATCGCTGCGAAGCCCCAACTGGCTGAAGGTCAGGGCGCTTGGGGTATCTTCGAGGGCAAAAAGCGCATCTACCTGGCTGCCGTTGAGCGCTAGGTCATTGTCGAGGTCCAGCTGGACTTTGGCACTGCCGAATTGATTCAACCATTCTTGCACGGCTTCATTGCCCTTGCTGGTCGCGACCCCCCGGGCGAGGTTTTCCGCTGATTGTGTGGCATCGTTGCTGGTGAGTACGTTAGCTAGGCGAGAGGCGGCGGTTGCCGTTGCCTGTTCTCCACGTGAGGCCATGCGTTTTCTATCGGTTGTTTCGGCCATGACAGCGGGCGTAAATGCGACCCCTAACGGGAACAGAGCCTGTGTGACAATATTGGCCCAGGCTAATGAAACGGACACTTTGGATTTTCTGAAGTTTTTTCTGGTGAATTTGGATTTTTTGAAGGATACCAGTGCGTCTTTAGCTTTTTGAAAACGACGTTTTTTCATTTTTATTGTCCTATTTGTTATTAACAGGAACTAGGGTCATTTAATACCACATTAGATATCCCAACAATGCCTGAAGCTCGATTCGAGTGGCTGAAATCATACTCATTGTAATTAATTCAAGCATGCTTGAAAGTATAGACTCAATTAACTCACTCTGCATGTGTCAGGGAAAAATTGTGTGTTGAGCTTTTTTACATTAACACACTGTTTTTTATAAAAACCTTGAGTTTCTCAGAAGGTAAACTCAAGGTCACTCGGCCAATAAATATATCTCTACGTTACCGTTACTCTGAGTTGCTGTATTAAAGTAGGGGGGGCGACCTAGCCAACCGTGTATTTGAAAGATAGGATAGACTTAGTTTTGAGTTGTAAGAATATTCTTTATATGTGTAGATTTTTTGGGGGTTATTGAAATAAGTGCCTACTTTTATTATCTGAGATGCTTAGAGCTTTATAACCTTTGCTGGTATCTTTTTGATCTAAGATGATTCTGTTTTCCATACATTTTGGTGTGTAGACTGCAAATAAATTCACGCGGTTTATCTTGGTTAACTCAAAAAATAAATGACTTTGCATTCAAAAGTTAATGCCATAACTTCGCTAAATATTATATCCCTCTAAAGGGAATCAGGCTGAGTTGAATATTTTGAACAATGTTTTTCCTTTGCGTTTCGTGTGGTGGTAACCACAGTAACGTTATTGTATTCAGTCATAATGACTAAGTTGGTAAGAATATAGAGATGCTGCCGTATTCTGCAATGCCAGATAAAGGCTATGGGCAGGTTTGTAACGTTCGAGGTGCAAGTAGCTGATAGTGGTCCATGTACAGTGGAGCCTGTTAGCCTCTCAGGTGGTCTACACGTTATCAGCCCGATATTCTGTTACTAGAATTTGCGTCTGGGCAGACCGTGATTTGTTTCCGGCCTTATCGTAGACCACCAGACTGAGTGGGTAGCGGTTGTCGCCACCAGGTACGTAAGCAGGCAGAGTGATTTGCCAGCTATCCCCATTACCAATAATTTTGCCGTTGGCGGCGGTCAATAGGCTGTCATCCCATTCATAGTATGACACCCCATTTTTGCTGGTGGCTTTAACCTGTAATGAGAGTATCTGCCCGGAGTTTCCTTGCAGCACTGGGGGCAATGAGACGCTGAGAGAGCTTTGTTCCTGGTATTGCAAGACCATTTCGTTATTACGATCGACCATGTCATAACGGCTGCCAGCCAGGCTGCGTTTTTCGGCTACATTCGAGGACTGTATCTGTTTTAAAAGCGGTGTACCGAAGGAATAATTAAATGCAATATCGAAGTGGGTATCCTGCATTCCTTGTGTTCCTTGCTTGTGGTCAACGCCAAATGTTACCAACGGGATGGGGGTATAATTTACGCCAACGGTGATCGCATGAGGGTTGGTCTGGAGTTTGTCTTTGCCGAACAGCCCGACGTCATCACCAAAGTATTGTTCGTAGGCCAATTTGCCGCCTAATTGAGGCAACGTAGGGATATAGGCCTCTGCACGTACATCGAAGCCGCTGGCGGCTTTCTCATTGTATCCCGTCTGTTTTTTAGAATTCATCCAACCATCTAGGGATAAATAAGTATTCATTGAGAGCCGCAGGTTATCGCGCATATATTCGGTGCCTAATCCGCCGCGGGAATGTTGCCCCTGAATATCGCGGTCGAGAAACAGGTTGTAGCCGAACATCTGGTTTTCAAGAAAATGACGCTTGCCCAATCCCAGGTTCAGAGTGAGTTCGCCATCAGTATCGCTGTGAAGCCCTAACTGACTGAAGGTCAGGGCGGTTGGGGTATCTTCAATGGCAAAGAGTGCATCCACTTGACTACCATTGAGAGCCAGTTCATCGTCAAGAGCCAATTGGACTCTAGCACTGCCAAACTGATTTAACCATTCCTGCACGGCCTCATTTCCCTTGCTTGCAGCAGCTCCGCGGGCGAGGTCTTCAGCAGATTGTGTGGCATCATTACTGGTGAGCACATTAGCCAAGCGGGAGGCGGCGGTTGTTGTCGTCTGTTCTCCTCGTGAGGCTGTACGCTTTCTATCCATTGTTTCTGCCATTACAGCGGGCGTAAATGCGACACCTAACGGGAATAAAGCCTGTGCAACAATGTTGACCCAACTTAATGAGAGAGATAGTTTTGATTTTTTGAAGTTTTTTTTCGTGGTCTTTGATTTTGAAAAGCGACGTTTTTTCATGCTTATTGTCCCATTCTTATTAATAGGAACTAAAGTCGTTTAATACCACGCTAGGCTGTGTCCCTAAATTGCCTGTGGTGCCGTCGCAGACCCAAAAGCCCGTTATCAAGGCAGAGGGTGAAGGGCAGATAGCCCTCTGTTCAAACGCGACAACACAGAAAATGCCTCCTTTGGGTTGAAGCCATTGGCGTGCATTGCTGGGTTGTCCGCCGCTTATTTGGCCCACCCAAGCTCGCGGTTCACGCCTTGCTCTGCACGCAAATGACCTTCAGCGGTGCTAGCGTGCAATTGAGGGACACAGCCTAGACTTTCAAACAAACGCTTACGCAAGATTAAAATTGCTGAAAAGAGATACATCAAGCTAATTTGATTTTAACGGGTCTTTAAAAATTGTAGACTCGAATAGTTTACTCTGCATGGATTGTGGTTGTGTCATTTTAAGAAAAAAGAGGATGTCCTGATGTTCAGCTCACTATCAGGTGGAAATCTCTATACTTCAGTTCATTCAAGTTGCTGGTAGGCGGCAACTGAGAGAACCCAAGAGCTTGGTAAACCCAATGTATTAAGTTCACTTATTCTTTTGCATAAGAAGAGAATAACCAGCGGTTCTCATCTGATGCTCTTCTATATATTGAGGGAGTTGCACGCCTCGCTACTTGCAGAGGCCGTCTGCAAACGACTGATGGCCTCCCTGGAGGCCCCAACGTACCCCTCCCTCTTGTGGGCTCGATTAATTTTGTTCTGAATTTTTTGCTATTTCTTCTGTATCGATATCTGGCACAGGCGCTTCATTGACCCAAGCGCTGAGCAAACGGTAGGAAACAGCGAGCACGACCGGGCCGATAAACAGACCAATCATACCAAATGCCAGCAACCCTCCGATAACGCCTGACAAGATCAGAATCAAGGGCAAGTCGGCACCCATACGGATCAGCGCAGGCCGCAGGACGTTGTCCAGTGTGCCTACTACGCAGCTCCATACTAACAATACAGTGCCCCAGGTAGTGTCACCGCTCCAGTAAAGCCAGATAATCGCCGGGATGAGTACCAGCAACGGCCCTAATTGTGCAACGCAGAAAACGAACATCAGCACGGTTAGCAAGGTAGCGGCAGGAATACCGGAAACAGCCAGGCCAATCCCCCCGAGTACGGATTGCACTAATGCTGTTACTACTACTCCCAGAGCAACTGCCCGAATCGCTTGCCCGCCAAGTACCACAGCTGCATCACCACGCTCTGCGCCAAGACGCACCGCAAAATGTCGTATTGCCATAGCAACCTGTTCGCCACGGGCATACAGCAAAGCACTGAACAACAACATCAGCGTACAGTGCATCAGGAAGCGGCCAATGTGCGCTGCTTGGGTGACGAACCAGGTCGCTGTCTGGCCGAAATAGGGTTGTACTTTGGCGATCAAGGCAGCTCCACCTGTATTGACTAACAGATGATAGCTGTTAAAAACTCTGTCTCCGATCAGCGGGATAGACCGCAACCATTCTAGGTTAGGGATGTGGATCTTCCCTGGCGCGTTTACCCAGGTCACAATGGGAGCACTGTTGTCGACGACGCTACTGATCAGTAGCGCAATAGGCAGAACAAAAAGCAGGAGCAGCAAAAGCGTCATAGCCAGAACGGCCAGTGAGCGACGCCCCCAAAGCAAACGCTGTACCTTAATCAGTAGTGGCCAGGTCGCAATTACCACCATGCCCGCCCAAGCAAAGCCAAGAATAAAGGGTTGAACAACCCAAAAACTGGCAACGGTCATGATGGCAATAAATAGCACGCCAAAAAGAATTGTGGGCAAATCGTATCGGCGATCCGGTTGTATCATGGATATGTTTTCATCCTATTAAAATTAAGTTCTTTGTAGGTTGGCATCATGAAGGATTTTTAGCAATTTTCACAGTTGAACGCAGGTTTTACTGTAGGGCAGTTCTGTTACCACGACTTTGTGATAATGTGAATGTGTTGACTTAACAACGTTTATCTCGGGTGGGTCTGAATTTGGGCCTGATGCAGCAATTAAAAACTTAGCGCCTATGTAAATAGGCGAGACAGACAGGGTCAAAAAGCGAATGATCCCACAGATTTCTCAGGCGCCTGGACTTGTTCAACGGGTGCTGGATTTTTTGGAAGCATTAAAAAAAAATGGATTCAGCGGTGATACTGCCACCAGTTATGCCGATCGCCTGACCATGGCGACGGACAACAGCATTTATCAGCTCTTGCCAGAAGCCGTCGTGTTTCCACGCTCAACCGGCGACGTGGCTTTACTTGCCCGCCTGGCTGATGAAGAACGTTTCAAGGCATTGACCTTTAGCCCGAGAGGCGGTGGTACCGGTACCAATGGCCAGTCACTGAATAGCGGCATCGTGGTTGATATGTCACGCTATATGAACCGCATTCTGGAAATTAATGTCGAACAGGGCTGGGTGAAGGTTGAAGCCGGAGTGATCAAAGACCAGCTTAACCAATATTTACAGCCATTCGGCTATTTCTTCTCCCCAGAGCTTTCCACCAGTAATCGCGCCACGCTTGGCGGCATGATTAATACCGATGCATCTGGCCAAGGTTCCCTGGTTTATGGCAAAACCTCTGATCATGTTATTGGGCTGCGTGCAGTATTGCTGGGGGGGGATATCGTCGATACCCGCGCGATGCCAACGCTATTAGCTGAAACGATCGCGCGGGAAAATACGCCTGAAGGTCGTATCTACGATACTGTGCTTAACCGTTGTCGCGATCAGCGGGCACTGATCCTGGAGAGGTTCCCCAAGCTCAACCGGTTCCTTACCGGTTATGATTTGCGCCATGTACTGAGTGACGATCTAAAAAATTTTGATCTGACACGTATTCTCACCGGTGCTGAGGGGACCTTGGCATTTATTACCGAAGCACGGCTCAATATTACGCCATTGCCGAAAGTGCGCCGTCTGGTTAACGTAAAATATGACTCTTTCGACTCTGCACTGCGTAATGCGCCATTCATGGTAGAAGCCAAGGCACTGTCGGTTGAAACCATCGATTCAAAAGTACTCAATCTGGCGCGTGAGGATATTGTTTGGCATTCAGTGAGTGAATTACTAAGCAATGTGCCGAATAAAGAGATGCTCGGGCTGAACATTGTTGAATTTGCCGGTGATGATGAAGCATTGATCGACTCACAAATGACTTCCCTTTGTGAACGCCTGGATGAGTTGATTGCCACACAACAATCAGGGGTGATTGGCTATCAGGTTTGTAGTGAACTTGGGGCTATTGAACGTATCTATGGAATGCGTAAAAAAGCGGTTGGGCTGTTGGGCAATGCCAAAGGGCATGCCAAACCGATCCCGTTTGCTGAAGATACCTGTGTGCCTCCTCAACATTTGGCTGATTATATTACTGAGTTCCGTCAACTGCTTGATAGCCATAACCTGAGTTATGGCATGTTTGGGCACGTTGATGCTGGCGTGCTGCATGTACGCCCTGCGCTGGATATGTGCGATCCGCAGCAGGAAGTGCTGATGAAGCAACTTTCCGATCAGGTGGTTGCTCTGACGGCCAAATACGGCGGTTTGCTATGGGGGGAACACGGTAAAGGTTTTCGTGCTGAATACAGCCCGGCATTCTTTGGCGAAACCCTGTATGAGGAACTGCGGCGAATAAAGGCGGTGTTTGATCCGCACAATCGTCTCAATCCAGGTAAAATTTGCCCGCCATTGGGACTTGATGCGCCAATGATGAAAGTAGATGCGGTGAAACGAGGCACCTTCGATCGCAGGATCCCTCTCGGCACCCGTACCTCTTTCCGTGGGGCGTTGGAGTGTAACGGCAACGGCTTGTGCTTTAACTTCGATGTCCGTAGCCCAATGTGCCCATCGATGAAAATTACTGGAAATCGCATCCATTCGCCCAAAGGCCGTGCGGCGCTGGTACGCGAGTGGCTTCGATTGCTGGCAGAGCAAGGCGTCGATCCTATCGAGCTGGAAAAGCAGCTGCCACAGCAGCGCCTTAGTTTCCGCACGGTGATCGCCAAAACACGAAACAGTTGGCGTGCCAACAAGGGGGAGTACGACTTCTCACATGAAGTGAAAGAAGCGATGTCGGGCTGTCTTGCCTGCAAAGCTTGTTCAACCCAGTGTCCGATTAAGATCGATGTACCAGGGTTCCGTTCGCGCTTCCTGCAACTCTATCACACTCGTTATTTACGCCCGGTCCGTGACTATATGGTTGCCGGCGTGGAAAGTTACACTCCGCTAATGGCGAAAGCGCCGAAAGTATTCAATTTCTTCTTTAAGCAGTCATGGGTACGTGAATTGAGCCGTGCCAGCATAGGTATGGTGGATTTACCGCAGCTCTCTAGCCCGACGCTACGTCAAACATTGGCCGGGCATAGTGCTTTTAATATGACACTTGAACAGCTTGAAACACTCAGTCAGGCGCAGCGCGCACAGTATGTGTTGGTGGTGCAAGACCCGTTTACCAGCTATTACGACGCGCAAGTGGTAGCAGACTTTGTCCGGTTGGTGGAGAAGTTAGGCTATAAGCCTGTCGTGTTGCCATTCTCACCAAACGGGAAAGCACAGCACATTAAAGGATTCCTGACACGTTTTGCCAAAACGGCACGGAAAACAGCCGATTTCCTTAATCGAGTGGCCAAGCTTGGTCTGCCTATGGTCGGAGTAGATCCTGCGCTGGTACTGTGTTACCGCGATGAGTATCAGGAAATTCTTGGCGATTCACGTGGTAATTTCCAGGTCTATTTGGTGCACGAATGGTTGCAACCGTTGCTGGAAAAACGGGCGGTACAACCTACCTTAGGGGATACTTGGTATCTGTTTGGTCATTGCACAGAAACAACTGCACTACCCACTAGTGCTCAGCAATGGGCCGCCATTTTTGCCCGTTTTGGGGCAAAAATGGAAAATGTTAGCGTGGGTTGTTGTGGCATGGCTGGAACTTACGGTCATGAAGCCAAGAACCAGCAAAATTCGCTGGGTATTTATGAATTGTCTTGGCACCAGGCGCTGCAACGCTTGCCTCGGCAACGCTGTCTGGCGACCGGTTATTCTTGCCGTAGCCAGGTGAAACGTGTTGAAGGCAATGGTGTGCGGCATCCGCTGCAGGCTCTTCTGGAGATCATTGTGTGAAACTTTGGAAACGAGAAACAACGCTGGAGCAACTTAACCAAACGGGTGAAGGGTGTATGGTTGGGCATGTTGGTATTCAATTCACCTGCATGGCGGATGACTATCTGGAAGCGGTTATGCCCGTTGATCAGCGTACTACACAACCTTTTGGTTTGTTACATGGCGGTGCCTCTGTCGTATTGGCTGAGTCGATGGGCTCAATGGCGGGTTATCTGTGTACCGAAGGGGAACAAAAGATCGTTGGATTAGAAATTAATGCTAATCATATTCGGGCAGTATTCAAAGGGCAGGTGCGCGGTGTTTGCCGTGCCTTGCATATTGGCAGGCGCAATCAGGTCTGGCAGATAGAGATTTTCGACGAACGAGATCGTCTTTGTTGTACTTCACGGCTGACTACCGCTGTGCTGGAATGATAGAACTTCCCCGCAGCCCTTAACCTGTGGGGATTTTCATAGTTGAAAGGGAACTCGCTTTGCAAAATCTTGTTGTAGAGCATTCGCTTTTTCCCACACGCCTTCCATCGAATATTTCTGACAAATCAGTGTCAACGAGTAACGCGAAAAATGGTAGCTTTGAATCCGGAATAGCTGGCAGCGTTGAGAATTGTTAATCTCGAGAATCAGTCTGTTATGCAGTTTGCCAAGTGTGAGCAGGTAACTTTCGTCATCGCCATTTTCCAGACACAAATTGGCTAGGGTGAGGCTCACGTTGTTGTAATGTCTTAGATGGTTGACGTTACACTCAGGTCTTCTTAACGCGGTTTCAGCCATATAAAAATCTACTGTGGTATCACGTAGGCTAAACTTGTATTCATCAATTTTGCTCAGCAACCACGCTTTTATAGAAATATTCATTTAGCTACACCCATTTAATGATAATAATAATCATTATCATAATTTTAAATAAAGTAATGATCAATGCCGACGTACGCTTTATGTTGTGTTCGCTCGGCCTATGGCCAGGTAAAAATTTGTCAGTGAACCTTTACAAATGAACTGAAATTTTCCGTTTTTCAAACCAAATTATTGGCATTTCAGCGAGTTAGTCATTGACAGTGATGCGTGCTGATTGCGTTATAACATATTGATTTTTAGACAACTTATTGCCTTTGACCTGGTTCTTGTTACTATTGTTGAGAAAATGTCAGGATCTACCTGACCGTAAGTGCCGATGGTCGTGCAATAAACTGAAATATGAATAGGGATAACAATGAAACATGCGTTGACTTTAGTGGGGATGTTATTCGCGGCTGTACTGATAGGGACACAAACTGTCAGTGCGACGGAATACCCTTTGCCTCCGCCAGGCAGCAGCCTGATAGGTGAGAATATAATCTATGAGGTGCCGAATGATGGCCGTTCGCTGGAAGCCATAGCTGCCGATCATAAAATTGGGTTGTTAGGGATGCTGGAAGCCAACCCAGGTACTGACCCTTATCTGCCTACCCCCGGTTCTGCACTGACGATCCCATCGCAGATGCTATTACCAGATACGCCGCGTGAAGGCATAGTCATCAATCTGGCTGAACTGCGCTTGTACTACTATCCAAAAGATGAAGATAAAGTGGTTGTCTACCCGATTGGTATTGGTCAGACCGGCATGAATACGCCACTTAAGGTAACCTCAGTTAGCCAGAAGGTCGCCAATCCCACCTGGACACCCACTGCTAATATTCGTAAGCGCTACCAATCGCAAGGGGTCACACTACCTGCGGTAGTACCCGCAGGCCCAGACAATCCGATGGGGTTATATGCTATGCGTCTTGCTATGGGACGGGGGGAATATCTGATCCACGGGACCAATGCAAATTTTGGTATTGGGATGCGAGTGAGTTCTGGTTGTATCCGTTTACGTCCTGACGATATCGAAGCACTGTTCAATAAGGTTCCACAGGGAACTAGGGTACAGATTATCAATCAGCCGCTGAAAGTATCAGTTGAGCCGGACGGTAAACGCTATGTAGAAGTGCACCAGCCATTATCGAGACTTGCCAGTGATGACCCACAGACTATGCCCATTTCTCTTTCTAAAGCACAAAAAGCTTTTGAGACTGATATAGAAACCGATAAAGTCATGTTCGACAACGCTATGGTAAGGCGTTCAGGCATGCCTGTACTTGTTAGCGTAGGTGAGCCATCGGTTGAGGATGCAGTACCTTACTCAACGCCTCAAAATATTGGTAATGGGGTTATTGATGGGGCTGCACCTATCAGCTCTGTAAATCAAACTGGCTTGTAGGGGGCTAGCATCGTGTTTGGCTTTGTTGCAACGTTAGCAGAGGCGGGGCATTGAATAACATCTATTGATGGTTATAAACTGCTTGCAAAAAAAACGGTGCACTTTGTGCACCGTTTTCAATAACCTAAGCTATCTTACTTTTTGTAAGCGTGAGCTTGGTTGTCCAAACGCTGGTTAGCGCGCGCTGCGTCATCTTTAGCTGCTTGAACGTCAGAACGGATTGCGTTCACGTCGTTGCTCAGCTGATCAACTTTAGCGTTCAGAGTCTGAACGTCAGAAGACAGTTGATCAATTTTAGCGTTGCTTGAGCAACCAGCCAGCATAGTTGAAGCCAGAATTACCGCGCCCAGTACCAGTTTAGTACGATTCATTATAACACCCTCTAGATTGAGTTAATCTCCATGTAGCGTTACAAGTATTACACAAACTTTTTTCGAAAGAGAATAATTTTTTGTATTAGTGCCCTTTATTTTGATCGTTCGCTCAAACTTGCATCTTCTTTTGCAAAATAGTTAAAAAACGAAGCAAAACAGGCTGATTTCATGAGACTACTCTTAATTGGAATTAGCTAAATAATGAGCAGTTAACGATTGCGGTATCGGAAAACTGGTTGAAGAAACAAAAAAACGCCGCAGGGCGACGTTTTGAACAGTGAATAGCTATGGTGTTTGTTTATTACAGTACATGAACCGATGCTGTATTGGTCGTACCGCTCGGAACCAGTGCACCAGAAACCATCACGACGACATCGCCTTTCTGTGCAAGGCCACTGGCCAATGCGGCTTCTTTGCCAATGCGGTAGAAATCGTCTGTAGAAGCGATCTCTTTGACTATTTTGGTAACGACTCCTTTGCTCAGGACCAACTGACGAGCGGTGACTTCGTTGGTGGTCAGCGCCAAAATAATTGCGTTAGGGAAGTATTTACGCACGGATTTGGCTGATTTACCACCGCTGGTGGCCACAACGATCAACGGAGCATCCAGCTTTTCTGCTGTTTCAACCGCGCCACGGCAGACGGCTTCGGTTATGCGCAGCTTGCGGCTATCGTTTAGTGTATCAATGCGGCTAGGCATTACGCGATCGGTACGTTCACAGATGGTTGCCATAATGGTCACGGCCTCCAGTGGGTATTTACCTTTGGCGCTTTCCCCAGACAACATAACCGCGTCTGTGCCATCAAGAATGGCATTCGCTACGTCCCCAGCTTCCGCACGGGTAGGGCGAGGGTTTTTGATCATCGAGTCCAGCATTTGAGTGGCGGTGATAACCACTTTACGTGCGCGGTTACATTTCTCGATCATCATTTTCTGTGCAAAGATCACTTCTTCAACTGGAATTTCCACACCCAGATCGCCACGAGCGACCATGATTCCATCGGAAGCCTCGAGGATTTCGTCGAAATTATTCAGACCTTCCTGGTTTTCAATTTTAGAAATGATCTGGATGCTTTCACCACCGTGTGCCTTCAGATGCTCGCGAATTTCCAACACATCTGAACGCTTACGGATGAAAGAGGCAGCAATGAAGTCCACGCCCTGCTCGCAACCGAAAATCAGGTCAAGTTTGTCTTTCTCTGCCAGCGCTGGCAATTGGATGGAAACACCAGGCAGATTAACACCCTTGTTCTCACCCAAATCACCGTTGTTCAATACTTTACAAACCACCTCGTTTTCCGTTATAGAGGTGACTTCCATGCCGATCAGGCCATCATCGACCAGCACCGTATTGCCAACTTTAAGGTCAGAGGCAAAGCCAGAATAGGTCACTGCAACACGATCTTTGTTGCCAATGACGCTTTGATCGGTCGTGAAGGTGAATGTCTGGCCCGCGACCAATGATGCATCTACAGAACCTTCCAATTTCATGGTTCGAATTTCTGGACCCTTGGTATCCAGCAGGATACCTGCAGTTTTGCCAGTTTTTGTCATCACGGTGCGAATATTCTTGATGCGGTTACCGTGTTCTTCGTAATCGCCATGTGAGAAGTTGAGGCGCATCACGTTCATGCCAGCGTTAAGCAGGTTGGTCAGCATTTCTTCTGACTCGGTTTTAGGGCCGATGGTACAAACAATTTTTGTCTTTTTCATGACGATTTTTTCTGCAAGTTGTAATGGAAAATGAAAAGAACGGTACCGAAGGTCTTAGCATCGGTAAGGAATTTGAACTGCGCCTGGTAATGCAAAATATAGTTAAGGATAGGCGACCATGGTCTAAATGGTGTTGAAAAATTCGGCCTGCGCCCTAAAGTGGGTGTGCTGCGTGCAAAGAATATATGAGAATTTGTTGTTGCGTTTTCGCAGATCAAGGGCTGAAACCATTCAACTTAAAGACGTTGCGCATTATAAAGGCTCTAAAGCGGGAAACAAAATAAAAAACCGCTATGTAATGATTAGGTTTAATTTTGACAAGGTTAAATATGGCATAAATGGAAATCGTTAGTATGGCATTGTTGCGCAATTGGAACGTCTGTAAGCGATTGTCGCAACAGCCTGGCGACTATAACACCAAAACGGGGAGTCACGCATTTTGCGGGATTTCTAGCAGACTACCTTCAACAAGACAGAAACAGCCAAATAGGGTGGCTGCGGGAATATTCCTATTTTCCCCAGCGACAAGAATATGTATGTCATTGCCAATAGTAAATTCAAACTCGCCAGAAATGACACATACTTGCTGCGGACGGTGCAACTTGCGTAATTGACCGAATGCCCCTGCCATGAACGTTAACTCGCGGGCACAAGTATTATCATCTACACGCACTTGGCGACTGGCAGTGCCGTTGCCGAGATCTTCAAATAAGCTTTCTGCTTTAAATACCAACATTAAGGTTACCTCGGAGGACTTATAGTATTGATAAAATACGTGTTTTTTATACCATCTGATATGAACCTAAAAAGAAGAGTCTGAAGTATGGAGGGGATTGAAAACTGAGAATTGGTGCGTCCGAATGGACTCGAACCATCGACCCCCACCATGTCAAGGTGGTGCTCTAACCAACTGAGCTACGGACGCACTGAGTTGCTTCAGGAAATTGGTGCGTCCGAATGGACTCGAACCATCGACCCCCACCATGTCAAGGTGGTGCTCTAACCAACTGAGCTACGGACGCATCTATATCCTGCCTGTCATGGCTGACAGCGGTGACGAATATTAGCGAGCTACCTGCTCGCTGGCAAGGGAAAAAACACAATTTTATTTGGTATTTCACGTGATTGCTGAGCTTATGTGCAGTAAGGTGGTTTTTTCTGCAAAGTTTGATGACCAACTCGCCGATTTGCAGTAACCAAACCAGCGAGCAGGTTTAGCGGGTGGAGCGCCGCAAGATAATATCGGCGGGTTGCCGTTGTAGCCAGCGCATGCGCAATGCCATCATAAGGGCTGCGAAGGTTAGGCCGATAATAAAGCCAATCCAGAAGCCGCTTGGCCCCATAGCCGGTACAATATAGTCCGTCAATGCCAACATATAGCCGCTTGGCAATCCAAGTATCCAATAGGCGATGAACGTGATGTAGAAGATCGCTCGAGTGTCCTTATAACCTCTCAGGATACCGCTACCAATCACTTGCACAGAGTCAGAAATTTGGTAAATAGCGGCCAGTAGCATTAGATGTGAGGCCATAGCAACCACCTCAGGGCTGTCGTTGTAAAGCAGTGCTATTGGGTGGCGGAATGCCGCAGTAAACAATGCGGAACAACTGGCCATAGCAATACCTACAGCAATTGCGGAATAGGCAGCGACACGTGCGCCTTCGACTGAACGTTCTCCGAGACGGTGCCCAACCCGAATGGTTGCTCCAACACCCAATGACAGGGGCAAAACGAACATTAATGAACTGAAATTCAGCGCAATCTGGTGCCCTGCTACTGATACAATTCCAAGTGGTGAAACCAGTAACGCAACAACGGCAAATAGGGTGACTTCAAAGAACAATGCCAGCGCTACCGGCATGCCAATCCCGATCAAACGTTTTAAGACTTGCCAATCTGGGCTACGGCGCGCACCTGCTGCCAATTTGATATCACGCTGTCCTGGTGCATGTTTCGCGTACCAACGCATCATCAGGAACATAATCCAATAAACGCTACCGGTGGCAACGCCACATCCGATCCCGCCAAGCTCCGGCATACCTAGTTTGCCGTAGATGAAAATGTAGTTGATCGGAATATTGACGAGCAGGCCAATAAAACCAATTACCATACCTGGCTTGGTTTTTGATAAACCCTCACACTGGTTACGTACCACCTGAAAGAATAGGTACCCTGGTGCCCCCCACATAATGGCACGTAGATAGCCCACGGCTTTATCAGCCAACGCTGGGTCGATGTTATGCATCATATCGATGACAAACTTGCTGTTATAGATCACCACAAGAATTAATACCGAAACGCCAGATGCTAACCAGAAACCCTGACGCACTTGGTGAGCAATACGGTCACGGCGTCCAGCTCCGTTAAGTTGTGCAATTACCGGTGTTAGGGCCAGCAACAAACCATGGCCAAACAAAATAGCAGGCAGCCAGATTGATGTTCCTACAGCAACCGCTGCCATATCTGTAGCGCTATATGCTCCCGCCATAATGGTATCGACCACACCCATTGCGGTTTGAGATATTTGCGCGATGATCACTGGGATCGCGAGGGCCAATAAACTACGCGCCTCAATGAAGTACTTCTGCACGTATTACACCTTTTTATCATTATTTACTGAGGAAGGCTGTTGCTATCAAAGCAAGCGCAGCAAGAAAAAGCGGAAATCGTCAAAAAGATTGTACCTGCTCAGTGTCGTTAAGCAAATGTTGTGATTATATAATATCCGAGTTTGTTCTGCCCGAGCATAAAGTCATCGATGCTGCTGCTGGCTCATGAGTTTTTAGCCTTCGTGTAACTCTGGTTATTTAGGGTATATGCTTGTTTTATTCAAACGCTATCACTGCGACGCACATGGTGTTATGCGCCATCGATTCTTGAGTCAAAGTCTCTGCATACTGATTACGTTGTTTAACACAGTGACCGGCAGATACGTTACTCTTTTATGGATTGATTAGAGACTGAAGTTTGCGGGTTACAGCAAATGTGCAAGTGTGTTTTTTTACTATTGTGAATTTGGTTTTCTGCCTCAACTGGGGCAAACTGCGCTCAGTGAATTGAACTTATTCAAAAGAAGAGGCCAACATGTTTACCGGTATCGTACAAGGCATCGCTCCGCTGGTTGCCGTTGATGAAAAACCTAATTTTCGCACTCACATTATTGAAATGCCTGATGACCTGCTATCGGGTTTAGAGTTAGGGGCTTCTGTATCCCATAATGGCTGTTGCCTTACCGTTACGGCGATAGCGGGCAATCGTGTCAGTTTTGATCTGATCAAAGAAACGTTGAGGTTAACCAATCTTGGCGAACTTGCCGCAGGGGATGTCGTTAACATTGAGAGAGCTGCTAAGTTCAGTGATGAAATTGGTGGTCATTTGATGTCCGGTCATATCATCGGTACAGCAGAAATTGCCAAAATTTATACTTCAGAAAATAACCGTCAGATATGGTTGCGAATGCCAAATGTAGATCTGATGAAATATATTTTGCATAAAGGGTTCATTGGCATAGACGGTATTAGTTTGACAATCGGTGAGGTAATTAATAACCGTTTCTGTGTCCATTTGATCCCGGAAACCGTTCAGCGCACGACACTAGGTAAAAAACGTCTTGGCGATAAAGTCAATATCGAAATCGACCCACAAACCCAGGCAGTGGTTGATACCGTTGAGCGCGTATTGGCCAGTCGTGAAGCGGCAATTGCTGAGGATGTCGTATCAGTGCCGAAAGTTTAAATACCAAACGGCTGATGTTTTTATTGGCGCGTTTTGATAAAAAAGCCGCAATCTTATTTGCGCGTTTGCGGCTTATGTTGGCTAATTTAGTGATGAATTAAGGATTCGTACTCAACGAGGAACACGGATCCCTCCTTCTACGCCTTCCGGGCTGAACACGATTTGCCAGAGTTGTATATCACGCGCACGGAATGCACCAGCGCAGGAGTTAAGGTAATAGCTGAACATCCTTCCGAAACGTTCGGAGTAATTTGCTGTCAGTTTTGACCAGCTTTGCTTGAATCTTTCATGCCAAGCCATCAGGGTGCGATCGTAGTCAGCGCCAAAGTTATGCCAATCTTCCATCACAAAGTAGCGTTCGCTAGCTTGCGCAATATGCTTAACAGAAGGTAAGCAACCATTCGGGAAGATATATTTGTTGATCCATGGATCCACATTCATATCTGTCCGATTTGAACCGATCGTATGTAATAGGAAAAGTCCATCAGGCTTCAAATTGCGCCTAACGACGTTGAAATAGGTATGGTAATTTTTAGGGCCGACATGCTCGAACATACCAACGGAAACAATGCGGTCAAACTGTTGGTTCAGATCGCGGTAATCTTGTAGCAGGATCTCCACGTCCAATCCTTCGCAACGTGCTTGCGCCAGTTTCTGTTGTTCTGCGGATATGGTTACACCCACCATGGAGACACCGTAGTTTCTTGCAGCAAAGGCGGATAGACCTCCCCAGCCGCAGCCGATATCCAATACTCTCATACCTGGACGAAGACCCAGCTTTTCGCAGATCATCCGCAACTTGGCTTCCTGCGCTTCTTCCAGAGTAGTGGCCGTTTTCCAATAGCCACAGGAATACTGCATATAACGGTCAAGCAGTAAGGTAAAAAGATCGTTTCCGAGATCATAATGTTCTTTACCAACAATCCAAGCGCGTTTCTTGGACTGTAGATTGGTCAGACGAGCTACAGCAATGCGCAGTATGTCTTTCAGATGATTAGGAAGTTTCTTTTCAAGCCCAGCACTGAGAATTCGCTGAAAGAAGATATCCAGTCGTTCACACTCCCACCAGCCATCCATATAACTTTCGCCAAGCCCTAACGAGCCTTGTTGTAATACACGTTTGAAAAAATTTGGATTGTAAATCTGAATATCGAAAGGACGTGAACCATTGATTTCAATATCGGCCATGTTGAGCATTTCATGCGCGATACGATACCACTGGTTGTCTTGAATGCTCAGATCTTCTATACACGATGAACTCATAGTTTCTCCATCACCTTCTTCTGACTTATGAACTCGTAAAAATGCTCAGAGGACTTTTACAAGCGCATACATATACCTACGGCAACTTGCCGTAGCGTCTGATGTTCGACTTTAACCAGAGGAAATTTAAGAGGTTCTCTACGCATCAGCGTAGGTAAATAATTCCTTAAAAGAGTATGATTCCGTTCGTGTAAACAATAATTACTTGTGATAAAAGTTTATGAGAAATGTTATTTTTAGAAGCTCTTTCGAGTATAGGCTTGCCGAGACACAGACTCAATAGCAAATTGCACCCTGCCAGCATTCCCGTTAACTTATTATTTATAATAATTTCTGCTTGGTAGGCTGTTTTTTATTCGAGCTCTCTCTGAGTTGCATAATATACCCAAAAGCTGCAAAAAATACGGTACCAACCATCACGCTTACTGTAGCCAATAGTGGCTGGGTGATGAAGGCTGATACTAACATGCTGGCAATAAAACACCCTCCCAGTTGCAGCGTATTCTGTAAGGCAGCTGCTTTACCACTGCTTTCCGGGAATGGCATTAAGGCATTTGCTACCAGAATCGGGTAGCTAGCACCATTAACTAATGCCATGAAGCAAAAAGGGATCAGCAAAGCTGTCAGTGTTGGTTTGCTCAGGGTAGCGACCAGATAGAGAGCGACCATGCTGATGGCATAAGCTAACAACAGCCAAGGCAGCAGTGTTTTGCCAGAAATATGGCTTAATGCACTCCGACAACTGTAACCCCCTAACAAAAAAGCCAAAGTCTGTGGGACATAGCTTAAACCAATATCATTTGGGCTATATCCCATGTTGCCGAGAATAAAGGGTGACCCGGTCAGCCAGGCAAAAAAACCGGCAGAGCAGGCGGCAAAGACCATAACGTTGCCACTGAACATCGGGGATCTCAAAATCTGCAAAAAGCTCACCCCGGCCTTTTTGTCCGCTGAAGGCACAATTCTGGTATCTTTTAGCAATAGAGTGGGAATGAGCAGTAATGCCGTTATGCCAAGCAGTACGGCAAAGATAGCCCGCCATCCCATGTGATTGAGCAGCCAGGCACCCAACAAGGGGGCTAATGCGGGAGAAAGGGCGACCAGTGGCATAATGGAAGCAAAAACACGGTTTGCCTTACCTTCACGATAACGATCTACTACGATGGCTTGCCAGGTCACCGCGGCTGAACATACGCCAATTGCCTGTAGAAAACGTAAAGACCACAGTTGTGTTCCGTTTTGCACCCATAGCATGCCCAAACAGCCAAACGCAAAGAGTGTCAGGCCGAGCAAGAGTACCGGTTTGCGGCCTAGATAATCGGATAGCGGGCCCCAAAGCAGTTGGGCAAAAGCAAAACCAGCAAGGAAAATACTCAAGCTGGCGCTGATTGCGCCTGCGGAAATTTGCAAATCCTGCTGCATAGCGCCGAAGGCTGGTAGATACATATCGGTTGCTAAGTACCCCAACATACTCAGTCCTGCAAGGTAAAACATAAATCCAAAGTTTCGCATGCTTTTCTCGTTAAATTTTTATTGTCGCAGGTTTTAGCGTCCGCAAGTGTACTCGGCTGGATCTTTGCTTGTGAAACGGTAATATTTGCAAGGTGTTGTTAAAAAATTTGAAGGCAAATCATGTGGTCAGAATACTCGCTTGATGTCGTAGATGCTGTTGCGCGAACGGGTAGCTTCAGTGCGGCTGCACAAGAGCTTCATCGAGTTCCTTCTGCAATAAGTTATACGGTGCGTCAGTTGGAGCAATGGCTGGCTGTGTCCCTTTTTGAACGCCGTCATCGTGATGTTGTATTGACCCCTGCTGGTGCCCTGTTTATCAAAGAGGCCCGGAAGGTTGTCAAAAAAATGCTTGATACCCGGCGTCAGTGCCAGCAAGTTGCCAACGGTTGGCGCGGGCAGTTAAGAATTGCGGTCGACCTTATTGTAAAACCACAGCGTAGTCGTCAGTTAATCACTGATTTTTATCGTCATTTTTCGGATGTTGAATTGATTGTGCAACACGAGGTGTTTAATGGCGTATGGGATGCACTGGCTGATGGGCGCGCAGAGATGGCTATCGGTGCAACACGAGCAGTGCCGGTTGGTGGGGGTTTTGCTTTTCGCGATATGGGCTTTGTGAATTGGTTGTGTGTGGCAAATGCAACCCATCCCTTAGCGGGGCTAAAGGGCACACTGAGTAACGATCAGCTGCGGCCTTATCCCTCACTATTGCTCGAGGATACGTCACGAAATTTGCCGAAACGTGTAACTTGGGCGCTGGATAACCAACGACGCCTTACCGTGCCGGACTGGGCTTCTGCTGTGGATTGTCTGCGTAATGGATTATGTGTGGGAATGGCACCCGCGCATTGTGTACTGCCATGGGTACAAAGTGGTGAACTGGTTGTTCTGCAACTGCAAGAAGCATTCCCCCCTAGCGCCTGTTGCCTGACATGGCAGCAAAATGCGCAGTCACCAGTAATGACCTGGTTATTAGATTATCTGGGAGACAGTGAAACGCTTAATCAGGAGTGGTTGAACGAAGGCGTATCCGGTGTCTCGAAAGCCTCCGATAACAATTATTAGGCTATATGTCTGTGGGGCGTCGCAGCCCTCATCAAGCCACAGAGGGAAGCGTGCCGCGTGGTCGAGTCCTTGCCTCCCGCGCTGTGGCCATCATAGTACGTGTTGGGCTCATAAAACTGTGCAGCTCACGTTTTGGTTTGTGTCTAATCAAGGGGGACATGCTAGCGGCGATAATCGATGAAAGGCCCATCAGCCACCGAACGGCGTTCTATCAGTTTTGGATGGACTTCAATGACCTGAGATTCTTCACGTTTACTGATAATACGATCCAGCAACATCGTGAAAGCCATTTCTCCCAGACGTTCTTTAGGCTGGTGGATAGTGGTTAATGCTGGGGTAAAATAGCGTGCATTTCGGACGTTGTCGTAACCGATCACTGAGATGTCTTGCGGTACACGAAGCCCCAATTCGTCTGCAGCACAAATTGCACCCATAGCCATAATGTCTCCACCGCAAAATATGGCTGTGGGGCGATGCTTTTGCGACAATATTTTGTACATGGCCTTATAACCGGACTCAGGTTCAAAATCACCCTGAACGATCCATTCTTCGCGGATCTCAATATTGGCTTCCTGCAGCGCTTTAAGGAAACCGTGATGACGGCCACCACCGGTATTGCGCGATAACTGGCCGGGAATGGCACCAATATCGCGATGACCACGTTCGATAAGATAACGACCAGCCAGATAGCCACCCTCAAAGGCATTATCGATAATTGTATCGGTAAAATCACCACGAGCAGCTCCCCAGTCCATAACCACCATGGGAATATTTCGGTAATCCTCCAACATACCCAGCAACTTTTCTGGGTACTCTGAGCACATAACCAGCAGACCGTCGACGCGCTTTTGCGCCAACATTGCAAGGTAGGCCTGTTGTTTATCGAGGTTATTATGTGAGTTACACAAGATCAAAGTATAACCTTTACTATAGCAACTGTTTTCAACAGCTTCGATCACCTCAGCAAAGTAGGGTGCTTCGCTTGATGTTGCAAGCAGACCGATCGATTTAGTGTGGTTAACTTTCAGGCTGCGGGCAACGGCGCTGGGCGAATAGTGTAGTTGTTTAATGGCTGCCCAAACGGCCGCTTTTGTCTCTTCGGCGACGAAACGCGTTTTATTAATGACGTGCGAAACGGTGGTGGTGGAAACGCCAGCGCGCTTGGCCACATCTTTAATCGTTGCCATATAAAGAATGACTCCTGAACTCACATGTTACAGCATGTAAGTATGATGTTAATCGTTTGCCTGCGTAAATTTTATCCCCTGATAAGCAAAAACGGGATTTTTAGTGCTGAAGCCGTAAGATCCTATAGCAGGAGGGGGCATCTTGGGGTACGCAGTTGTGAACTGCGGATTTTGTCGCATATTTATGAAAAGTGGAAGAGCTAATCGGTATTATAAGACGGCAAATGATAACAAGATTTTAATCACGAACTGTAGGAAAATGAGTTGACGTATTAATTGTGTGGCTTTTATGCTTGAGAGCACAAATCTGCAAGGGAATTACGTTATGGATACGAATTTGAAAATGTCATTGTTTACTACGGTATGTGCGTTGGCAGTGATTATCATCTTTGGTCTCATTGCTGTATCTAACTGATTTAAATTATAAAAAGTGCAATATGTTGCACCTTTGCTATTTTCTATAGAAAACCCCCAGAGCTAGGCTGGGGGTCGTAAAGCTTTCAGCCTTAAGCCGATTATAAAGACCCCCTTTCAATTTGTTAAAACACCTTGCGGTTTGGCAATTGCAAAAGTTAAACAAGAAATCAAAAGGGGTCCAATGGGGGACGAAAATGGGCTTAGCGCATAACCGATGGAACTGTAAATATCACATGGTTTTTGCACCTAAACACCGAAGGCAGGTTTTCTAGGGAGAGAAACGCAGGGTGATAGGTGGCATATGGCCATTAATTCCAATTTTTTCAACCAGATATCACTTGTTATATCGAGCCGTAGCAAGATCTGTTCTCTCACTCTACCGATAAAATCCCAGCCTAACGAGTTAATATGGCTAAACCAGGTATTTTGAAAATCGGCGTCGGTTACGATAGTCACTTTAGTCTTGGCATTAATGGCTTAGGCAAGTGTATCCAAAAATTCGTTTTGGATCTGAGTATTGTTTTGCTGTTTTGAATGAACAATACGGCTCAACATCGCGTCCGATACTGGTGAGAGTCAGTGAAGCGCCACGGTTACATCAAGAAGCGTTACGGGCTGTAAGTAATCCATAAATGCAAATGTCAGATCACAGTGCGTCTGTTAGGGCGCGGCTGGCAAGAGAGGCTAATAGGCACATATGAAAAACCCCCGGCTTTGCCGGGGGGAGCTTACTTGTTCATCTATCTGCTATTGGGTCAGATTTTGTTCCGCGAATGACCAGTTAACCAATGCCCAAAAGTTTTCCAGGTATTTTGGGCGCGCATTGCGGTAGTCGATATAATAAGCATGTTCCCAAACATCAACGGTTAACAGAGGTTTGTCTTCACTGGTGAGTGGGGTCGCTGCGTTTGAGGTATTAACGATCGCAAGTGATCCATTAGGTTTTTTCACCAGCCAAGTCCATCCTGCTCCAAAGTTTTTCACTGCTGCATCGGTGAATTGTTCTTTGAAAGCAGCGAAAGAACCGAAGGATTTATTGATCGCCTCAGCTAAAACGCCAGTTGGTTCATTGCCCCCCTGAGGCGACAGACAGTGCCAGTAGAATGTGTGATTCCATACTTGCGCAGCGTTATTAAACACGCCACCGCTAGAGGTCTTGATGATATCGACTAGAGACTTGCCTTCAAACTCGCTGCCTTTCACCAGATTATTCAAGTTAACCACGTAGGTGTTATGGTGCTTACCATAATGGTATTCCAGCGTTTCTGCAGAAATATGCGGTTCAAGGGCATTTTTCTCATACGGTAATGCAGGTAATTCAAACGACATTGCTTTCTCCTTTTTATACAGCACTTTTCTTCTCTTCCGATACCGCCAGCCCATTAGCTGAGGGAGGAAACTGAGTTGTTATAGTTATTCTGTGGTTATCAATCTTAACAACTTCCTACCTGAAAAAAAGGTCCAAAGCGTGCAAATCAGTTAATTGTCTAAAGTGTGGGCAAGGGGAGACATCCTGGCTGAGCCTTAAACTCAGTCGTATATACTCTTCATTCTTCAAGTTGCATGGGTGTTGGCTGCGTCCGTTCACACCCGTCATAGAGTGAGCTATGCTCTTGGCGACTCTCAGACTTGCCACCTACATGCAACTCGAATTATTTTGGGTATAAATGTCAACGAATGGTTGTAGGTGTGACTACGCGGCGAGCACCTATGTAATGGTTTTGCCAATAGTTATTATCCAATTGACTGATGCGTATTTCTTCGCCAGTTCGGGGAGACTGGATAAATTTACCGTCCCCGAGATAAACACCAACATGATCGGCAGTGCCGCGGTTGTTGATACGAAAAAAGACCAAGTCACCCTTTTCTAGCTCACTTCGTTTGACCGGTGCTGCATCTCGCAGATGGTACATTTCGTTAGCGGTACGAGGTATTTTGATTTTAACCACGTCTTTGTAGGCGTAATAAATCAGGCCACTACAATCGAACCCAGTGGTAGGAGAAGTACCGCCCCAACGATAAGGCTTGCCCATTTGGTGCATCAGCTTTGTCAACGCAGTTTGCTTGGCATGTTGAAAACGCTTTTTGTGTGCTGGAGTTAGTTTCAACGTTTTATCATGTACTGCCATTTTCTTGGTGGTAAATCCCCTTGTACGATGGCGTCCATAAGCTTTTTTATGCTCTTTTTTCGGCGGGTTGGGTTTAACTTTGCTAGTTTGGCTCGTTTTGGTTTTTGATTTTACGCTGTTGGTTTTCTTGTTTGCTTTCACTGCCAGCTTTTTTGTTTTTGCCGTTTTATGCGGGGGTATCATCTTCACCTTCTTGCTGCTTTTATCCACTTTCTTTCTTTTGCGTTCATTTGGCTTGGTATCATTGACATGGCTTCTAGGCTGCTCAGCAGAAACATGTGCTTTTGGCGCAGCATGTGCCAGGTTAAAGAATAGCTGTGCGAAAAAGAGTACAAAAAGCGTGATAATTAACCGCATGTTGATGTTACCAACCTTGACCCCGAAACATATATTGAATGAAAGACAGTATTCCTTAAATTCGCCATATAAAACAGAACTTAACTTGTAAATATTAATCCATATTGTGAGAAAACGTTAATGAGATTAAATTTTATTATAAAATCAATCAAATGATGAGTTGGATATCACTAATAGGGGCATTCTTTTTATTATTAATTGTCTTGTAAAGGTCAGAATATAATAGTGATATGTTAGAGTTAACAATGTTATTCCGAGTCTATCTTTTAGCCGGTTATACTCGTCATACTTCAAGTTGCTTGGGTGTTGGCTATGTCCGTTCGCACCAGTCGCATAGTGGGCTATGCTCTTGGCGACTCGCGATCTTGTTGCCTACAAGCAACTCGAATTATTTTGGGTATAGATGTGTTTTTCGCAACGTATCTGTAACAAAAAGATACCCCTTCAAAAGATGGTGTTTTCTTGCCCTCTACCTACAGCTACAATAAGTCAATATGATGCATGTTTTAGCCATGATGTGGTTTTGAGGAAGCAATGAATGAAAACGATTGAAAAAATCCAGCAGCAGATTTCAACCAACCCGATCCTGCTGTATATGAAAGGCTCACCTAAGTTACCAAATTGCGGTTTCTCCGCACAGGCGGTTCAAACACTTTCAGCTTGTGGTGAACGTTTCGCCTATGTTGATATTTTACAAAACCCGGATATTCGCGCTGAGTTACCAAAATACGCCAATTGGCCTACTTTCCCTCAACTATGGGTAGATGGCGAATTGGTTGGTGGGTGCGATATTATCATTGAAATGTATCAGCGTGGTGAACTACAACAGTTGATTAAAGAGACGGCTGAAAAATATAAAAATCAGGAAGATCAACAGCCTTGATCCTTAATGAAGAAAGGTTCCCTGAATAAAATTGTGCGGTATTGATAACGGTGCCGCACAATTTTCACTCAGCATATTTCACACTTAAGATACGAAATACACATGTAAATAGCCGTGATCAGTCTATTAGGCTGCCAGCTAACGGCCATCCACCAAGACGTTTCCAGCGGTTTACTAACTCGCAAAACAGTAGAGCTGTTTGTTCCGTATCATAAAGAGCGGAATGGGCTTGGCTGCTGTCAAAAGGGAATCCCGCGGCGATACAGGCTTTTGCCAATACGGTTTGTCCTAAAACTAATCCGCTCAGTGCCGCAGTGTCAAAAGTAGCGAAAGGGTGGAATGGATTGCGCTTGAGTCCCGCACGTTCTGCAGCCGCCATTAGAAAACCGTGATCAAAATTGGCATTGTGCGCTACGATTATTGCCCGGTTGCAATCTTTATCTTTAATACCTTTGCGCACAGCCTTGAAAATTGCATGTAATGCATCATATTCACTAACTGCTCCACGCAGTGGGTTATGTGGGTCTATGCCATTAAAGGCCAACGCTTCCGGTTGTAGTATCGCACCTTCAAAGGGCTCAACATGGAAATGCAGGGTTTCGTCTTGAAGCAACCAGCCATTCTCATCCATTTTCAGCGTTATTGCGGCAATCTCCAATAGCGCGTCCGTTTTGGCATTAAAACCTGCGGTTTCTACATCAATAACAACGGGATAAAACCCACGAAAGCGGCCACTCAGGGCGTTAAGATCACTTTTCTCGGCCATCAGTTTCTTATCTTAATCGAACATAGTGTTTATTATGACAAATTTATTGCTTTAGTGCAGCGGAGATAATAAAGAAGGGCGCTAGACGCGCCCCTTAGGAGTCTCAGTTACCGAGGCCTTGCCCAGCATGTTTATTTTCGATCAACTCAATTTTGTAACCATCAGGATCTTCAATAAAAGCAATCACGGTAGTGCCACCTTTAACCGGGCCTGCCTCACGGGTTATTTTACCGCCAACTTTGCGAATGTTGTCGCAGGTTGTAGCAACATTATCAACACCCAAAGCCAAATGGCCAAATGCTGAACCCATCTCGTAGCTGTCTACGCCCCAGTTGTAGGTAAGCTCGATCACTGAACCTTCACTTTCATCACTATAACCGACGAATGCCAGTGAGTATTTGTACTCGGTGTTTTCACTGGTACGAAGCAAACGCATGCCTAACACTTTGGTATAAAAGTCGATGGAGCGTTGTAGGTCACCGACACGGAGCATGGTATGGAGCAGGCGCATAATTCCCTCTGATTGGACTGGCCGCGGTTAACGGCGATAAGTTGTTGCAGATAACAGTATAGTCTTGCAGCATAAGGCAATTCAACGCAACTGATAATCTGGCGGTACTACGGTATTATCAAACCGGATTTCAGCCCGGCTTGATTGACGAGTGAAATGCCTCAAAGAGTTGGATAGTCGGTGTAGCCTTTGGCATCGCCGCCATAGAACGTCTCTGGATTTGGCTCATTCAACGGTGCATTCTGCTTAATTCGCTCTACTAAATCCGGATTGGCAATGTAGGTTCGACCAAAGGCAACTGCGTCGATAAAGCCTTTTTGGATCAAATCCTCTGCTTTCTCTGCGGTATAGGCCCCAGCACCGATAATCACACCATTAAAGTGCGCGCGAACGGCATCGCGGAATGCTGTAGAGTAAGGTTTGCCTCCAGCCCAATCAGGTTCAGAAATATGCAAAAACGCGATGCCGCGCTTATTCAACTCTTCAATCAGATAAAGTGCTGCAGCCTGTTGGTCTTCGCCGTTATCGAGCCCATTAAATGGACCCAACGGTGAAATACGGATACCAACATGGTCTGCGCCAATTTCGGCGATGCTAGCGTCAACCACTTCCAGCGTTAAACGGGTGCGATTTTCAATGCTGCCACCGTATTGGTCGGTTCGTTGGTTGGATGCTGGTGACATAAATTGATGCAATAAATAACCATGCGCTGCGTGTAATTCAACATAGTCAAAGCCTGCTTCTCGAGAGTTAGCTGCCGCTTGACGGAATTCGTTTATAATTCCTGCAATTTCTGTGATTTCCAACGCGCGGGGCGTTGATGTTGGCACTCTGACCCAGGTTCCTGTTTCATCACGAACGGTAGTGCGTGTTTCGGCATTGATCGCTGAAGGCGCTACCGGAGCTTGTCGGTCTGGTTGCAAGCTGGAATGAGAGATGCGACCTACATGCCAAAGTTGTACGGCGATATGTCCTTTTTTCTCATGAACCGCTTGGGTAACTTTTTTCCATGCGGCGATTTGCTCATCAGTATGTAAGCCGGGTGCTCCAGCATAGCCCTTCGCTTGAAAAGAAATTTGAGTGGCTTCGGTTATCAGCAAACCTGCGCTGGCACGCTGCGCATAATATTCTGCCATTAAGGGGGTAGGGATATCTCCTGGCTCAATACTGCGCAGACGCGTCAGTGGCGCCATAAATATACGGTTTGGTAATGTTGCATGACCAACTTTTAGTGGCGAGAACAATGTTTCAATCTTCATAATGCATCCTGTTGTAGTAGACCAGTCGACTATAAATCAAGTACAGTAAAAAATATGGTATTTTCAGACAAAAAAGTGATTAAGACTGCGTTGGGCGTAACAGTAACTCGATACTTTCAAGCGCGCTGGTAAGTGGTGCCACTGAATGGCGTATTTTGGCGCGCAGTGATGCGCCAAGCCATAATGCGTAGAGTGTTTCTGCGGTAACCGTTGGAGGCATGTTTGTAACCAGTGAGCCTTCATCCATTCCGCGTTGAATAGCATTCTGCAAATGGCTGATAATACGTGAAGTCCCTGTTTCTAAAGCATGTCGCATAGGTTCAGACAGATCACTGACCTCGGCAGAAAGTTTTACCGCTAAGCATGCATTATGACACTCACTAAGGCAGTGAGAGTTTATAGCCTGACTGTAATAACTGAGCAATTGCTGACGTGCATTAGTGGTTTCATCACTAAATAATGCTTGCATTTCGGCATTATAGCGTTCGAAATAACGTTGCAACATGGCTTCTCCAAAGGCTTCTTTTGAACGGAAGTAGTGATAAAACGACCCCTTGGGAACGCCTGCCGTTGTCAATAATTCACTAAGGCCCATCCCGGTAAAACCAAGACGTAGGCTCAAAGCTTCGCCTGTAGCGAGCAGATGTTCGCGAGTATCCCCGCTGCAGTGCACGTGTTTTTTCATCATGGAAAATACTATAATAGACCGACCGGTCTAAATCAATGCTACATTAAAAAATTTGGCCAGACGCACTAACTCGTTTGTCGCCGTCTTTTAATTGCATCTGGAGAACGCGGTAATATGCCCACATGTCACCCGTCCTGAGGTCGTTAAAAGCCAACTATCAAACTGGATGAACTAGAAGTTGTTTTTTGCTTGTCACGACACCGCGTAAATGCAGGGGGAGAGTCAGGGGTACCTTCAATTAACTTATTGTAATTATAATTTCGCCGTTTCTCCTATAATAACAATGACCACCGCGGCGCACAGCTGCCAGTGCAAAACTGCAAGTCGTGTTCAGGAGGATGTGTGGAGCAGCAACTTGAATTTTTTGACATTCCCAGTCCATGCCGTGGCATATGCCAGGCAGATGAACGTGGTTTTTGCCGTGGCTGTTTACGTAGTCGTGGAGAACGTTTTGGTTGGATGCAAATGAGTGACGCACAAAAACGCGATGTGCTACGCCTTTGTCGCCAGCGTTATCTTCGATTGCAGCGGGCTAACCGGCCGCCAGACGAATTACCTCCAGAACAGCCTTCGCTATTTTAATCTGTACGGCTCTACAGTATGTTCAATCACTCTACCATTTCCCTCTTGTTAAATGCTTGTGTATGCTTGCGCTAAATACTCTCATGAGGTTTCAAAATGCTTAATCGTATTAAGTTGGCACCACAGGGGCCTGAGTTTTCGCGCCTGATTTGTGGTTATTGGCGTTTGCTGGAGTGGGGAATGTCTCCGCAAAAGTTGCTGACGTTTATCGAACAACATATCGAGCTGGGTATAACAACGGCAGACCATGCTGATATTTATGGTGATTATGCCTGTGAGAAAGCATTCGGTGATGCAATCAGATTGAAGCCTTCGCTGCGTCAAAGAATGGAGCTTGTATCTAAGTGCGGTATTGCCACTACCGCTAAGCCAGGTAATCCAATTGGGCATTACATAACCGATCGTAATCATATTGTGCATAGTGCGGAACAATCATTATCCCACTTGCATACCGACTATCTGGATTTGTTGTTGATCCATCGGCCCGACCCATTGATGGATGCTGATGAAGTGTCAGAGGCCTTTGTAGCGTTGCATAAAAGTGGCAAAGTACGTCATTTTGGTGTGTCAAACTTTACCCCTGCTCAATTTACATTGTTGCAATCACGTTTGCCGTTTTCTCTGGTCACCAACCAGGTGGAGATCTCACCGATTCATCAACCAGCAATCCTCGACGGTACGTTAGATCAATGCCAACAGCTACGTATCAAACCTATGGCCTGGTCCTGTCTGGGAGGCGGGCGGCTGTTCAGTGATTCAGAATTCCAACCATTACGGGATGAACTTCAGTCTGTAGCGCAAGAGATTGGTGCAGAAACTATTGAGCAGGTGGTATTTGCATGGATTATGCGTTTGCCGTCTTCGCCATTACCGATCATCGGCTCCGGCAAAATCGAGCGTGTGAGCTCGGCATTGAAGGCGCAATCGCTGGTGTTGAACCGCCAACAATGGTTCCGTATCCGTAAAGCAGCATTGGGTTATGATGTGCCGTAAGATGCAATTTGTGTTTCCTGATGGTCATCTAGGCTGTGTCCCTTAACTGTCCGTGGTGCAGTCGCAGCCCCAAAAGCCCATCATCAAGGCGTAGGATGAAGGGCAGAGTGGCCCTCTGTTCAAGCCCGATAACACAGAGAATGGGCTTTTTGGGCGCGACCCTACGGGCTGACGCCATTGGCGTGCATTGCTGCGTTGTTCCCCGTTTATTGGGTCCATCCAACCTCGCGGCTCACGCCTTGCTCTGCGCGCAAATGACCGCCAGCGGCGCTCGCGTACAGTTAAGGGACACAGCCTAGTGTGAATCATGAGGTTTGGCTGAAAAAGCAACATAGCATTGTGCCAGATTGGCGCAGATATAAAGACGAGGCCCCAAATACTGCCTTGGGGAGCTCGGTAGTCGTGATGAAACTCACCTCATTTTAGGTTAGGCCATGAGCCTCGGATCGTTGGAATAGGTTCCTTCCAGCATTAATAAACTTTTCAGATGTGCTTTGAAGCGCGATGGCGAAGATTTTATTCACCCTCTATACTGCAATTTCTCTTATATCCATCGCAAGGAAGATGAATGATGAAAAACTATTTGTGTGCTGCATTAGGCTTGATGGCTTGTGGTGTTGTCCAGGCCGCTTCAGTTGATGTTGAAATGAATCTGGTAACTGCCCAGGGAATTAGACAAAACATCGGCAAGATTACCATCAGTGAAACACCTTACGGCCTGCTGTTTACTCCGCAGTTGAAATCACTACCTGGTGGGTTACATGGTTTTCACGTGCACGAAAATGGCAGTTGCGAACCAGGAATGAAAGAGGGTAAAGCCGTTGCTGCATTGTCGGCTGGTGGTCATTTAGATCCACAGAAAACCGGTAAGCATTTAGGACCTTATGCTGATGGGCATTTGGGCGATCTGCCCGCCATTTATGTGATGAATGACGGTATGGCCAGTTATCCCGTCCTTGCACCAAGGTTGAAGAATATTAGTGAAATAGAGGGTAAGGCATTGATGGTCCATGCCGGGGGGGACAACCACTCCGACCATCCGAAACCGTTGGGCGGTGGCGGTGAACGCTTTGCTTGCGGCGTAATCAAGTAATTACGTCCTGCTCTAGTTGGCGGGTTCTGGTTATATCCGGCGGCAAAATAACATGTTGCAATTGCTGTAGCCGAGAGTTGCACCGCCAATTCAAGCCTATAAAATTCAGTGCGTCTTGTTCCAAATAGTGTGCTAGAGGCGTATTCATACCAGAGACATGGACGCAGTTAAATAGGTTCTGGTGCATTAAGTCATGGTGTACAGTGATGCCGTTGTTCCAAACCTAAAATTTTTAAGTGTCTTTCTTACCTAGTCTCTGTTTCCCTTAAAGCTGTAATAATGCCCTATCGGTGATGGCTTACCTTGTGGTACGGCACAAACATGGTTCAAATCGGTTGCCGCCATCTCCATAGTGAAAACAATTACATGAATAGCCAATATATTAAGGTATTCAGAGTGAAAAATAATCTACATTAGATGGATTTGGTGGCTGTCCTTGCAATATGGATTATATACATTTGTATTTTTAAAATGACTTACTCAGAATGCTTCAAGCTGTATCCCTGAACCTTAGTCGACAGGGCATTTGCCCGAATATCTGCTTTTTGGTGCTGTGGAGTGGCATCAGCCTACATAGCACGTAACCTTTCGGCCTGACGACAGGCTTTCGGGTCTTCAACGGTATCCAGGTTAATTAAGAGACACAGACTATGTCTGAGGATAATGTCAGCATACTAATTAAAAGGAGGTGATAGTGGAATCAACACTAGGTTCAGATTTAGCACGATTGGTTCGTGTATGGCGTGCGTTAATCGATGATCGGCTCAAGCCGCTGGAATTGACACAAACACATTGGGTAACATTGCACATTATCAACCGATTACCGCCCGATCAGTCGCAGATCCAATTGGCAAAAGCGATAGGCATTGAGCAGCCTTCTCTCGTTCGTACATTAGATCAGCTTGAGGAAAAAGGCTTGATTACGCGCCACATCTGTCCTAATGATCGGCGCGCAAAACGTATAAAGCTGACAAAAGCGGCTGAACCTATTATTTACGAAGTCGATAGTGTGATCAACGATACAAGAAGTGAAATTCTTAGTGGGATCTCGACGGAAGAGGTAAGTATTTTAGTGGGCTTGATTGGCCGATTGGAACAGAACATTATTGAACTGCAAGAAAAATAACTAATTTTTTATACATTTAGGACATTACAAACAAAAACCGGAGGCATAGGCCTCCGATCTGCATTATTCAGGTAACTATCACAGTGGAGATACTGTGATGGTACTACCGTCTTTAGCCATACGTACACGCTGACCTGGGGTGAACTGGGTTTTACCAGCACGTTGTACCACAGCAATGTTTTCTTTATTATCGGTTTTGATTTCAAGTTCAACGCCATTAGTGCGACCAGCAACGCTACCGATGCTGTTACCCACTACGCCACCGGCTACCGCACCTGCTGCAGTTGCCAAGCTACGTCCAGTACCACCGCCGACTGTATTGCCTAAGAATCCCCCTAGTACTGCACCACCGATGGCGCCGATAGTGTTAGCCGTGTCATTGCCCTGAATTTGTACCGGTCGTACAGAAACAATGGTACCAAATGAGACGGTCTGTACACGTTTGGCCTGATCGGCTGAATAAACATCACCGGACGTTGTAGGGTCTGCACATCCTGCCAGCGTGATTCCGGCGAGAACAACGACGAGAAAACGCTTGATCATATAAAGCTCCTGCGGTTAGTAATCCCGACCTGAGAAATCACTCTAAATCGGGTTAAATTAAAATGTTTCAACAAGTATGACTGAACCTAAGCGGGTAAACCATATTTTACTGCTAGGCATAACATAACTTTTTTCTCTTCAACTGATAATAAACGGTGGTTTAGGTTTATAACAGAGTAGAGGAGAAATAAACGTCATTATTTGGGAATTTTCTTACTTCCTCCGCCAATGAGCAACATGTATACGCAAGTTGCAGATAGACGGCACAGAGTAGTAAATCGGTTGTGACACAGTTTGAACACTGTCTGCAATGGCCCTAAAGAGGACGGGAACTACTACGGAGAGCCACGTAGCCAACACCACTGGCGCTGGAATAGTGACGAGAAAAATCAAGGTTCCCCTGATGCGAAGCGCTAAATAAATAAAATAATCCATGCGTTAATCACATGATTCTGGTTTATTAAATGAAGGTAATGGTTACCCCACATAGGTCAAGGATATTGCTATGAAATCAGGTCGCTATATCGGTGTTATGTCTGGCACCAGTCTGGATGGAGTTGATGTGGTTCTTGCCGCAATTGATGGTCGTATGGTGGCGCAGCAGGCTAGCTATAGCCATCCGATGCCAATACAACTTAAGAACGATATCCTGGGAATGTGCCAAGGGCAGCAAACTTCACTTTCCGCGGTTGGAAGGTTAGATGCGCAACTGGGTACGCTGTTTGGCGAAGCCGTATTAGAGTTGCTCAGGCAAACGGGGGTTCCGTCCAATCAAATTACAGCTATTGGCTGCCACGGCCAAACTGTTTGGCATGAGCCCGAAGGTGAAACACGTTTCTCTATGCAATTGGGAGACAACAACCGGATAGCTGCTTTGACGAATATTACCACTGTTGGCGATTTCCGCCGGCGCGACATGGCCTATGGTGGACAGGGAGCACCGCTGGTTCCAGCATTTCATCAGGCACTGTTAGCTCATCCAACTGAAAGACGGATGGTGCTGAATGTAGGAGGGATAGCCAATCTTTCTTTATTGCTGCCTGGTTTGCCGGTTCGTGGGTTTGATACCGGGCCGGGAAATATGTTGCTGGATGCTTGGATATGGCGCCATCGTGCACAACCGTATGATAAAGATGGCCTTTGGGCAATGGAGGGACGTGTTTGTCTGCCGTTAATGCAACAGATGTTGTCAGACCCCTATTTTGCCTTACCCGCGCCAAAAAGTACCGGGCGCGAATACTTTAACAATAGTTGGCTGGAAACACAGTTATCGCGCTTACCCCAAGTAAAGGCTGTAGATGTAATGGCTACCTTGGTGGAATTGACCGCGACAACGATTTGCGAGCAGGTATTGTTGGCGGGCGGATGTGAGCGTTTGCTGGTATGTGGCGGCGGTGCACGTAATCCGTTACTGATGGCGCGGCTGTCGGCTTTGTTGCCAGGTATTGAGGTTTCGACTACAGACAACTTCGGAGTAAGCGGTGATGATATGGAAGCATTGGCCTTCGCTTGGTTGGCATTTCGCACGCTTTCTGGACAACCGGGCAACTTGCCTTCTGTAACAGGTGCCCGTTGCGAAACTTTGCTGGGCGGGATCTATCCGGTTTTACCTCTACCTCAGAATTAATACTGCGACGGCAGACATGAAGCTAATATTGAGGAATCAAGGCGTGAATAAAATATTGATTACCGTTGTTGCCTTGTTGTTGTTTGGCTGCAGTCATTATGTTACACAGCAGGAAAATCAGACGTACCATTATCAATGTGGTACGACTCCACTAACGATTGATTTCAATGGTGTAGCTAAAACGGCCAGCCTGGTTATGGATGGTGAACAATTGAAACTTAAGCAGATACCCTCTGTATCGGGGGAAAAGTACAGCAATGGTAAATATAGCTTAAGGACAACAGGGCAACATGCGATCCTTGAACGAAATGATAAAACGATCATGAATGACTGCGTGCTGGCCAAATAACCCCCTCCCTAATAGCGTTAGACGCAATTGAGAACCTTATGCAACAGGCGCAGAATGAAAAGGTTAATTTACCCATTGGTTGATAATTCTGATGACTGAAAATAATGAATTTGATGTAGCGGACCTACGTCGTGAATATACTCGAGGTGGTCTCCGTCGTAACGATTTGACCGCCAATCCCCTTGATTTGTTTGAACGCTGGTTGAGGCAGGCATGTGATGCGCATCTGGCTGACCCCACAGCCATGTGTGTGGCGACAGTCGATGAGCATGGGCAGCCTTTCCAACGCATCGTATTACTGAAGCATTTTGACGATAAAGGCTTAGTGTTTTACACCAACCTTGGTAGCCGCAAGGCACAGCAATTGGCACAGAATCCGCACATAAGTTTGCTGTTTCCATGGCATATGCTTGATCGTCAGGTGACTTTTCTTGGTCAGGCTGAGCGCTTATCCACGTTTGAAGTGATGAAGTATTTTAGTAGTCGTCCTAAAGATAGCCAGATTGGTGCTTGGGTTTCCCAGCAATCGTCACGCATATCCGCGCGCGGTATCCTTGAAAGCAAATTCTTCGAGTTGAAGCAAAAATTTCAACAGGGGGAAGTACCTCTGCCCAGTTTCTGGGGGGGATTTCGTGTCAAATTTGATTCTGTTGAATTTTGGCAGGGAGGGGAACACCGCTTGCACGATCGTTTTTTCTATCAGCGTGATGGAAATGACTGGAAAATTGACCGACTGGCACCCTGACAGATAGAAAATCTCCGTTAAGCGCTAGCGCTGGTACTGCTGGCGCTTTATTCTATGCACTATCTCAAATTTGTTATTTCGCCATTGGGCGAAAGCCGTGTACCGGCAAAGGTGCATTCGTTTATACATGGAGAAATTGATGGCTAGCATCAACCTGATTCAACAATTGCAAGAGCGTGGCTTGGTGGCCCAGGTGACGGATGAGGCAGCGTTAGCGGAGCGACTGGCGCAAGGGCCAATTGCTCTGTATTGCGGCTTTGATCCGACCGCTGACAGCTTGCATTTGGGCCATCTGGTACCATTGCTGTGCCTGAAGCGTTTTCAACTTGCTGGTCATAAGCCTGTGGCTCTGGTGGGAGGTGCAACCGGATTAATCGGCGATCCTAGCTTCAAGGCTGCGGAGCGCAAGCTGAACACAGCTGAAACGGTTAACGAATGGGTTGAGAAGATCCGTACGCAGGTATCACCGTTCCTTGATTTTGATTGTGGGGCTAACAGTGCCATTGCCGCCAATAACTATGATTGGTTTGGTAACATGAACGTGCTGAGTTTCCTGCGTGATATTGGTAAACACTTCTCTGTCAATCAGATGATCAACAAGGAGGCGGTGAAGCAGCGTCTCAATCGTGACGATTCCGGGATCTCCTTTACCGAGTTTTCCTACAACCTGTTGCAAGGTTTTGACTTCTCTGAACTTTATAACCGACATCAGGTGGAATTGCAGATCGGCGGTTCTGACCAATGGGGCAACATCACATCGGGTATTGATCTCACGCGTCGTATGCACCAGAAACAGGTATTTGGCCTGACCGTTCCGTTAATTACCAAGGCAGACGGCACCAAGTTTGGTAAGACTGAAGGCGGTGCAGTCTGGTTGGCTCCAGAAAAAACCAGCCCATATAAATTTTACCAGTTCTGGATCAACACCGCGGATGCTGATGTTTATCGCTTCTTGAAATTCTTCACCTTCCTGAGCTTGGAAGAGATTAATGCATTGGAAGAAGAAGATAAAAACAGTGGCAAAGCCCCTCGAGCGCAGTATGTACTGGCTGAGGAAGTGACGGGAATGGTGCATGGGGCAGAGGGTCTTGCTGCTGCGAAGCGTATCACCGAAAGCCTATTCTCTGGCGCATTGCATGAAATGACAGAGGCGGACTTCGCGCAGTTAGCACAAGATGGCATGCCAAGCATCAAACTAGAGGGCGATGCAGATCTGCAACAGGCTCTGGTCAATGCTGAGTTGGTGCCTTCACGTGGGCAGGCTCGAACTATGATTGGGTCCAACGCAGTGACGGTAAATGGTGAAAAGCAATCGAATCCTGAATATCTGTTCACTGACAGTGATCGTCTTTTTGGTCGTTACACGCTGTTGCGTCGCGGTAAAAAACATTACTGTCTGGTCGACTGGAAGTCATAATTTTGACAAGCAGGGGCCGAAAGAGGCCCCTTTATTTTTTGACGGTCGGGGATGTTCTTCCCCTATTGTTGTATTTATGGTTAGGCTGTTTCGATGAAAAATATTCTCTCTATACAATCACATGTGGTGTTTGGGCATGCAGGAAACAGTGCGGCAGAGTTTCCTATGCGCCGTATGGGTGTCAACGTCTGGCCGTTAAACACGGTGCAATTTTCTAATCATACACAATATGGCCATTGGACCGGTTGCGTAATGCCAGCCAGTCACCTGACTGAAATAGCACAAGGCATAGCGAATATTGATAAATTAAAAGAGTGTGATGCTGTGCTGAGTGGCTACATCGGTTCGCCAGAACAGGGTGACCATATTCTAGAGGTAGTACGGCAGGTCAAGCAGGCTAATCCCAATGCTTGGTATTTTTGCGATCCCGTCATGGGACACCCAGAAAAAGGCTGCATCGTTGCGCCGGGGGTGGCCGAGTTTTTGTGCCAACAGGCGTTACCATGCAGCGATATGGTGGCACCAAACCTACTGGAGCTGGAACAACTGAGCGGGCGTGAGATCCACAATGTTGACCAAGCGATTGATGCGGCGCGTGAGCTGACGCTAAAAGGCCCTAAAGTGGTGTTAGTGAAACATCTTAGTCGTGCGGGCTATAATCAGGACAGCTTTGAAATGTTGCTGGTAACGGTTGATGATGCCTGGCACATCAGCCGCCCATTAGTTGATTTTGGCGCGCGTCAGCCGGTGGGAGTAGGTGATCTGACCAGTGGTTTACTCTTGGTAGACTTGCTTAAAGGTGAGCCGCTAGATAAAGCATTGGAACATGTCACTGCCGCTGTGTATGACGTCATGCTGACTACCCAGGCGATGGGCGAATATGAGTTGCAGATTGTTGCCGCCCAGGATTGTATTGTTAATCCAAACAGTAAGTTTCAGGCGATAAAATGCTAAAAAACCGGCCGTTAAGGCCGGGTTGCAGAGGTTTTATGGTCCCGCGTTTAGGCGTGTATTAATTGAGACCTTCTGCACTCAGGGTTGCTTGCACCGCAGGGCGAGCAGCTACGCGGTCGAAGTAGGCGTGCAGGTGCGTATATTTATTGAGATCAAACTGCATCGCCAGTGCCCAACGCAGTACGGTGAAAAGATAAGCATCTGCAACGCTAAAGCGTTGATCTAGAACATAATGTTGTTTCTCTAGAACGGAATTCAGATAGCTGAACTGACTTTCTAGTTTGTCCCGAACGATAGACTTGTATTCATCGGGTGTTTTCGGGTTAAACAAGGGACTGAACCCTTTATGCAATTCCGTTGAGATATAGTTCAACCACTCAATTGCGTGATAGCGAGGAAGCGTGCCCACTGCTGGGATCAGGTTACGATCCGGTACGCGGTCTGCCAAGTATTGCACAATTGCCACACCCTCGGTGAGCAAACTGCCATCGTCAAGCACCAAAGCCGGGACTTGTCCCTTCGGGTTGATCGCTAAGTAGTCAGCTCCACTTTCTGTTATTTTCTTCGCCAAATCGACCTTTTCCACAGTGAAATCCAATCCGGCTTCACGTAACACGATGTGCGGTGACAGTGAACACGCACCGGCTTTGTAGAACAATTTCATCGAAAGCTCCTTTGTAGTGATGAATGACCGCCTAGGCCTATAGTGTAAAAATGATAACGTCTTTGCCAGCAATTTTTTATTAAACTACAAGCTTTTTCGTAGAGGCATAATAAAAGAATGTTGATATGTGGATAAAGCAGATTGAGCCTGCTTTAGACGAACCGCTCGCTAATGTCACACTAACTGCCACTTCTGCTTCTTGTTTAGTGAAATATCAGGGTTATAAGACATTAACTTCAAGTAACTCGGAAATAAACCAACCCTGTTGGAGTGGGGCGCCTTCGAATCCTTGGTATTGATTGATTCAAGAGCGGCGCAAACAGCAGGGTTTTTACTATCAACGATGTGGTCGGGTGCTGATGGAAGCTGTCCAACTAAACGTAGCATTAGTGGGTTGTACCCGATTAGCTTTACGTCCAGCACGTGTTACTTTGGCAATTTTTTCTCGGGAGGCCATTATGCGCTCAATAGCCTCATCTTTTACTTTGTTCTGTTCGGCGTTAGTCAGTGGGCGACCGTGGCTTTTGCGTGCTCTGTCCAACTCGGTTTTTACTTCACGTTGTTCACTTTCTGTCATGTCTTTTAGCGTAAGTTTTTTCATTTTGGCAACCCGCGTTGTGAAGTTGGCTTTCAGTGTACAGGATTTTTTGAAAAAATATTGCAGCATAGCTACCAAATAAGTTTAGTACGCTGTTGAGCGATAAACGACCATAAAACGAGTCAACGTCTCAAATTTTGAGTAATTCGGCGAGTTTATGAACGGCCTAGGCTAACGCCTGAGTGACAATACGTGTTGCAGAGGCAATCACATCATTTCTGGCTTTCGCATCCTGCTGAGCGTACGTAGAGTAAATGGCGATCACCAGCGGAGCACTGTCTTTTATCCAGACAACACCAATGTCATTGGCAGTGCCATAATCACCGCTACCGGTTTTATCGGCGACGATCGCTCCCGAAGGGACACCTGCTCGAATGCGCTGATCGCCCGTAGTATTCCCTTTCATCCAACTGTTCAACAACTGACGTTGTTCGTTTGGTAAAGCGTCCCCCAACGTTAACTTCTGTAAACTTGCAGCCATGGCTGCTGGTGAGGTGGTATCCCTCTCATCGCCTGGAATGGCACTGTTCAGTTCGGTTTCCCAACGATCCAGACGAAAGGTCGTATCGCCGATACTGCGTGCATAGGCGGTAACAGCGGCAGGTCCACCTATCAGTGCCATCAACAGATTAATGGAGGTGTTATCGCTATATTGAAGCGCGGCGGCACAAAGTTCGGAAACCGTCATACCACTGTCTAAATGTTTTTCGCTGATGGGTGAATAGGCTGCAAGATCGCTTTTTTTGTAGTGAATGCGCTGATCCAGGAACCCTTGGTGGCTGAGGCTGTGGCGCAGAATGGCACCGGCGGCAATCACCTTGAATGTGCTGCAAAACGGAAAGCGTTTTTCGCCATTCAATTGCACTTTTTGACCATTGGCGGTGTTGTAGGCGTAAACCCCCAGTCGCCCTCCAGAATCTTTTTCCAGATTGGCGAGCTTTTGTTGTGCCAGCGCTAATTTATCATCGGCGGCAAAAGTTAGCAGTGGATTGAGAGCCGCGAACGCAGGTATGGCAGCAGCGGCGAGGAGAATTTTACGACGTAGAGGAGAAAAGGACATGGAATGTCATCCTTGTGAGTGATTTGTATACCCCATTATACATAAATTCATGAGACTATTTGCCATAACAGCGGCAAAAACTGTTTGTATTTATTATCAAAACTAGGCTGTGTCGCAATTAGCTGTAGCACCGTCGTAGACCCAAAAAACCGTCATCGAGGCGAAGGGCGATCAAGCCCGCGTCCAATTAAGTGGCATAATCTTATGATAGAGGTGCGATAAAAAATAGCGGGGCTTATTGCCCCGAAACGTTCATGTGGTTAGTGCATTGCACCAGTGGCTTGGGCTTTCTGTTGCGTATCTTCTATGGTGTCCAAGGTCATGCGGTACAGTTTTGGGGCGGTCAGCAGCATCAGTACTGCAATAACTGCGGTTGCGATACCAATCTGTAAAAACACATGGCTGTATATTGCCAAGGAAGCATGCGCATCTTTAATATCATTTGGCACTGCGGTTAGTCCGGCGACTTTACCCGCAATTAACGCCGCCGCCGCTGTGGTCAGGAACCAAGAGCCCATGATAAAACCCATCAGTCGCTGTGGAACTAACTGTGCCACCATTGCCAGACCCAAGCCGGAGATCATCAGCTCACCGATACTCTGCAACGCATAACTTAGGATTAACCAGTTGACGGAAACAATGCCCTGCTGATTAGCAAAGCTTGCTCCCCACGGCAGTACCAGAAAGGCTGCGGAACACAACAACATACCGAAGGCGAATTTGTGTGGCATAGGCAGACGATCGCCCATCTTGTTGTATAGGGCAGCAAGCAGAGGGCTTGCTAACATGATCCAGAATGGGTTGAGTGCCTGATACTGTTCCGGTTCGAAGGTGATTCCTAGAATATTGTGCTCAACATTATGAATAGCAAAGAAGTTCAGCGAGGTTGGCATCTGGCTGTAAAGCACGAAAAACACGATGGCTTCGAGCATGAGCAGGAAGGCCACGATCATCTTGCGTCTTGCGGTACCCTGTAGTGCAAAGGTTGCTTTGGCAAACACGATGACAATACCAATAGAAATGATAGCCAGTGCCCAGCGTGCGATGATTTGGTTATGCAGCAACCAGCTTGAAAGTGCCACTAATGCCACTACACCCAACAGAACCATGAGGAGTTTCTGAATATGCAGGGGTTTAAAGTCGGGTCTTGACCCGTATTGTTTTACCCAGCCGTGACAGATCATAAAGTTGACCAGGGTGATCAGTATCCCTACCATGCTAAGAGAGAAGGCGATGCTCCAACCGTATTTTGCGGCCAACCAAGGCGTTGCCAGCATAGAACAGAATGAACCGATATTGACGGACATGTAATACATGGTGAATGCACCGTCTAAACGCGGATCGTCTTTTTCATAGCATTTCGACAATAGTGATGAGGGGTTCGCTTTGAACAAACCACTACCCACCGCGATTGTCGCCATGCCCAGATAAACCCAGAAGATGTCATGCCCGGAATATGCCACCATGGCGTAGCCAGCGGCAAGCACAAAGGCTCCCAAGACGATCACACGCTTTGCACCGAGGACCTTATCTCCCAGCCACCCACCGATGGCGACAAAACCGTAAACCAGCGCACTGAAAGAAGAAAACAGCGTGATGGAATCGACTTCACTCAGGCCAAGCATTTTGACCAGGTAGACGGCCATAATGCCTTGCAGTCCGTAATAACCGAAACGCTCCCAGAGTTCTATAGAGAAGATCAGGTAGAACGCTTTAGGCTGTTTGAAAGCGTTAAGACTTATGTTTTCCGATGGTTTGTTTTTTGCTGTCGACACTGGTACCTCTGGTTTTTTCACTACCCGTATTTTCAATACGGAAATTACATTAGGTGATGCAGATTGCATCTTTATGCATTGTTATAAGATTATTAGGGCGGTTAATGTTCACTATCTTTATCAATGTGGCAAGCTTTCTGACATATACCGTTACATATAACTTTTTCATTAACATATAACTATGTTGCGAAATTTATTCAGTATTAACGTTCGAGAATCTTTATTTTATCGGGTTTTTATTTTGCCATGAAATTCTTATTGATTAATTTTAGTTATATATCCTGACTTTTTACAGCTAAGTAGCCCATATTGATGATTATTTGGGTTTAAGTTTTTAGATTATCTGGTATGGGCGGAGTTCTATGAAATTATACAAAATTAAAATAATGAACACTTTCGTTAAAGAAATGTAATCGCGAGGATATCGTGCTTATCGAGATTTTTGGTTAATTTTTCAATGAAAAATATCTCGATGAAAATGCCTTATTAAGCCAAATAGGAGAAGGCGGCTGGGCGCTGAGTTGCGCCCGATAGGATGTTTATTCAAGCGGGTAGACTTTCTCTTTATACTCGCATAAGTCTTCAATCAGGCATGAGCCGCAGCGTGGCTTACGTGCGACGCAAGTATAGCGACCATGAAGGATAAGCCAATGGTGACAGTCTACCTTAAACATGGCCGGAACGACTTTTAGCAGTTTCTCTTCCACTTGATCAACGTTCTTTCCAGGGGCGAAATTTGTGCGATTACAAACCCGGAAGATGTGTGTATCAACAGCAATGGTTGGCCATCCAAATGCTGTATTTAAAACGACATTCGCTGTTTTACGGCCCACACCAGGCAGAGCTTCGAGCGCCGCGCGATCCTCAGGGACTTCACCTGCATGCTCATCCAGCAGGATCCTACAGGTTTTAATGATGTTCTCGGCTTTGCCATTAAACAGACCGATGGTTTTAATGTACTCCTTTACGCCATCCACACCCAGAGCCAACATCGCTGCCGGTGTATTGGCAACGGGGTACAGCCTGGCCGTAGCCTTATTCACACTGACGTCGGTGGCCTGTGCAGAAAGTAACACCGCAATGAGTAACTCAAATGGTGAAGAAAAAACCAACTCAGTGGTTGGGTGAGGGTTGTTATCCCGTAAGCGAGTCAGAATTTCTAGGCGTTTCTCTTTATTCATTACGCTTTCTCTGCGTGTTCTTGCTTCGTTTCAGCCTCAACCTTAACCAGCAGGGCTCTGTCTTGGCGCACTTGCATTTTTTCATCGATCACATATTTGGCTGCCAGCATCAATCCTAAACCGATAAAAGCGCCCGGCGGAAGCATAGCCAATAGGAAGGGGCTGTCAAAGTGCACGACTTCTATGCGTAATACCCTTGCCCAACGGCCTAACAGCATGTCCGCACCATCAAATAGCGTGCCGTTGCCAATCAGTTCACGCAGAGAGCCCAATACGAACATGGCGCAAGTCGCTCCCAATCCGATAGCTATGCCATCGATAAGCGCCAGGCCGACAGGTTTTTTTACTGCTATCGCCTCGGCACGCCCTACCACGATACAGTTGGTGACGATCAACGGAATAAAAATCCCCAGAGACTGATAAAGACCAAAGGCATAAGCGTTGATCAGCATTTGAACCACACTGACTGCGGCGGCAATGATCATCACATAAATGGGAATACGAACTTCGCTGGGTATCCAACGACGTAAGGCTGAGATTGAACCATTGGTAATCGCCAGAACTAACGTGGTTGCCAGCCCAAGACCTAGGGCGTTGGTTGCGGTTGAAGTCACAGCCAGCAATGGGCACAGGCCCAATAGTTGCACCAACGCAGAGTTGTTTTTCCACAATCCTTGAACAATCAGAGTCTTCGCTTCACTCATTCGCTGGCTCCACAGGTAGGTAAAGTGTCGATTTTAGTCGGCAACGTTTCGATATATAACGTGGTACGATGCACGGCATTGACAACGGCTCTTGGGGTAATAGTTGCACCGGTGAATTGATCAAATATACCTCCATCCTTTTTCACCGCCCAGCGTGTGTCGTCTTGGCCATTGACTTTCTGACCTCTAAAAAGAGTGATCCAGTCGGAGAGACGCAACTCAATTTTATCGCCTAACCCTGGCGTTTCGTGATGTTCCATGACTCGTGTACCTAACACTGTACCGTTAAAGTCAGCACCGACCAGCAGTTGAATAGCCCCGGAATAACCATCGGGTGCCGTCGTTTCCAGCGCGGCTGCAACCGGCTGACCATTCTTACGCGCCAGATATAAATGATGAGGAGCAGAGTTACCTAATGCCGGGTCGCTAACCACATAGCATTCATCCTGCATATCATTGTCGTAGTTTTCCGCCGGAACGACCTGATCTAATAAGGCTTTATGCTGCAACGCCGCCTGGTGGGCAATCGTACCTTTTGTTAGCTGATACACCACGGCAGTCAAGCCGGTCGTCACCGCGGCAAATACGGCCAGTGTGATACCATGCTTTTTCATTGAATTAAGCATCTTGGCTCCTTAGCGATGGCCATACACGCGCGGCTGCGTATAGTGATCGATTAATGGCACAGTAATGTTTGCCAACAGCACGGCAAAGGCTACACCATCAGGATAACCGCCATATACGCGGATCAACCAGACCAACGAGCCAATAAGGGCTCCATAAATCAAGCGCCCCTTCGGTGTGGTGGAGGCACTGACCGGGTCAGTAGCGATAAAGAAAGCACCGAGCATGGTTGCTCCGGAAAATAGGTGGATCAGCGGTGAGGCTTGATGAGCAGGGTCCAACGACCATGCCAACCCAGAGCAAAGGGCAATGGCACCGAGCATGCTAAGGGGGATCTGCCAGTGGATAAGCTTACGGCTCAACATAAATGCCCCGCCGAGAAGAAAACCCAGGTTCACCCATTGCCAACCGATGCCTGCCAACACACCGTCAAACAACGGTTGTTGCAGCACCTGCTGCACAGAATGGCCGCTGCGCAGGCCAGTTTTGAACGCGTCAAGCGGTGTAGCCTGGCTAATACCGTCGCTTCCCATCTGCATGGCACTTTGGGCACTGTGCCCATTGAAGATAGCCTGCAGAGTATCTTGTAGCGGCAGCATGGCGGTATTCAACGTGTCGGGTGGTAACCAGCGGGTCATTTGTACCGGGAAGGAGATCAGCAATACCACATAACCGACCATCGCTGGGTTGAAGGGATTTTGCCCTAATCCTCCGTACAGCTGTTTAGCGATAACAATAGCGAAAACGGTGCCGATAACAACCATCCACCAAGGAGCCAGTGGTGGTAAGCTAATACCTAACAGCAATGCAGTGAGCAGCGCAGAGTTATCTGCCAACCTGGTTTTTACCGGTTGTTTTCGCAGCGCAAGAACAGCGGCTTCAGCGAGCAGTGCGGTTACCATGGCTAATGCCGTTTGAACGAGGCTACCGTAACCAAAGAACCAAACTTGTGCGGCTATACCGGGAATACAGGCCAGCATAACCCAAAGCATGATGCTGCGAGTGTTTTGCTGGTCATGAGTAAAAGGAGAACTGGCGACGCGTAAGCTAATGACGTTTTTTTGCCTAACTGGTCTGAACTTCATAGAATAACTACCATTTCTTTACCACACTTTACCCAAATTGCTTCAATTTGCATGTATATTGACAGCACCATCCAACCTTCCTAGGTACTGCGCTACTTTTATATAACCTGATTTATTCAAGGGGGTATATACCCAAAATAATTCGAGTTGCATGTAGTTGTGAAGGGTATAGGTGTAACAGATGAAAAAACATAGCGCAGTATTCTACCTTAATCAGAGCTTGGGTAATACGTGCTGATCATAGGGATATGTATATATTGAGCTATGTACCTCTTAGTTGCGTGCAAATAGCGGCAGCAAAGAAAAGGGGTCCTTGAAGTGATGGAGGGGAAACCCAAGTGTGAGTCTGAATCTTGCCAATCCACGCTGATGAAATAGCAAAATTCATATAACCAATATTGGTTATTATCCTGGCAGCGTTCAACGTGCCATCCAACTAGGATCTAAGTGGGTGAATGAACAATAATGACTAATGAAGACATGCTTTTCATTGAAGAACTGATTGAGTGGGTAGAGATTCACTTGGAAACGCGGCCAAATCTAGATGAAGTTGCACGGATTTCGGGCTACTCCAAGTGGTACTTACAGCGTAAGTTTAAGCGTATCACTGGCCTCCAGCTTGCTACCTATATACGTTCTCGCATCCTTACCCGTGCTGCGGTAGCGTTGCGTATCACTAATCGCTCTATTATTAATATCTCTGACGAATTGGGATTCGACTCTCAACAAACTTTTACTCGTATGTTTAAACAACGCTTTGGTACAACACCAAACCGTTATCGCACGATGAGCAAATGGGACGTCAAAAATCTGATGCCTCGTTTCAACTTTGAAGCCAACTATGAAGCCGATTTTTACCCTGAGATCAAACGGCTGGTATTACCAGAAATGCATCTGGTTGGTCTTTCACGGGAACTGGAACTAGAGACTGAACAAGAGATTGCCGTTTCTTCCTGCATCGCTGTGAAGGGGGAGATTTTTAATAACTTCTTTAAAGGGTTAAATGTCGAGTGCCGCAAGGTTTTCAGTATTCATTCCTTGCGAGAGCACAGTAATGGTGAATGCTCTGGCACTCACATCATGGCGGTAGCACCAGAACATAAGAAAGATATTCTTTCCGGCCATCAAATCGATAATATTCACCTGCCAGCGCGTGAATACATTGCTATCAACCATCAAGGAACGGCAAAGGAGTGCGGGCAATTTGTTTCCTTTCTGCTTGCCCATGTGGTACCCACATTACGTAATGAAGTGGAAGGGAGCATTGAGATGGAGATGTTGGAAACGAAAGAGTGGAATCAGTCTGCAAAACTGCGTCAGATAGATGTGAATTATACCTATCTGATTTCTATTGATTAAACGGGGGGATCGGCAAAAACCCCCGTTTAGGTCTGCTATTCATCGATTGGAACTGGTTGTGACTCGGCCTTTTTGGCTTTAACGCGCGCTAGTGCGGCGGCAACGGCGGCTTTGCGCGGGTCTTCCTGTTCTGCATCCGTCACTGGTTCAGCATTTTGTGTAAGTTGTGCTGCTTTCTTGGCTTTAACTCGCGCTAGTGCGGCGGCAACGGCGGCTTTGCGGGGATCCTCCTGTTCTGTATCCGTCACTGGTTCAGCATTCTGTGCAAGTTGTGCTGCTTTTTTGGCTTTAACGCGCGCTAGTGCGGCGGCAACGGCGGCTTTGCGCGGGTCTTCCTGTTCTGCATCAGCCGCTGGTTCAGCATTTTGTGTAAGTTGTGCTGCTTTCTTGGCTTTAACGCGCGCTAGTGCGGCGGCAACGGCGGCTTTGCGCGGGTCTTCCTGTTCTGCATCAGCCGCTGGTTCAGCATTTTGTGTAAGTTGTGCTGCTTTCTTGGCTTTAACGCGCGCTAGTGCGGCGGCAACGGCGGCTTTACGGGGGTCTTCCTGTTCTGCGTTAGTCACTGGTTCAGCACTTTGTGCGGGTTGTGCCGCTTTCTTGGCTTTAACGCGCGCTAGTGCGGCGGCAACGGCGGCTTTGCGCTGGTCTTGTTCGTCAGTGACGGTGACTTCGATTGTTTGCAGTGCTTTACGCTCTCTGGCCAGTGCTTTACGTGCTTCGCGGGCAGCGATAGCTGCACTATTGTCAGGTTCCTGACCAATAATCGTTATCGCGCTGGCTTCGCCATTTTTGCTACGAACTCGCGCCAGCGCGGCTTGAACGGCATTTTGGTCGTTTGTGGTCAGTTTTACCGCCGCTTTTTTGTGACGCTCTTCACGGGCGCGTTTCTCTCGTTCCAGACGTGTCTGCTTCGCCTCGAAGCGAGCTTTGGCTTCCGCTGTACGTGCAGCTTCTTGATCCAAAGTTTTGATATCTGCCTTTTCCTGGCGATAGTATTGCACCAGCGGAATATTGCTGGGGCAAACATAGGCACAAGCACCACATTCGATGCAATCGAATAGGTTGTGGTTGCGTGCTTTTTCATGCTCTTTGCCGCGGCTGAACCAGTAAAGCTGTTGTGGTAACAGCCCCGCAGGGCAGGCATCGGCACACAATCCGCAGCGGATGCATGAGAGCTCTGGCTCCTGTGGTGCCATTTCATTTATCGTCGGTGCAAGCAAACAGTTGCTGATCTTGACAATAGGAACATCCAAGGCAGGTAGGGTGAATCCCATTAAAGGTCCCCCCATGATAACCATTGGCTGTGGCTGTGGTCGATACCCTCCCAAAGTCAATAAGTGTTGTACGGGAGTGCCGAGCCGTGCCCAGACGTTACCAGGCTTGCTCATAGCCTCACCGGTCAAAGTGACGACACGCTCTATCAACGGTTCACCGTCAACGATGGCCCGCTTGATGGCAAAAGCGGTACCCACATTTTGCATCAATACACCGATAGAGGAGGAGTGCATGCCATGGGGAACTTCTTTGCCTGTCAGGATCTTGGTTAATTGTTTGGCACCACCGGATGGGTATTTGGTGGGGATCACACGCAGCATAACGTCATTTTGCCCGCGCAAAGCGAGGGCTAACGCGCTGATAGCCTGTGGTTTATTGTCTTCAATGCCTATCAGGGTCACTTTCGGTTTCAGAAGGTGACGCAGGATCTGGATACCTTCAATAATTTGGGCAGCGTGTTCTTGCATCAACCGATCGTCGGCAGTGATATAGGGCTCACATTCAGCTGCGTTAAGGATCAGGGTTTCTACTTGCTGATCGCCGCCTTGCAATTTGCTGGCAGTAGGAAAACCGGCTCCTCCCAGACCAGCAATACCAGCCTGATGAATACGCTGGAGTAGTTCTTCCGTGCTGAGTTGATGATAATCCGTCACTGGAGTCAGATTGCACCAGCGATCCTGTCCGTCTGGTTCAATGATCACACACAGCTCAGCCAAGCCAGAGGGATGTGCGGTTACGCGAGGTTCAATTGCACGTATTCTTCCAGAAGTCGGCGCATGTACCGGTAATGTGCGACCATGTCCGAAGGTAAGGGGCTGGCCTTTTAATACCGCGTCACCGGCTTTCACGCACAGTTCGCCCTCAGGGCCTAAATGCTGTTGCAAAGGCACGATGAAAATATCTGGCAGAGGAACGGCTCGCAGTGGTACACCGCTGGACTGGGTTTTCATTTCCGGTGGATGAATACCGCCATCGAAATCCCAAATCCGATCTTTTTTAAAGGCGGCGAATAAACTAAACATGTTGCTCCACTTGGATCACTTGCACCGGAATTGTTTTCATATCCCACTTCCAGCTAGCGGTAGTGGTAGCGACCGGTTTCATTTCAATACAGTCAGTTGGGCAAGGAGCAACGCACAGGTCGCAGCCGGTACAAAGATCAGTAATCACTGTATGCATGGCGCGCGTGGCACCAACAATGGCGTCAACAGGGCAGGCTTGAATACATTTGGTACAACCGATACATTCGGCTTCGTGAATAAAGGCGACCTTGCGTATCGGCGCGGCGACGGCTGCGCCGCCATCTAACGGTTGAGGTTCAACATTAAGCAACTCTGCCAGCCTGAGCATCACCTGTTCTCCGCCGGGTGCACATTTGTTGATCATCTCACCATTGGCCACGGCTTCAGCATAGGGGCGGCAACCAGGGTAGCCGCATTGACCACATTGGCTTTGTGGTAGGATCTCATCGACCTGTTCGGCAAGCGGATCTTCCTCCACTTCAAAACGACGTGCAGCAAAACCCAGCACGAGACCAAACAGTAGCCCTAACGTGCTTAATGCGGCAATGGCTATCCACAACGCAGTCATTAGAATTTCACCAGCCCGGTAAAGCCCATAAAGGCAAGTGACATCAATCCAGCGGTGATCAATGCGATAGAGGAGCCACGAAATGGCGCTGGCACATCGGCGACAGCCAACCGTTCACGAATGGCGGAAAACAGCACCATCACCAACGAAAAGCCCGCAGCGGCACTAAAACCATAAATCGCAGACTGCATGAAGTTGTGACCAAGGTTAATATTGAGTAATGCAACCCCCAGTACAGCACAGTTGGTTGTTATCAGGGGCAGGAAAATCCCTAACAGGCGGTAGAGTGCCGGACTGGTTTTACGCACCACCATTTCGGTGAATTGCACCACAACGGCGATCACCAGAATGAAAGAAAGAGTGCGCAGATACACTAAATCCAACGGGATCAGGATAAAGCTGTTGATCAGCCATGCGCAGATAGAAGCCAGCGTCATGACGAAAGTTGTAGCCATGCCCATGCCGATGGCACTTTCCAGTTTTTTGGAAACACCCATAAATGGGCACAGGCCCAAAAACTTAACCAGGACAAAGTTATTCACCAGCACTGTGCCGACAAACAAAAGCAGGTATTCGGTCATTACATAGCCTACAAAAGTGAAAGCCGCCTATTATCGGGAATTGGCGTCGTTACGACAACACACTAATAGCAAGGGTACTGCGTTTTTTTGCCTATTTTGATGAAAATTTACACAACTCTACGTGCAGAACGTGCTTTCGTTGTGGCTACTCGGTGAAAGTGCCTTTAACTCGCGTTGAACGCTTAACGTAAGGGACCAGTAATGCAGCCAGCAGCAATGGCCAAAGGAGGCTGCGCACCGCAACGTCGTCAGGTACTTGAGCAAAAGCGAAAGCTTTGATTGCCAATAATACGGTGATCAGTAACCAGACCAGAAACAGCTTGGGGAAACGCTGTGAACGTTGGCAAAACAGCCACAGCAGGTAAATCGTAAAACACCACATAGCCAAGGTGGTGAGCACAGAAAAATACCATTGCAGAGTGAATGCCTGAGCATTGGTGAGTAAATATTCGCGCGATTCTGGCATAAATATGGCCATAGCGTACAGCATCAGCATCAAACTGGCGCTCAGTAGGGTTACGATAAGATAAGCCATTGGGGCCAGTAACCAGCCGCCGATGCGGGAGTATTGAGCTTGGGTCATCATAATGTCCGGAGTATTATTCATTATCGCCGCATAGCTTAAACAAATATCAACTCACACGCGAGGCAATGATAGCTATCTGTGATGACTAAAAAGAAAAATGCCAGTAAAAACTGGCATTTAGCTGTTTCGCAATAAAGTTATAGGGTTAGCGTTCAGCGCCGTTGCTGGCGATCAGTTTCTGGTACCAGAAGAAACTCTTCTTGCGCTGACGTGCCAGATCTTTGTTATGATCAACATAAACAAAGCCATACTGTTTCTGGAACCCGTTGAGCCAACTGAGTAAATCGATAAATGACCACGGATAGTAACCACGTACATCCGCACCTTGTTTGATGGCATCTTCGATGGCGCCAATATGCTGACGCAGATATTCGATGCGATCATCATCTACCACTTCGCCGTTGATAATCGGATCTTTGGCACCTAGCCCGTTTTCAGTGATATACATAGGAATATCACCGTAACGTGCTTTGATATTCATAATACCTTCGGTAAGACCTTGTGGATAAATCTCCCAGTCCCAATCGGTATACACGCCATTAGGATTGCGAACGAATTTAAACAACCCTTTAAAGCCGAATTCATTCCCTTGCTGGTGGCCACTGCCTTTCTCACCGGTCGTGTTGATAGTGAGACGAGATTCCTGATTGTTTGCCGCGATGGTTTCACGCTTGTAGTAGTTAAGACCAATAAAATCGCAGATATTGTCATGCAATAATTGCTCGTCGCCTGGTGCAAACTGTGGCACTCCCCACAGCGCCTGAGCCTGTGCCAACAATTCCGCAGGATATTCACCTTTCAGCACCGGATCATAAAGCCAGTGGGTAAAGATCCCCTCGGCTAACTGATACGCTGCCAGGTCTTCAGGCGACTGACTCAGTGGTGTGTGAGTCTGCAACACGTTGACGAAACCGATTTTGCCATCGATGCCGCTGGAGCGGAAAGCCGCCACCGCCTTGGCATGAGCGACAAACACATGATGGCACGCCTGAATCGCGCGGGCTGTATTTTGCAAGCCTGGTGGATGACCACCGGTGACGTAACCGAAACCGATAAAGCACACGGTTTCATTGAACGTTGACCATAACTTGACGCGGTCACCGTAGCGCGCATAACACAGGCGAGCATACTCTTCGAATGCTTCTGCAGTACTGCGTGCTTCCCAGCCCCCTTCGTTCTGCAAAGCCTGCGGCAGATCCCAATGGTAAAGGGTGATCATCGGCTCAATGTTGTGTTCTAACAGCGCATCGATCAGGTCGCTATAGAATTTGATCCCAGCCTCGTTGATTTCACCACGCCCTTGCGGTAGCAATCGCGGCCATGAAATGGAGAAGCGATAGCTTTGCATACCCATTTCAGCCATCAAGGCGACGTCTTCGCGGAAACGATGATAGTGATCGACAGCGACATCGCCATTGGTACCTTGATAAGTAGTGCCAGGCAGATGGGAGAAGGTGTCCCAGATGGAAGGGCCTTTGCCATCAGCATCATGGGCACCTTCAACTTGATAGGCTGCTGTAGCGGCACCCCATAGGAATTCTTTTGGGAAAGCAGACATAACGATCCTCGCTCTAGATGTAAAAACTAAGCATAGTCTAGGTTGAGTCTTAAGGTGTTTGCAACCGGTTTCTGAAACCGGTTGCATAAATGTAATATGTTGGAGAGCGGGCTGGTATGAGAAATTCGACTGGGTGTCATATGCTATCTTGTGTTCCAGTGTGAACCTTGACAATCCAAATCACCGCGAGAATGTTGCAAAAGCTGCAGATATATAACCCGTTAATCCTCTAAAGATCCTGTAAAGTAAAATAACGCCCCAGACAGCCACCGAACCCTATACAGGTCGATGGCTGTGACTATTTTCAGCCTGTCATTACGAGTAAAACCATCAAATAATCAATAAATTACTTAATTTTTTTGCTTAGTGCAGGTTTTTCCCACTAGTCTTTTATACCCAAAATAATTCGAGTTGCTTGTAGGCGGCAACTGAGAGAAGCCCTAGATGCATAGATAAACTCTGTGACTAGGGTGAACGAAAATAGCGAACACCCAAGCAACTTGATGTATTAAGGGTAATTGACTGGCATTATTATTGGACATCGTTTAATACAACAGTCCCAGGCCAAAACTGTCATCCGTGATGAGTGAAAGAATGCCGCCATTGGTGGTGTAACTGCCAATAATCGTTCCTGCTGTGTTTATTACGCCGAGTACGGGTTGGTTATAGGTCAGTTCGCCATAAGTATTCCCCTGAAAGACCGTGCTCCCACTCAATTCAATATCAAACTGGTCCACCTCTGTGGTCATTACGTGGTAATTACCATCCGCAGCACCGGTTGCTAGGGGCAGGGCTGAAGGCTGAGGCGCATAAAATTCCATGCCGTAGTAGTAATCTGAACGGGTTAGAACCAGTGGTACCGGTTTGCCATTGACCATACCGCTAATGATGCTCCCACTTAATTTGCCGTCTTTATTGGCCGGTGTTCCACCGATGAAATAGTCAAAAGCGTTACGGTCGTTATTCCAGGCGATATAACCTTTGGCGCTCAGCGAACAGTTTGCATCGTAAATGATAAACCCTTGAGTGTTCGGGTCGCGGCAGGTTTGCCAGGTAGCCGCGGAGGAGCGAAGCCGGGCTGAGCCGCTCAATGGTATGCCATTGTCGTTGCTGAGGCTGTACTGGATACCCGTCACATTGTAAATATCGGCGATAGCTTTGTAATCGTCACTGACATTCTGGAATGCCACCAGTGGCAGGAACTCCGATTCTGATACTTTTGCTACGCCACCGGATAGTACCCCACCTCCGGTAAAGGTGAACAACGCGCCATTCTCGTCACTACTGAAGGTACAGCCATTCTGGACAATCAGAGTACCACTGCGCAGCGTACCCGCCGGACGTTGCAGGCTGGCATCAATGGTAATGCTGTAGTTCATGGTTGTAGGATCGAAGTTTATGGTCAATTCTTCACCAAACGTATTGCCTCCTTTGTAGGTTGTCGCGGTCGTAGGCAAGTTGGAGCAAGCCTGTGGAAGAATGTTGGTGCTATCGGTGCAGCTGTAGTTTATTGCCGCATCAAGACTGCCGGAACCGTGATATTTTGGCCATGAAGGATACTGGCAGAGTGGTCTGGTTCGCCCAAAGGTTTTCGCGTTAATATCCATTACCCAGCGATTACCGGGGGCCACACCATGCTCGACCCAGTTTTCCAACGCTGCTAATGAGTTCCACGCAGGCAAAAAGCTGCCTGTACCATGCCCCATACCCGGGACAGTATAAAAACGAATTCCCTGATGGGTAGCCTCCTGCCCGACCTGATTAATCACAGCCTGGTACCAGGCGATAGTGGAATTTGGACTGATGACTTCGTCAGCAAGGCCGTGCAGCAGGATAAGACGATGCCGATGACCTAGAAATTCTGAGATGTCTGGGTTGGTGGCATCGGTCAATGCAGAGACCTGTTGTACTCGGGAAGTGTAACTATCTGGATCAGCGGGATTAAAGGTCAGTGCATTGAAGGAGGCGTCGCGAGTGATGAAATATTTTACCCACTGATCGCCAGTCACATACATATTTGCATCCGCCTTAACGGCGGGGTTACCGGGGGTCGAGCGAGTTCCCAGATTGCGCGTGGTGAAAGAGCCGGCAACGAGTGTACCTTCTAGCAGATTATAACCTCCAGCGACTGTTACGCCATTAGCCAGCGCATAGTTCAGCTGTAATGGCGACTCGATAACCTTGACGGTAGCAATCTGGGCATCCGAGAGGCAGGTATCACCGCTATCTATACCACCAGGACAGCGTAGATTAGCTAAGACCTGTGCGCCCCCCGCACGGCATCCTTCCACATTACTGATGACATTATCCGTAGCCCCATCCAGTCGATCGCAGGCTGCCATTGCTGCCTGTTGTACTAGCAGGGTTTTATTGATATTCAGCCAGCCCGCCCCACCATCAAGATACAGAGCCCGGCCCACCGCCACGTTTGACAGCCGAGTAGCGCTGTAATTTAGCGCCGGTTCATTAGCAATCACGCCGTCATAATCAAGCGGCCAGCGCTGGATATAGGCCAATGCATCGCGCCCACCGGTAGATGTGCCAAGAAAATAACTATATTGTGGCAATGTGTTGTAACGCTGTTTTAGCAGCAGTAATGCAACATCATGGGTTTTTTTCAATGTGTCGCCGCCGTAGTTGGCTAACGCCTCATCATCCATGGCAAAACTACCATCGGTAATACTCCCGCTCTGGTGGCCAGAATCATCACCCCAGGTGGCATAGCCTTGTGCAAGCGGAGCTGGATTACTCGGTAGGGAAAAACGTACTGTTTCCGTGCCATCAATCAGCCGTCCATTAAACCCTCCACCACCAAAGTGGATCGCTTTATTGTTCCAATGTGTGGGGAGATTAACGGCAAAATTGATCTCTGGCGCACTGCCCGTCGCGGAAAAAATTTTTCCGCGTACCTGACAATACTCACCTAAGGTATTTCCAATAGTATCAGTGAGGATCAGCGTGGCTGAAACCACGTGAACTTCCCCTGTGGGCAAGATTAAGGATGAGGCTGGTAGGGTGAAATCATTGAGTTTATCGCAGGCTTGTTGTGCGGTAAGGGGCTCAGGCGTCGGCTCCTCGGTAGGCGTTGGGTCTACGGGCGTTACGGGATCGCTTGAAGTGCCAGTGGCTGTTGCCAAATCTTGTGTTGAGGTTGGATTACAGGCTGTCAGTAATGTGCAAACTAAACCGGTAAGTAGCGGATATTGTATTTTATTTATTATATGGTTAAGCCAAAGCTTAGGTGGGGTGTTCATGGATTGAGTGACCTTATAGCATCATTGCTGGATATAACAAAATTGAAACTACATTTAAACATTCGAAACAAAATAACGGTTTGCACTCATGCACTAAATTAATATTTTTCATGTTAGGAGCGCTATCGAGTCAGGTGTTTCCGTTTTACCCGTCAATAGTTAATTTACTTGTTGTTCCTGCTGGCATCATAGTGTCAAATTATTTTATGCCTTTCACACAGCGACATACCTGGGTGAAAATCGTTACTCTGAACGAGGAAACAAGATGACTGAAAAAATCCGGGTAGGCTTGGTAGGTTATGGGTTTGCCAGTAAAACATTTCATGCTCCATTGATAGCGGGAACGTCTGGTATGGAGTTGGCCGCTGTTTCCAGCAGCGATGCGGCTAAAGTCTACGCCGACTGGTCGTCAGTAACTGTTGTAAATGATCCGCAATCGCTGTTTAGCGATCCTTCGATTGACCTGATTGTGATCCCAACGCCAAACGATACGCATTTCCCGCTGGCTCAACAGGCACTGGCGGCGGGTAAGCATGTGGTGGTGGATAAACCATTTACCGTGACGTTGTCACAAGCACACGAGTTGCAACATCAGGCGGAACAGACTGGACGATTACTTTCAGTATTTCATAATCGCCGTTGGGACAGTGACTTCTTGACCTTGAAGGCTTTGCTCAATGAGAACTTACTCGGTGACGTCGTCTATTTTGAGTCCCATTTTGATCGCTACCGCCCGCAAGTGCGTCAACGTTGGCGTGAGCAAGGCGGAGTAGGGAGCGGTATTTGGTATGATTTAGGACCGCACCTGTTAGACCAAGCGTTGCAGTTGTTTGGTAAACCACAGACATTATTCGTCGATCTGGCGGCACTGCGCTCAGCTGCCCAGTCGGTAGATTACTTCCATGCGGTACTTAATTATGGCCAGCGTCGCGTGGTACTGCATGGGACGGTGTTGGCCGCAGCGGAAAGTGCGCGCTATATCGTTCATGGAACGGAGGGGAGCTTTATCAAATTTGGTCTAGACCCGCAAGAGGATCGTCTGAAAGCCGGTGAGCGCTTGCCACAGGCGGATTGGGGTTATGACATGCGTGACGGAGTCGTGACATTGTCACGTGACGGTGAGTTGTTCGAAAAGCCACTGTTGACTATTCCAGGGAACTATCCCGCCTACTATGCCGCCATTCGTGATGCGATTAACGGTGAAGGTGTTAATCCCGTACCGGCTAGTGAAGCGATTGAAGTGATGGAATTGATCGAGCTGGGTATCGAATCGGCTAACCAGCAAAAAGCGCTAGCTGTTGCTTCGAACCTAGGTTCTTAGCGTTTAAACGGTCTAAATCTAAGGAATTCTGCATAATGTCTTGGTTGCAGCGTCTGCGTATTGATAATTTCTTGCTGGTGTTGGTTATTGTTGTTCTATTAGCTTCGTTTTTTCCCTGCGAAGGGAGTTGGAAGATCTTTTTTCAACATCTGACCACTACTGCCATTGCTTTACTGTTTTTTATGCATGGGGCAAAGTTGTCCCGCCAGGCGATTATTGCTGGGATGAGCCACTGGAAACTGCATTTGGTGGTATTTCTGAGTACTTTTGCGCTATTTCCACTTCTTGGCCTGGCGATGGATCTGCTAGTACCCGACATATTGACACCCACTGTTTACCTGGGCTTTCTTTATTTGTGTGCTTTACCTGCCACAGTTCAGTCTGCAATTGCGTTCACCTCTGTTGCGGGGGGCAATGTAGCTGCTGCGATCTGCAGTGCTTCTGCATCCAGTATTCTTGGTGTGTTTCTCTCACCACTGCTGGTGGGAGCATTGATGAAAAATCAGGGTGATGATACCGATGTGTTGCATGCCATAGGGGCGATTATTCTACAGCTGATGGTGCCATTTATTGTGGGGCACCTGGCGAGGCCACTGATCGGCAAATGGGTCGATCGTCATCGCCAGTTGATCAGTATGACTGACCGCTCATCGATCCTGCTGGTGGTTTATACCGCCTTCAGCGCGGCAGTGATTGAAGGGATTTGGAGCACTATTGATGGTGCTTCGTTACTGACGATCCTGTTGCTGTCATTGGTGTTGTTGATGGTGGTGCTGATTATCAATACCTGTACCGCGCGTTGGATGGGCTTCAACACCGCTGATGAAATCGCCATTGTGTTTTGTGGTTCGAAAAAGAGCCTGGCAAATGGTATTCCCATGGCTAATGTTTTATTCCCTGTCTCAGCCGTTGGCGCTATGGTTTTACCTCTGATGATTTTCCATCAGGTACAGTTAATGGTGTGCTCTGTCCTTGCGCAGCGCTATGCACGCAAAATGGCTCAGCAACGGGAAACCGCTGCATTAACCAAATAAAACAACAAGCATGAGAAATAATCCAAGTTGTCGGCGTTTTGCAATATTAGCTGATGCTAGGCGGTAGTGACCTATTTCCCACAATTCAGTGGTGTAGGCCATTGAATTGGGACTGTATAAGTCGGTCTAGACTTTATGCCTTAGCATGTGAGCATGCATGGTCAATCAGAGCGCATAGCTTAATACTTTTTCTCGTAATGCTTTCTTTTCCTGTTCGTTGAGGAAGGCCATTTTCAGGCCGTTTTCCTGTGCGGTACGGATCTCTTGTGCGGTCAGCCCGGCTTTCGGTGCTGCTACGAGATATTCATGTTCGATCTCAATGCCTTGAACAGCAGGGTCGTCGGTATTGATGGAGGCGAGTACACCGTGACGCAGAAAGGTAGCCAGCGGATGCTGCGCTAAAGAAGACACTGTACTGGTTTGAATATTTGACGTCAGACAGGATTCAATACCTATAGCGTGTACCGCCAGAAAATCCATTAGCGCCGCGTCATTGACTGCTTTAACTCCGTGGCCGATACGTTCAGCTCCCAGCTCGCGAATAGCCTGCCAAATGCTTTCTGGGCCGGCTGCTTCACCCGCATGTACCGTAATGTGTAAGCCTGCATCACGGGCACGGTTAAAGTGGTTGAGGAACAGGTTGCCGGGTGATCCCAGTTCATCACCGGCCAGATCCAGTGCGGTAATGCTGTCACGGTGGTTCAGCAAACTTTCAAGCTCTTTCATTCCAGCCTGTGCGCCAAAGGTACGGCTCAAAATGCCAATCAGGCGCACATCAAGATCATGGTCGCGACAACCGGAATGAACCCCTTCAATCACGGCTTCGACGACGCCCGCCAACGGTAGCTGGTGTTTCATTGCCATATAATAAGGGGAAAAGCGCAGTTCTGCGTAGTGTATGCCAGCGTTTGCTGCATCTTCGACGTTTTCATAGGCTACGCGACGGCAGGCATCCAGATCGCCTAATACCGCTACACCCCAATCCAGTTTCCGCAGAAAACTCATCAGGTCAGGTTCTGCATGGGTAATTTGTACATGCGGGCACAAGGCGGACAAATTATCTGCGGGTAAGGTGATATTGAATTGGCGACCAAGATCGAGAATAGTTTGCGCGCGTATATTGCCGTCCAGATGGCGGTGAATATCGGTAAGAGGCAGGCGGGGATCAATCATGATATGCACTCGTTATACAGTTATAGGTAAAGTGCATATCAGTATAAAAACAAAACGATGAAAATAGCCATCATGTTGCATGAAAAGGTGACATTTATCACATTTAATTATTCTGCTGCAATAATGACTCACCTTTTATATTTGTAACCCTGCTTCCTATTTATTGAAATTTGTAATACATAGACAAGCCTATTAGAAATCATCTCCTTGAGATTTCCTGGTAGGCTGCTACTTTGCGGCATTCAAATCGGTTCCCGACTAATTTTTTCCGGTAGACTTGTCACTCTCCCCTGTTACTGACTCGGGTTGGTTTCAGTGGCGCTCTTCAGTTGCTGTTTACCGGCATATTGAAGTAACTTGGTATAACTTCATTGGTTTAAACGATTATATTGATGCATTCTACCGTCTTTTTCACCATGAAATGTCCGGTTATTCTATGTACATGGCTATCACTCTGTAGACAATCGAAACAAATAATCAGGAGAAGATTATTATGGCAACGAACAAGAAAACAGCAAAAACGCATATCGGCCTCGATACCAAACAATCTGCAAAACTTTCAGAAGCTTTGAACGCCTTACTGGCAAACTATCAAGTGCTATATATGAATGTTCGTGGCTACCATTGGAACATATCCGGGCCACAATTCTTTGAGTTGCATGCTAAATTTGAAGAAACCTACAACGACCTGCTGACTAAGGTTGATGAATTGGCCGAACGTATTCTGACGCTAGGTTCGCAGCCTATTCATGCTTTTAGTCACTATCTGAAAACGGCAGATATCAAAGAAGATACTAATGTCACCGACGATAAAGGCACTCTACGCGGTTTGTTGGATGGTTACGGCATTTTGTTGAAGCAGCAGCGTGAGCTGTTAACGTTAGCGGCAGATGCTGGAGATGAAGGCACATCCTCACTGATGAGTGATTATATTAAAGAGCAGGAAAAACAGGTTTGGATGCTTAACGCCTACCTAGGTAAATAATCATTGCTCTTAGAGTCACAGCCCCAATCTGGGGCTGTCAGACTACTGACAATGTCCTGGCTTTTGGTCAGGACATTGTTTTTTAAACTCGGGTTGCCGCTTTCATTTCGCGAACAAATTCTCCCAGTTTTGCCAGCATTTCTGTCGGTTGTGCCAGATTTTGTTCAATTATTCGAACGATTGCTGAACCCGAGATGGCCCCTGCAGCACCCGCGGCTAATGCCTCTTTTACCTGCGAAGGCTCTGAGATGCCAAAGCCCTGTAACGCCGGTGCTGCATGATATTCGTGCAGTTTATTGATTAAGTGATCAAGTGGCAGCTGCGCACGGCTTTCGGTACCGGTCACTCCCGCACGGGAGAGAAGGTAAGTGTAGCCACGGCCATGTGAAGAGATCTCTCGCAGTAAATCCTCTTCTGCATTAGGCGGGCAAATATAGATAGGCGCAATGGCGTGGCGAGTCGCCGCTGCACGAAAAGGTGCGGACTCTTCGAACGGAACGTCGGCAATCAGCACTGAATCAACCCCAACTTCCGCACAGCGCTGATAAAAAGCATCGATGCCTCGGTGGAACACCAGATTGGCATACATCAGCAGACCGATAGGGATAGTGGGGTGCTTTTGACGAATGGTCGCCAGCATTTCAAAACAGTGCGTTGGCGTGACGCCGGAGGAAAAAGCCCGTAATGTCGCATTCTGAATGGTAGGTCCATCAGCCAGTGGGTCAGAGAATGGGATCCCCAGTTCTAAAGCGTCAGCGCCGTTTTCTACCAATGTATCGATAATCTGCAAAGAGAGCGTCGGGTTTGGATCGCCCAGAGTAACAAATGGAACAAATGCGCCTTCTTTATTGTTTTCCAACCGTTTGAACAGTTGCTGATAACGATCCATTACATCTCTCCCCGAGCTTTCAGAATATCGTGAACGGTAAATATATCTTTGTCGCCGCGACCAGACAGGTTAACCACCAGGATCTGTTCTTTCTGCGGCGTTTCACGGATCATTTTCAGCGCATGCGCCAGGGCATGAGAAGACTCAAGTGCCGGAATAATCCCTTCGTGGCGAGAAAGTGCTTTAAACGCTTCTAAAGCTTCATCGTCGGTGATGGAGACGTACTCTGCGCGCCCAATACTGTTCAGATAGGCGTGCTGTGGGCCAACCGAAGGGAAATCCAGACCCGCAGAAATTGAGTAGGATTCCTCGATCTGTCCTTCAGCGGTTTGCATCATTGGCGATTTCATACCGAAGTAGATGCCCACATGACCGTGCTTCAGAGGGGCGCCATGCTGGCCAGTTTCAATACCCAGACCCGCCGGTTCAACACCGATCAGGCCAACTTGGGTATCATCAATAAAGTCGGCAAACATGCCAATGGCGTTGGAACCGCCGCCGATACAGGCCAGAACGGCATCCGGCAAACGACCTTCACGCTCTAGCATTTGTGCTTTAGTTTCTTCACCGATCATCCGCTGGAATTCGCGCACGATGGTCGGGAAGGGATGTGGTCCGGCGGCTGTACCCAGCATATAGTGGGCTTTTTCGTAGGTACCAGACCAGTCGCGCAGTGCTTCGTTACAGGCATCTTTCAACGTAGCAGAACCACTGTGTACCGGGATCACTTCTGCACCCATTAGACGCATACGGAAAACGTTGGGTGACTGGCGTTCGATATCTTTAGCGCCCATATAAATACGACATTTCAGGCCAAGCAGCGCACAGGCAAGTGCAGAAGCCACGCCGTGTTGACCCGCACCGGTTTCAGCAATGATCTCTGTTTTACCCATACGCTTGGCAAGTAAAGCCTGACCTAATACCTGATTGGTTTTATGCGCGCCGCCGTGAAGCAGATCTTCACGCTTCAGGTAGAGCTTGGTTTTTGTTCCCGCAGTCAGGTTCTTACATAATGTGAGCGCTGTGGGACGTCCCGCGTAGTTTTTCAGCAGGTCGATAAACTCTGCTTGAAACTCAGGGTCACGTTGGGCACTCACGAAGGCTTCTTCGAGTTGTTTCAATGCTGGCATCAATATCTGTGGCACATACTGACCACCAAATTCGCCGAAGTAGGGGTTAAGCAACGTCATTATTTTTCCCGTTATTATCCGTTAAATTGTGTTCGCAATCAGTAGGTGCGCAAAGCTTCAAAGGCCTTGTTCAAGCGCGAGGCATCCTTGATGCCGGGTTGGCTTTCTACGCCGGAATTAAAATCGAGCCCTGCACAACCGAGGTGGGCCGCATCCATACAATTATCTGCATCCAAACCGCCAGCCAGCATCACATTGTCCAGCGTTTGCCCTTGCAACAGTGACCAATTAAATTGTTTACCCGTGCCACCCGCACCGTTATCCAAAAGATAACGATCAACATATTTCAGGTTGCGTGCTGGCAGTTGCTCTTTCACGCTTAAGGCTTTCCAGATTTGGCAATGGGCCGGTAGTTCAGCTCGTAGGCTGTCGATGTAGCTCTGATCTTCTGCGCCATGTAACTGCACGGCATACAGGCCCAGGTGCTCTGCGGTCTGTATTACCGTCTCTATCTGGTCATCACAGAATACGCCAACGTATTGTAATGGCGCACCGGAAATCACTTCCCTTGCGCGGGCCAGGTCGACATAACGAGGTGAACGGTCAACGAAAATCAAACCGCCGTAATTGGCTCCAGCCTGATAGGCTGCGGCGGCATCCTGCGCCCTGGTGAGACCACAGACTTTGTTATCACCCAAGATCACCCTGCGAACGGCACTGCGCAGGTCATTCTCTGACATCAGGGCACTGCCGATCAGAAAGCCGTTAGCATAACGGCTGAGCTGACGGATTTGAGCATAATTGTTAATACCTGACTCGCTGATCACCGTAACACCCTGAGGGATCAGAGGCGCTAGGGTTCGGGTACGATTAAGATCGATAGAGAGATCGCGCAGGTCACGGTTGTTGATACCGATGACGTGGGCATCAAGTTGTACCGCACGCTGCAATTCATCAACGCTGATGACTTCGGTTAGCACACCCATATTCAGGCTGTGCGCGACGGCAGCCAATTGACGGTACTGCTCATCATTCAATACCGAGAGCATTAGCAGAATAGCGTCAGCCTGGTAATGACGTGCTAGATAGATCTGATACGGGTCGATGATAAAGTCTTTACACAGTACTGGCTGATGGACGTTTTGGCTCACCAGTGGCAGAAAATCGAAACTGCCCTGAAAATATTTTTCATCGGTCAATACCGAGACTGCAGAGGCGAAATCTTTGTAGATTGAGGCGATTTCTACCGGATTAAAATTCTCACGGATTAATCCTTTGGAAGGCGATGCCTTTTTACACTCAAGAATAAATACCGTTTTATCTCCTTGCAGAGCATGATAAAAATTACGATTGCTGGGTTCGATCTTATGTTGAAAGCTCGCAAGCGGCTGTTGTTGGCTTCGTGCTGCGACCCATTGCGCTTTATCACGAACAATTTTGTTAAGCACGGTTTCCTGCATCATTTATCCTCTCGCTGCCAAAGCAGTGACACGCTGGTAAGCTTGGCCACTGTGGATCATATCCAATGCCTGCTGCGCGTTATGGCGCAGGTCTTCTTGTCCAAATAGTTTCAACAATAGCGCGACGTTGGCGGCTACTGCTGAGGCGTGAGCACGTTCGCCCTTACCTTGTAACAAGCTTGCCAGAATATCACGATTTTCTTCCGGTGAGCCGCCTTGCAATGATCCCAGGGGGTAGGTATCAAGCCCGAAAGATTTGGGTGTCAACTGATAGCTCTCAATTTCACCCTGATTAAGTTCAGCCACATGTGTCACCGTATGGATAGCGACTTCATCCATGCCGCCACCGTGAACTACGGCGGCACGTTGATAACCCAACACACGCAGTGTCTGAGCAATCGGTAGCACCAGTTCTGAACTGTATACACCAATCAATGCTAACGGTGGACGGGCCGGATTAATCAGTGGCCCGAGGACGTTAAACACCGTGCGGGTCTTTAACTGTTGACGCACGGGCATCGCGTGACGAAAACCACTGTGATATTGCGGTGCAAACAGGAAACAAACGCCAAGTTCGTCTAATGCTTTGCGCGAGGCTTCCGCTGGAAGATCCAGCTTAATGCCGAAGGCTGCCAGAAGGTCGGATGAGCCAGACCGGCTGGAAACACTGCGGTTGCCGTGTTTGGCGATCTTGGCCCCACAAGCGGCAGCAACAAAAGCACTGGCAGTGGAAATATTGATGCTGTTAGTGCCATCACCGCCAGTACCGACAATATCAGCAAAGGCGTAATCAGGCCGTGGAAACGGCAGGGCATCAGCTAATAGCGCTTTTGCAGCACCGGCGATTTCCTCAGGGCGCTCACCGCGGATCTTCATGCTGATCAGCGCTGCCGCCAATTGGCTGTGCTCCAACTCACCGCGGATGATGGCGCTAAACAGTTGCTGGCTCTCTTGCTGGTCCATCGGCTCTGCACGATACAGTTTTTCAAGAATAGATTGCATGGTTATTTATCCTTAATTATTTCGCCAGTGCCCAGGCCAAAGTCTGCTCGAGCAAACGTGCTCCTTGGGTTGTTAAAATCGATTCTGGATGGAATTGGAAACCGCATACACGGTGTTGATCATTGCGAACTGCCATCACCATGTCGCCAAAACGGGCATTAACGGTCAATTCTGCAGGAATGTTGCTGCCTACAAGCGAATGATAACGGGCAACAGGCAGTGGGTTGGTTATCCCTGCAAACATGGCTTCACCATCGTGAGTGATGGATGAGGCTTTGCCATGAAGGATCTCGCCCGCTTGACCCACTTTTCCACCATAGGCTTCTACAATAGCCTGATGCCCTAGGCATATACCGATAATCGGCATTTGGCCGCGTAAGCGTTGCAGCAGCTCAGGCATACAGCCGGCTTCAGCGGGTGTGCCTGGGCCTGGTGACAGCATCAATACGGGCTGTTCCATTTGCTGAAGGCGTTCAATGATGATATCGGCGGCAATCTGGTTACGATAAATAACCACTTGATGGCCGCTGGTGCGCAGTTGGTCGACTAGGTTGTAAGTAAAAGAATCGACGTTGTCGAGCAGTAAAATATCGGCCATCAGAATGTCTCCTTGGCCTGATGCGCACTGGCTATTGCGCGCAGCACGGCTCGTGCCTTATTAAAGGTTTCATCGGCCTCAGCCTGAGGAATGGAATCCAACACCACACCGGCACCTGCTTGAACGGTGGCAATGCCATCCTCAACATACGCAGAGCGAATGACAATGCAGGTGTCCAAATCGCCGTGAGCGGTAAAATAGCCCACGGCACCACCGTAGCTACCGCGGCGTGAACCTTCCGAGGCCGCAATTAACTGCATAGCGCGTACTTTGGGGGCACCACTCAGTGTGCCCATATTCATGCAAGCCTGATAAGCGTGCAGAACGTCAAGATCGGCACGCAGTTCGCCGATCACACGAGAAACCAGATGCATCACGAAAGAATAGCGGTCAACTTTAGTCAAGTCGGCAACATAGCGGCTACCAGCGGTACAGATACGTGCAAGATCGTTGCGTGCAAGGTCAACCAACATCAAATGTTCTGCCAGCTCCTTCTGGTCGGTACGCATTTCCAGTTCGATACGGCTGTCGAGATCCCGATCTAAAGAACCATCAGCGTGGCGGCCACGTGGTCGGGTTCCTGCAATAGGATAGATTTCAATCTGGCGGCTGGTGGCGTCATACTTCAACGCACTCTCCGGCGAGGCCCCGAATAGAGTAAAATCGTTATCCTGCATAAAGAACATGTAAGGGCTTGGATTATTCTCTTTTAATGTCTGGTAGGCGGCTAACGGGGTTGGGCAGGGAAGTGAGAAACGGCGTGAAGGTACCACCTGAAAAATTTCTCCCTGATGAATCGCCTGTTGCAATTTGCTCACTACCGCACCGTATTCTTCATCACTCTGGTTACAACTTAACTGCATATCTTCCAATTTCTGATGAGGAATAGCCTGTGGTGCCTGTTGTAATTGCACCTGAAGCTGTTCAAGGCGCTGTTGCAAACGCATCGTTTCTGTAGGTTCACCAGTAAAGACACTGGCTTGCAAATGGGCAACGCCGCGTTGGTGATCCAAGACCAACAGGGTTTCTGCCAGATAGAAGCAGAAATCCGGGCAGCGTTGTTCTTGGCGTAGTTCGGGCAAATCTTCAAACCCTGCCACCAAATCATAGGCAAACAGGCCGCCAAGTAACATGGCTTCACGTTGTTCAACCGGTGATTCCACTAGTGTCAGCATAGTCCGCAGGGCATCAAAGACCGACAACGAACGCAGACGTGCATCTTCGTCTTGCATAACGTCAGTGTCCGGAAAGGTTAATTCACGGCCATTGGAGTGAACTTGAATATGAACTTCGCGTGGCAGCGCTTTATCCAGTAGTGGCAGCAATGTTACGCCGTTAACCGTCAGCGCTTGAATGCTGACTTGACGGCCCAATGCAGTAATGCGCAGGGCACTGTCTACAATCAGTAAGCTTTTCAGATTCTGCTTGCTGTTGATTTCGGCTGAATCTAACAACAGCGTGGCTGGGCGAGCACCACACAGCTGATGGAATACTGCTGTAGTATCACACCGATAATTGGCCTGTGTAGTGAGGAGTTTCAGTTGTGGTTTATTGTTGTTCATCGGTTATTCCAGTTAAATCTTGTCCAAAAAAAACCCGCTATCATCAGCGGGCTTGAGCAATCTACAGTGCCAGTTGACAAATATGCGTGATTACACCGCCCTTGATTGGGAGGTATGCCACCAACGAAGAAGAGAATTTTGCTTGGTCATCATAGGCTCTCTGTATGTCATCCAACACGGCGATCGCCGTGAACTTATGTACTAGTTAACTAGTTCGAGAGATTAAAGTCAAGTCCCTTTTTGCACAATACGTTAGCGGGCAACGTGATGGGGGAGATAAATATGGCGAAAGCAGAATAGATTTCCGTCCAGTAAGTTATAACGGTTATGATAAAAGGCCAAGCCATTGCAGGATATTTCTTTTGACAGACAGCAGCCCACAATCCTCTGTTTTTACCCTATATGACCTCCATAGCCATACCACGGCTTCAGACGGCTATCTGACACCGGGCCAATTGGTGCAGCGCGCGGTTGAGATGCGCGTTGGTGTGTTAGCGATCACCGATCACGACACAACCGAAGGTTTAGGTGAGGCGGCTGCGACAATTGCCGCTTTGGCACTCCCGCTTCAGCTTATCAACGGCGTTGAGATTTCAACCTTGTGGGAAAATCATGAGATCCACATTGTCGGACTAGGGATCGAAATTACACATTCCTCTATGCGGCAATTATTGATAGAGCAGACTATTCGACGGAATGAACGCGCATTGGAAATCGGTGCTAGGTTGGCAAAAGCACGTATTCCTGATGCTTATGCCGGAGCACAAAAACTGGCAGGGAATGGGGCAGTCACTCGCGGGCATTTTGCACGTCATTTGGTGCAAGCGGGGGTTGCAGACAATCTGTCTCAAGTATTCAAGAAATATCTTGCCAAAGGGAAAATCGGCTACGTTCCGCCACAGTGGTGTACAATAGAACAAGCTATTGATGTGATTCACCAATCCGGTGGTCAAGCCGTTATGGCACACCCAGGGCGTTACGATTTAACGGCCAAGTGGCTTAAGCGTTTGCTAGCGTATTTTGCTGAAAATGGGGGCGATGCAATGGAAGTGGCACAATGCCAGCAAGCCCCCAATGAGCGTGCGTTGTTGGCTCGATATGCACAAGAACATCAATTACTGGCGTCTCAGGGGTCCGATTTCCATCAACCCTGTTCGTGGATAGAGTTGGGACGCAAGCTGTGGTTGCCTGGCGGTGTAGAGCCGGTATGGCGTGATTGGCCACAACACCAACAGGCTAAAGCATGTTGATTTTACGCGGCATTTGTCGTGCGCGTGCATTACATTCAGGAGTATCAGATGAGTCAGCTATTTTATATTCACCCGGACAATCCTCAGCCACGGTTGATTAATCAGGCCGTAGACGTGCTGCGTAAAGGGGGGGTGATTGTCTATCCAACGGACTCTGGCTATGCGTTAGGCTGCAAGTTGGAAGAGAAAAACGCCATGGAACGCATTTGTCGTATTCGCCAGTTGGATGGAAACCATAACTTTACCCTGATGTGCCGCGATTTGTCAGAGTTGTCGACGTATGCCTACGTGGATAATACATCATTTCGACTTATCAAAAATAATACACCAGGCAATTACACTTTCATCCTTAAAGCGACCAAAGAAGTGCCTCGCCGCCTGATGAATGAAAAACGTAAAACCATCGGTCTGCGTGTTCCTTCCAATCCGATTGCTCTTGCTTTGCTGGAAGTATTGAATGAACCGATGATGTCGACAACGCTAATGTTGCCGGGTAACGATTTTGCTGAATCCGATCCGGAAGAGATCAGCGAGCATCTTGGAAAGCAGGTAGACTTGGTGATCCATGGTGGTTTTCTCGGGCAGCAGCCTACAACAGTTATCGACCTGACAGAATCAGCACCGGAAGTGGTTAGGGAGGGAGCGGGCGATCCCTTTCCCTTTCGATGAACTGCCTGATGAAGTCGGTGCCAATAAGGGATAAAGCCTTTATAATGGATGACTGATTATTACCAAGAGATAATCTTTACCGCTACGGTTCTCACTCGTGCAGCGGTAAAGTCCCCCCCGACGCCTGTGAAGGCGACACTAGAGGTTGCTCAATGAGCGAAAAGTTACAGAAAGTTTTAGCGCGTGCTGGTCATGGTTCGCGTCGTGAAATAGAAACCATCATCGAGGCTGGCCGTGTCAGTGTAGACGGCAAAATTGCCAAACTGGGTGACCGCGTAGAGGTTAATCCTGCGATGAAAATTCGTATAGATGGCCATGTGGTTTCAATCAAAGAATCTGAAGAGTCCGTTTGCCGCGTGTTGGCTTACTATAAACCTGAAGGTGAGCTTTGTACTCGCAGCGATCCTGAAGGCCGCCCGACGGTATTCGATCGGTTGCCAAAACTGCGTGGTTCACGTTGGGTGGCAGTAGGGCGTTTGGACGTGAATACCTCCGGCTTATTGTTGTTTACCACGGACGGCGAGCTGGCTAATCGCTTGATGCACCCAAGCCGTGAGGTTGAGCGTGAATACGCTGTGCGAGTGTTCGGTCAGATTGATGATGAGAAAGTGAAACAACTTAATCGTGGTGTACAGTTGGAAGATGGTCCTGCTGCATTCCGTACCATCAGTTTCCAAGGTGGTGAAGGGATTAATCAGTGGTACAACGTTACGCTGACAGAAGGGCGGAACCGTGAAGTTCGTCGCCTGTGGGAAGCCGTCGGTGTTCAGGTGAGCCGCCTGATCCGTGTTCGTTATGGCGATATCGACCTCCCCAAAGGATTACCTCGTGGCGGTTGGACTGAACTCGATCTGCCAGCCATCAATTATCTGCGGGAGCTGGTGGAATTGAAGCCGGAAACCGTCAGCAAATTACCTGTAGAGCGTGAACGTCGCCGGGTAAAAGCCAATCAGATCCGCCGAGCGGTAAAACGTCACAGTCAGGTTGCTTCCGGCAATCGACGTGGTACACCGGGCAGCAAACCCGGTAAACCGGCAAAATCCTTAAAACGCAGCTAAGCGGTTTGCATGGCCGTGCCTGATATCAGGCACGGCCATGGCATGTTTTGCTTCTCAAACGCCTGACAATCTAGAATACGGGCTTCAGAGCTTGCGGTAAGGTCTGACTACCAATCAATACCTTGTTGCGCTTTGATTCCGGCCTCAAAGGCATGTTTCACTGGGCGCATTTCCGTCACGGTATCTGCCAGTTCCAGTAAGTCGCGATGGCAGCCACGGCCGGTAATGATCACAGTTTGGTGTGCGGGCCGCTGATCCAACGCCTCGACTAACTCCTCCAACGCCAAGTAGCCATAACTTACCATATAAGTGAGTTCATCCATCAAAACCAGGTCCAGAGTGTCATCGGCTAACATGCGTTTAGCGTGCTGCCAAACCGCCTGACAGGCTGCTTTGTCACTCTCTTTATCCTGTGTTTCCCAAGTAAAACCGGTTGCCATCACTTGAAATTCAACACCATGCTGTTGCAGTAAGTTTTTTTCGCCATTTGGCCATTGCCCCTTGATGAACTGGATCACGCCAGCTTTCATGCCATGACCTATTGCGCGCGTGACGGTACCAAAGGCGGCGGTTGTTTTTCCTTTGCCATTACCGGTAAAAACCAGTAACAAACCACGGACTTCTTGTGCGGCGGCAATACGGGCATCCACCTGTTCTTTGATACGCTGCTGACGTTGTTGGTGACGATTTTCCGCCATATTCAACTGTTCCTTATTCGGCTGCACCGGGTTGACGATTGGGTTGTGCATCGAAGCTTATACCGGTTTTTTTACAGCTATCATCACCCATTAAATACAAATAAAGTGGCATGATATCGGCGGGTGTTTTCAGTCTGTTTTTATCTTCGTCAGGAAATGCAGATGCGCGCATTTGAGTACGTGTGCCACCGGGATTGATACAGTTTACGCGCAAATTGAGGTTTTTATACTCGTCGGCTAATACCTGCATCATACCTTCGGTAGCAAATTTGGAAACGGCATAAGCGCCCCAATTGGCACGCCCTTTACGACCAACGCTGGAACTGGTAAAGACCAAAGATCCTGAATTTGATTTCAGCAGTAGCGGTAATAGCGCTTGGGTTAACATAAATGTTGCATTAACGTTGACTTGCATGACTTCGTCCCAGACTTTCATCGAAAGTTCTGCCATCGGGATAATATCACCCAGCAGACCAGCATTGTGCAGTACGCCATCAAGACGCGATACATGCTGCGCCAAATCATCAGCTACTTTTTGGCAGTTTTCAGATGAGGCTTCCAGCAAATCGAAAGTAATGATGTGGGCCTGAGGGCCACCATAGGTGGCAATTTCAGCTTGCACGGCCCGAAGTTTACCTTCACTTCGTCCCAACAACACCAATTGCGCTCCAAAACGTGCGTAAGTCAGCGCGGCTTCGCGACCGATACCGTCACTCGCTCCAGTGACCAGAATAATACGTTGTTTGAGCAAATCGTGTTTGGGTTGGTAATGCACAGATGTTCCTCACGTTATGATTCAGGATGTACCAGATGAAAGTGTGCTGCCAGCAAAAAGCTCCCAGCCTTGACGACTGCGGTGCACTACTGTGAATTAATTTTTTAATTCACAACAGGCATTGTATTGCCTGAAAAAATTCATCTCCAATATCAAGCCTACAGGGTCGTGATTCTTATGTCACAAGAAATATACTTGGCTCACCCTTTGGCTCTATTGTCAATAGCCTTCAAATTGATTCCTAGCCTACTTGTTGCTGCGTTACTTATAGGCAGTACTCTTACTACAACTTAACGCAAGCGTCACTGGCGATTAAAGGACACAGTCTAGAGGCCATTTGGGTATCACTTAGTTACCGTAGACGGGAAAGAAAACAAGTAATTTTCATTTGACCGCGACAGTCGCAATACAGATTGGTTAAAATAAGTTAAGTCACTCAAACAAACTGTAAATTAAGGCGGGATCTGTGGAGTTTATTTCTATTTATGGCCTGTTTCTGGCTAAAGTTGCCACGGTGGTGATTGCCATTGCAGCGCTGGCATTACTGGCGGTCAGTCTTGGGCAGCGCAAAGCCCAGCAAAAAGGGGAACTGCAACTTACCGATCTGGGTGAACAGTATCGTGAAATGCAGCGTGAAATGCGTCTTTCACGTATGGGTGCCGCGGAGCAAAAAGCTTGGAGCAAGCAGTTTAAAAAGCAAAATAAGGCTGACGAAAAACTGAAGAAACAGCGTGCGAAATCTGGTGCTGTAGAGGTCACAAAACCTTGTCTTTATGTTATTGATTTTAAAGGTAGTATGGATGCGCATGAAGTCACCTCATTACGTGAAGAGATATCTGCTGTTTTGGCCGTTGCAACAACCAAGGATGGGGTGTTACTGCGTCTTGAAAGCCCGGGAGGTGTTGTGCACGGTTATGGCTTGGCAGCCTCTCAATTGGAACGTTTGCGTAAAGGTGGCATTCGCCTTACGGTTGCGGTGGACAAGGTTGCGGCCAGTGGTGGCTACATGATGGCGTGTGTTGCCGATCGTATTGTGGCGGCTCCTTTCGCCATTATCGGGTCGATTGGTGTGGTGGCACAAATACCCAATTTCCATCGTTTGCTGAAAAAGAACGATATCGATGTTGAGCTGCACACCGCTGGGCAATTCAAACGGACATTAACATTGTTTGGTGAAAATACGGAACAAGGACGTGAAAAATTCCGTGAAGACTTGAACGAAACTCACGAACTGTTCAAGCAATTTGTTCATCAGCAACGCCCTTCTCTGGATATTGACAGCGTAGCAACCGGCGAACACTGGTTTGGTTCGCAGGCAAAAGACAAAGGGTTGATCGATGCAGTGGGGACCAGTGATGATTTACTGATTGCTGAAATGGAAAACCATGAGGTCATTGGTGTGCGATATGCGCGTCGTAAACGTATGGTTGAACGTTTTACTGGCAGTGCGGCGGAAAGCGTCGATCGTTTGTTGTTGCGTTGGTGGCAACGTGGTGAAAAACCTCTTATCTAAATCGTGTTATATACCGTTGCTATTCAAGCTAGAGAAGCGTTAGCTGTGTGAATCGGCAAGTCTGTGGGCTTCGCTCTTTGTTGCCGAATGTGCGTGGCGATAGACAATTTTACGGAGGGTAAATGCCCCCCGATTTTGATGTTCAATCAGACAGGTGATATTTCTCTGAAAGCATATGGGCCAGATGTTTAAACATATTAAATACGGCGGTAGTCTTTATCGTTGGTAATCCATCAGGATCTAAAAAAAATTCACCGCTAAAAACCAAAACGCTGCCTTTTTGTTCAACACCGGTAGCTATCATGCCATGAAGATAATCCTCGTGTTGACGGATGATGTTATTTGCTTCTGTTAACAGCGCTTCGCGTTCAATTGGCTGAGTATTGGCTCGCATTTATTCTACTCCAGACAAAAAATCTCTATGCATTCTACCGCTGGTTCGCGTTTATCCGCAAACCGACTAAGGTTTACTTAATACCTTCATGGTGAGTGATTTCGGTTGTTATCGGTGAAATGCCGTTTCCCGAGTTAATTAGGTTGCGCGTCGTTTTTTATCAGGTAGAGTGTGGGATTTTGTGACTCTGGGGGGGTGTTTACGCTCTGTGGGGTCTTAAGACGAGAAAGAGTTGTGGATGCGAATTGAGCAAGTAGAGTCGACAACTTGCGTTTAGGTTGACCAGTTGGGCAACCGTTATAAAAAATATGTTGATCTCCAGCCAGAGTACCGCAATATAAAAAAGAGATATGATTGCCGCGGTACGGCGAGATAAACGGCTTCTTTAATATGAAGCAATAAATCAGGTAAAGGTAAATATGGGTAAAGCTCTCGTAATAGTTGAGTCCCCGGCAAAAGCCAAAACTATTAATAAATATTTAGGAAGTGACTACGTGGTGAAATCCAGCGTTGGTCATATCCGTGATTTACCAACCAGTGGCTCAGCGAGCAAAAAGAGCGCTGATTCGAGCGAAGACAAAGCAAAAAAGAAAGTCAAGAAAGACGAAAAGACGGCGCTTGTCAATCGTATGGGCGTTGATCCTTACCATGGTTGGAAAGCGCATTACGAAATTCTCCCCGGCAAAGAAAAAGTTGTTGCTGAGCTGAAACTGTTGGCAGAAAATGCCGACCATATTTATCTCGCAACTGACCTTGACCGCGAAGGAGAGGCCATTGCTTGGCACCTGCGGGAAGTGATCGGTGGAGACGAAAAACGATTTAGCCGCGTTGTGTTTAACGAAATCACTAAAAACGCCATTCAGCAGGCGTTTGAAGCGCCTGGTGAACTGAATATAAACCGTGTCAATGCACAACAGGCGCGTCGTTTTATGGATCGCGTTGTGGGTTACATGGTTTCACCATTGCTGTGGAAAAAAATTGCCCGTGGTCTTTCTGCTGGCCGGGTACAGTCAGTTGCGGTGCGTCTGGTTGTGGAGCGAGAGCGCGACATCAAAGCGTTTGTGCCGGAAGAGTACTGGGAGTTGCATGCCGATCTGTTGGCGAAGGGTGAAACCGCGTTGCAGATGGAAGTGACTCACGTCCACGATAAGCCGTTCAAACCTGTTAATCGTGAGCAGACTCATGCAGCTATAGCGTTGTTGGAAAAAGCGCGTTATACCGTACTGGATCGTGAAGACAAACCGACCAGCAGTAAGCCGGGAGCGCCTTTCATCACCTCTACCTTGCAGCAGGCAGCCAGTACTCGTCTGAGCTTTGGTGTAAAGAAAACCATGATGATGGCTCAGCGTTTGTATGAAGCGGGTCACATCACCTATATGCGTACTGACTCCACCAACCTTAGTCAAGATGCGCTTAACATGGTACGCGGTTATATCGGTGACAATTTTGGTGACAAATACCTGCCGAAGGCCGCCAATCAATACAGCAGTAAAGAAAACTCTCAGGAAGCGCACGAGGCTATCCGTCCTTCAGATGTTAGCGTACTCGCCGAACAATTGAAGGACATGGAAGCGGATGCACAGAAGCTTTATCAACTTATCTGGCGTCAGTTTGTGGCCTGCCAGATGACGCCTGCGCAGTACGATTCAACCACCTTGACAGTGAAAGCAGGGGATTTCCAGCTTCGTGCTAAAGGCCGAACATTGCGTTTCGATGGTTGGACCAAAGTGATGCCAGCACTGCGTAAAGGTGATGAAGATCGCACTTTGCCATTTGTTGAAGTGGGTACCGTTCTGGATCTTCAAAAACTGATCCCAAGTCAGCACTTTACCAAGCCGCCGGCGCGTTACAGTGAAGCTTCATTGGTTAAAGAACTTGAAAAGCGTGGTATTGGTCGGCCTTCAACCTATGCGTCGATCATTTCCACTATTCAGGATCGTGGTTATGTTAGAGCTGAAAATCGGCGTTTCTATGCTGAAAAAATGGGTGAAATCGTAACCGATCGTTTGGAAGAAAACTTTCGTGAACTGATGAACTATGATTTTACGGCGCGCATGGAAGACAGTCTTGATCAGGTCGCTAAAAATCATGCTGAATGGAAAGTGGTGCTTGACGAATTTTTTGCAGAATTCAGCGAACAGCTAGAGACTGCAGAGAAAGATCCTGAAGAGGGTGGAATGCGCCCTAACCAGATGGTGATAACCAGTATTGGCTGTCCAACCTGCAGCCGTCAAATGGGGATACGTACTGCCAGCACCGGTGTGTTCCTCGGGTGTTCTGGTTATGCGTTATCGCCAAAAGAGCGTTGTAAAACCACCATCAATCTGGTGCCTGAAGCAGAAGTTCTCAATATTCTAGAAGGGGATGATGCCGAAACTAACGCCTTGCGTGCACGCCGTCGCTGCCAGAAATGTGGCACTGCTATGGACAGCTATCTTATCGATAGCCAGCGTAAGTTGCATGTGTGTGGTAATAATCCGGCTTGTGATGGTTACGAGATTGAAGAGGGCGAATTCCGACTGAAGGGCTACGATGGTCCAATAGTCGAATGTGAAAAATGTGGCTCTGAAATGCACCTGAAAATGGGACGTTTCGGTAAATACATGGGATGTACCAACGAAAACTGTAAGAATACGCGTAAGATCCTTCGCAATGGTGAGGTTGCTCCGCCAAAAGAAGATCCAGTACCACTGCCTGAATTGCCATGTGAAAAATCTGATGCCTACTTCGTATTACGCGATGGTGCAGCAGGCGTTTTCCTCGCGGCCAATACCTTTCCTAAATCTCGCGAAACCCGCGCCCCGTTGGTGGAAGAGCTGGTAAGATTTAAAGATAGGTTGCCGGAGAAGTTGCGTTATTTAGCCGAAGCACCGGCTAACGACCCAGAAGGTAACAAAGCAATGGTGCGCTTCAGCCGTAAGACCAAACAGCAGTATGTTTCCTCTGAGAAAGAGGGTAAAGCTACTGGGTGGTCTGTTTTTTACATCGATGGTAAGTGGGTAGAAAGTAAAAAGTAATCTCGATTTGTTTTCCCCATGACAAGACCAGCTCAAAAAGCTGGTTTTTTTTGGTCCAACTCTTCTACTGCTAAATATTCTTTACGGAGAAAGGTTTGCCGTTGATCGTTATATGAAATAATCGTTATCATGACATGGCACCTACCTATACTTGATGTTGCGACGTGATATAGTAGTTATATAAAAAATTTTCTTATGATTAAAGCTTATTAACAACGGCGTTTTCTTCGGCACCTATGTGAAATCGCTGTGATGAGGCTTGTTACTGTTCGCAGTGATTACCCTAGGATGGTCTAAGATATGAAATTGCAGCAACTTCGTTACATCGTGGAAGTCGTCAACCATAACCTCAATGTTTCCTCTACGGCCGAAGGTCTCTATACCTCGCAGCCTGGCATCAGTAAACAGGTGAGAATGTTAGAAGACGAACTGGGTATTCAGATTTTTGCGCGTAGTGGCAAACATCTAACCCAGGTCACTCCAGCAGGGCTTGAAGTCATCCGGATTGCCCGTGAAGTACTGTCCAAAGTAGAGGCTATAAAGGCTGTTGCTGGCGAGCATACTTATCCTGATAAAGGATCACTGTACGTTGCGACCACGCATACGCAGGCACGTTATGCGTTGCCTACAGTAATAAAGGGCTTTATTGAACGTTATCCGCGAGTGTCGTTACATATGCATCAAGGTTCACCGACACAAATTGCTGAAGCTGTTTCTAAAGGCTCCGCCGATTTCGCCATAGCGACAGAAGCGCTTCATCTTTACGATGATTTAATTATGCTTCCTTGTTACCACTGGAACCGTTCAGTGATTGTGAAACCCGATCATCCGTTGGCGGCTAAGGGCAACATTACTATCGAAGAACTGGCTGCTTATCCGCTCGTCACTTATACTTTCGGTTTCACTGGACGATCTGAATTAGATACTGCTTTTAACCGCGCTGGGTTGACGCCACATATTGTCTTTACTGCTACCGATGCCGACGTTATCAAAACTTATGTTCGTTTAGGTCTTGGCGTGGGTGTTATCGCTAGCATGGCAGTAGATCCGGTGCAGGATCCTGACTTAGTTAGCGTGAATGCGCAGGACATCTTCACATACAGCACAACTAAAATCGGTTTTCGTCGTAGCACATTCCTACGTACCTATATGTACGATTTCATTCACCGCTTTGCTCCTCACTTAACGCGTGATGTTGTAGATACTGCGGTAGTGCTTCGCTCCAACGAGGACATTGAAGCAATGTTCAAAGATGTCAAGCTGCCTATTAAATAACATTTTTCGTAGAGGAGGCACTTGCTTACATCCCTTCATTTTATTTTTACACATAAGATATTAGGCTTTGTCATTTAACTATTTGTACCAGAAGATACAAGCCTGATTATTTTTTCTCTGTCAGATATTCCGCATTACTAACCCTATCTTGTCTTCTGTTTGAATTGCATCATCTCTTGTTACGATGAAATCACATTGTTAAATAAATGATGCATAATGTTTGTGTTATCTTTAAATGTAATCTCAGTAATTATCCTGTCGTTGCATAATTAATGGAGAAGCTATGTCGCCCGATCTTCGTAAACCGAGTATGGAGAAGTTGGTTGTACTGAATAGTGAATATTACTATTACAGTTTACCACTCGCTGCCAGAGAGTTAGGGGATATTGACCGGCTGCCCAAATCATTAAAAGTATTACTGGAAAACTTACTGCGCCATTTAGATGGTGACACCGTACAGGAGGAGGATCTCAAAGCGATTGTCGGTTGGTTGCAAACCGGTCATGCAGAGCGCGAAATCGCCTATCGCCCAGCACGAGTATTGATGCAAGACTTTACCGGTGTACCCGCTGTTGTTGACCTTGCTGCCATGCGTGAAGCGGTACTACGCCTTGGCGGTAAAGTCGACCAGGTAAATCCACTATCTCCGGTGGATCTGGTAATCGACCACTCCGTAACAGTTGATGAGTTTGGTGATAACGATGCGTTTGCCGAAAACGTTCGTATCGAGATGAAACGCAATCATGAGCGCTACACTTTCTTGCGGTGGGGGCAAAAAGCCTTTAATCGTTTCCGGGTGGTACCTCCTGGTACAGGTATTTGTCACCAGGTTAATCTGGAATATTTGGGAAAAACCGTCTGGCATACTGAAGAAAATGGTAAACGTATTGCCTATCCTGATACCTTAGTCGGTACTGATTCCCATACAACGATGATCAATGGCCTCGGTATTCTTGGGTGGGGAGTGGGCGGTATAGAGGCTGAGGCAGCCATGCTCGGCCAACCCGTTTCCATGCTAATTCCTGATGTTGTGGGTTTTAAACTTAACGGTAAGTTAAGGGAGGGGATCACTGCCACTGACTTGGTGTTAACCGTGACACAAATGCTGCGTAAGCACGGAGTAGTGGGTAAGTTTGTTGAGTTTTATGGTGATGGATTGGCTGATTTGCCATTGGCCGATCGGGCGACTATCGCCAACATGTCACCAGAATTTGGGGCAACCTGTGGTTTCTTCCCGGTAGATGATGTCACGCTGAGTTATCTTAAGCTAAGTGGCCGGACTGCCGAACAGATCGCGTTGGTAGAGGCTTATGCCAAGGCACAGGGCCTGTGGCGTAACCCTGGCGATGAGCCGATTTTCACCAGTACTCTTACGTTGGATATGTCTACGGTTGAAGCCAGTCTGGCTGGACCTAAACGCCCACAAGATCGCGTTGCACTGACACTGGTGCCAAAAACATTCAGTTCCGCAGTTGAACTGGAAAGGGGGGATAAAAAAGAGCAGCAAGATGTGAAAAACTTCACGTTGAATGGAGAAAACCACGAGCTAAGTACCGGTGCAGTCGTAATTGCTGCCATTACATCCTGTACAAATACCTCCAATCCTAGTGTGATGATGGCCGCGGGGCTGGTGGCAAAAAAAGCGGTGGAAAAAGGCTTAAAGAGTAAACCTTGGGTAAAAACGTCGTTGGCCCCTGGTTCTAAGGTCGTGACCGAGTACTATAATCGAGCAGGTTTAACTCCCTATTTGGAACGATTGGGTTTTAACCTCGTCGGCTATGGTTGTACTACCTGTATCGGTAACTCTGGGCCACTTCCCGCCCCCATTGAGCAAGCAATCAGGGAAGGCGACCTCACGGTGAGTGCGGTACTTTCCGGTAACCGTAATTTTGAAGGTCGGATCCATCCATTGGTGAAAACCAACTGGTTAGCCTCACCACCCCTAGTGGTCGCCTATGCCTTGGCTGGTAACATGAATATTGATCTTACTCATGAGCCGTTGGGGGAAGGCCGCGCAGGTGAACCTGTCTATCTGAAAGATATCTGGCCTAGCACTCAGGAGATTGCTCAGGCTGTGGAACAAGTTCGTACCGAGATGTTCCACAAAGAATATGGGGCCGTGTTTGACGGCGATGCTAGTTGGCAATCGATCGAGGTCACGAGGTCAGCGACTTATCCATGGCAACCGGATTCGACCTATATCCGCCATCCTCCTTTCTTCAGCACAATGAAAGCACAACCTGAACCTCTTCAAGATATTAAACATGCACGTATTCTTGCGATCCTTGGGGATTCAGTGACCACCGATCATATTTCTCCTGCAGGTAACATCAAACGGGAAAGCCCTGCCGGCAGGTATCTGAGTGAGCATGGTGTAGAAGTAAACGACTTCAACTCTTACGGCTCGCGCCGAGGTAACCACGAAGTGATGATGCGAGGCACATTTGCCAACATCCGTATTCGTAACGAAATGGTGCCTGACGTTGAAGGGGGATATACCCTTCATCTTCCTTCACAGAATCAGATGCCTATCTATGATGCCGCTATGCGTTACCAGCAAGAACAGGTAACGCTGGCGGTGATTGCCGGTAAGGAGTATGGTTCCGGTTCGAGCCGTGACTGGGCTGCCAAGGGGCCGCGTTTATTAGGGGTACGAGTGGTGATTGCCGAGTCCTTTGAGCGCATTCATCGTTCCAACTTGATTGGTATGGGGATCCTACCTCTGGAGTTTCCGCAAGATGTGACGCGTAAAACGTTGGGGTTGATAGGGGACGAAAAAATTAGCGTCAGTGGTTTACAAACGTTGCAACCCGGGCAGAAGGTGCCGGTCAATATCACCTATGCGAATGGTCGGCAGGCCGTGGTTAACACTCTTTGCCGCATAGATACCAGTAATGAACTCACTTATTACCAGAATGACGGCATTCTTCACTATGTGATTCGGAAGATGCTGTAGAAGGAACAAGGGCGCTAATTTAGCGCCCTTGTGATTTTTAGCCGTTTTTATTTCTTATCCAGCAAGTGCCCCATTTTAGCAGCCTTGGTGGCAAGATAATGCTCATTTTTGGGATTCCGGCCAACGAGTAAGGGGACTCTCTCCGTAATATTGATACCCGCCTCACTCAGAATTTCGACTTTTTTCGGATTGTTGGTTAACAACCGAACCGCCTTAACACCCAGTAACTTGAACATGTCAGAACACAAAGTAAAGTCGCGTTCATCGGCAGCGAAACCGAGTTGATGGTTAGCTTCTACGGTATCTGCCCCTTTATCTTGTAAAGCATAGGCTCTAATCTTGTTCAGCAGCCCGATATTACGACCTTCCTGCCGGTGATAAAGCAGAATGCCACGTCCTTCTTCAGCGATATGTTCTAGAGCGGCTTCCAGTTGAAAACCGCAGTCACAGCGCAGGCTGAATAGCGCATCGCCGGTCAAACACTCAGAATGGACTCGAGAGAGTACTGGCGTATCGCCAGAAATATCACCGAATATTAGCGCTAGATGATCCTGCCCGGTTGCCAGTTCTTCAAATCCTACCATGAGGAAATCACCCCAGGGTGTTGGCAGTTTGGCTTCTGCCACACGTTTAAGCTGCATGTCACTCTCCACAAACACATCCGGTCAAATCATTGTGTGCATCCTATGTCTGGACCAGGAAACAGACCAGCACTGAAAAACACAGTTATGAGCTATTTAGATTCATTATTCCTCATTTTGCCATAATTTCTTGCTGAGCTGTGCTTATTAAACCCGCATACAGCGTCTTGATTTGGCTATTATTGCAATAGGCCTTTTTATTTATGAAAAAAATGGATGCGGATCGCTGTCAGTAAAATGGAAAAACAGTCATTATTAACGCGTTGCTGTTTATAGATGGGTACATAGGCTTAATTTTAGTGACATTTCTGAAATTATAAAATTGTTACACTGTGAGTGGTTTCCGGTTGAAGGATAAATTGAATGTTAGAGGTAGCAAAGCGCACAGCTGCTGGGGCCATTGTGCTTCTGTTGATGCCGCTGCTGGTATGGTTTGCCGGCTGGCAGTGGCAGCCGGGTGGTGATAACCGTCTACTGAAAGGAATGTACTGGATAACAGAAACGGTCTCTTCACCTTGGGGGGGCATCTCTAGTTTGCTTCTATCTGGATGGTTTCTGTGGTGTTTGCGTGTTCGCATTAAATCGGCAATAGGTTTGTTTATCTTGCTTTCTGCCGCAATTGTTATCGGTCAAGGTATCAAGTCAACGATAAAAAACCAAGTGCAAGAGCCACGTCCGTTTGTTTTGTGGTTAGAGTCAACCTATCACGTCGATGAAAAATATTTTTATTCACTCTCCCGTAAAGAGCGAAGCACGTTAGTAAAAGAGCAACTTCAGTCGCAGACGCAGGTGCCATCATGGCTGAGTAGACACTGGCAATCAGAGACCGGCTTTGCTTTTCCTTCTGGGCATACTATGTTTGCTGCAAGTTGGGCACTGCTTGGTCTGGGATTGCTTTGGCCACGTCGACATTATAAGACGGTGACGGTATTGATGGTTTGGGCGTTTGGTGTCATGGCTAGCCGCTTGTTACTTGGCATGCATTGGCCGCGTGATCTGGCGATGGCGGTAGCTATTAGTTGGCTGTTGGTTACCATGGCCAGTTGGTTGGCACAGCGCTGGTTTGGTCCCCTGACTATTCCACCACAGGAGTCTCAGAAGATGACTAAACGAGAGCACAAAGAATAATAACTTGTTAGGTGTCATTCAAGCATCTGTGCAGATGCTGAGAACGAATAAGGCCAGCCACTACCCAAACGTGATTTTCAATCGGTATTATTGATAGCGGTTTACCGGTTTTTATTTGAAGTTGGAAGGGAGCGCTATGAATAGCATAAGTGATGTTGTCACTTGCACAAAGGATTATCCCTCGTGCTGGATATACCCAAAACCAAGAGAGAATGGAAAAGTTGAGAAGTCTTATCACTAACTCCTCTATGTAGTTCCATTTCCTGCTGAATATACCAACAGATGTGTGGTTTTATGGTGCTTCAGGGTTTCCTTGCTACGTTGGGAAATGCTAACTTAGGTGGCTGGGAGCCAGCTATGGCAGATATCCTTTGTATTGTAAATTTATGTTACTGCGCAGTAGATTGTGGAACATGGGCTAGAACCCATCCTATTCACTCGGCATTGCAGGAAGGAATGTGAAATATTTGCTGATTTTTTTGTTAGTTCTGGTGATATTCGTGATTTCAGTCACGCTAGGTGCACAAAATGACCAAATAGTGGCTTTTAATTATTTAGTTGCTCAAGGGGAATTTCGTGTATCAACCCTATTGGCTACCTTGTTTGGCTGCGGATTTCTGTTGGGCTGGATCATTTGTGGGGTATTTTATCTTCGTGTACGCATTGGATTAGGCCGTGCCGAACGGAAAATCAAAAAGTTGGAACTTCAACTTGCAACGCCTACCGAGCTTCCGCCTTTGCCAGCTGTCAGCAAGGAATAATCTCTTATGTTAGAACTGCTGTTTCTGTTGCTGCCCGTAGCTGCCGCATACGGTTGGTACATGGGGCGCAGAAGTGCTCAGCAGGATAAACAACATGAAGCCAACCGTCTCTCACGCGAATATGTGACTGGTGTGAACTTCTTGCTTTCCAATCAGCAAGATAAAGCAGTCGAGCTGTTTCTGGATATGCTCAAAGAGGATAGCAACACCGTTGAAGCTCATCTGACGTTGGGTAATCTGTTCCGCTCTCGTGGTGAAGTTGATCGCGCTATTCGAATCCACCAGGCACTGATGGAAAGTGCCTGCCTTACCTTCGAGCAACGTCTTTTAGCAATACAACAGCTAGGTCGCGATTATATGGCGGCAGGGCTGTATGACCGTGCTGAAAACATGTTTAGCCAACTGGTCAATGAAGAAGAGTTTCGCATTTCCGCATTGCAACAGCTGTTGACCATCTACCAAGCGACTAGTGATTGGCAGAAAGCTATTGATGTTGCTGAAAGACTGGTTAAGCTAGGGAAAGATAAGCAACGATTTGAAATTGCACATTTTTACTGTGAGTTAGCTTTGCAGGCGATGGGCAGTGACGATTTGGATAAGGCCATGAGTTTGCTAAAACGTGCAGCTTCAGCAGATAAACAATGTGCCCGTGTGTCAGTCATGGTTGGACGTATTTTCATGGCACAAGAGGATTTTGCCAAAGCAATAGAGGTATTGAAGCGCGTATTAGATCAAGACAAAGAATTTGTCAGCGAAAGCTTACCGATGTTGCATGAGTGTTACAAAAATTTACCGCAACAGAAGGGATGGACTGAGTTCCTCAAGCGCTGTGTTGAAGAGAATACTGGGGCTACGGCGGAGCTGATGTTGGCTGAGCTGATCGAACAACGTGAAGGGCGTGATACGGCGCAGGCTTACATCAATCGTCAATTGCAGCATCACCCAACCATGCGCGTGTTTTATCGTCTGATGGATTATCACTTGGCCGATGCAGAAGATGGGCGTGCCAAAGAGAGCCTGCTATTATTGCGCGATATGGTGGGGGAACAGCTCCGTACCAAACCGCGTTATCGTTGCCACAAATGTGGTTTTACTGCGCATTCACTCTATTGGCACTGTCCTTCGTGTCGTGCATGGGCTTCGGTAAAACCTATTCGCGGTCTTGATGGCCAATAAAATGGGGCCTTGAAGTTGCCCCGATCCCGTTAGGATTGTTTTTTCTTGCCAGCTTTCGCATTACCTTTTAGCAACTGACGCAACTTTTTCAGTTCCTTCTGGCTAAGGGGTTGTTCGATTTCCTCTTCAATACCTTGATTGTCGATTTCGCTATGATGTAAAGGAACGACTTTTTTTCCGGATTTTACTGGCAGATTAAAACTGTTTTCCAACCGCTGGCAAACCTCAGCACTTAAGGAGACTTGGTTCTCGACAGCGATAGTTTTAATTTTTTCTTTCAATGCCAGAGGAATTTTTATGGTTAGTGTAGAGATCTCACTCATTTTGCTGCCTTTTATGCAAGAAGTAACCATCAGATTAAGCCATAAGCCAGTTACACAAGTGCTTCTATAGTGTAATAAAAAATTTAATATTTTTCTAATATTTAGGGGAATAATAAAAAAATGGCCCGAATTATCGGGCCATTAATATGATCGAGTATTTATTTGTAGATGATGGCACTACCGTGGATCAAGTTATTACCATTCACGGAAACAACACGATAACTGCTGGCTCCTTGAGCTTTTGCTTTTGCTGCTAAGTCTGCTTCTAGACTCGCTAAGGTGGTTGCATGCCCGGCAGTAATTACGCCAGATTCTGTTAATGTCATAGCTTTTTGCATATCGACCGGTACTGCGGCAAAAGCTGTGAATGAAGTTAACGCTAGGGTAATAACTGCTGCAGTATATTTGATATTTTTCATGATTAGCTCCAGACGGTTTTTCTAAAGGGATGAGGTATTTCCTTCTATGTATACAATAATAGGTCAGCTAATTCATTTTTCAAACCTGATAAGCTTGAGTATCTATTTCAAATTTTTTGATGGTGTTTTTACATAAATTTACTACGGTTTACTTAACTTTGGCTAGGTGTTTGAATGCATTCTGACATTTAATGACAAACATTGACTGAACATGATTTATTGCCTTTCTCTGTGGCTGGGATTTTCCGGGGTTGGCATGTAGAATATTGCGGTTAGCTGTGCCGGTAGTTAATTTGCGTTTATCTATTTTACAGAAGGTAGAAGAAGTGAAGTCTGAGAATAATCTTAATAACAATGACTTAAAATCATCTCCAATTATTGTGGCGTTAGATTACGCTGATAGGAATGCTGCTCTGGCATTTGTTGATCGTATAGACCCCAGAACTTGCCGGCTAAAAGTAGGTAAAGAGATGTTTACCCTGTTCGGCCCAAGTGTCGTGCATGACTTGCATCAGCGGGGATTCGATGTTTTCCTTGATTTGAAATTCCATGACATTCCTAACACTACGGCGCACGCCGTGGCAGCAGCGGCAGAACTGGGTGTGTGGATGGTAAACGTCCATGCTAGCGGTGGTATGCGGATGATGATGGCTGCCAAAGAGGCATTGCAGCCTTATGGTGCGCATGCGCCATTGCTGATCGCTGTCACCGTACTTACAAGTATGGAGGCGGATGATCTGCGTACCATTGGTATTGATCTCACACCGGCAGAACAAGCAGAAAGGTTGGCGCGTCTAACCCGAGAGTGTGATTTGGACGGTGTAGTTTGTTCGGCGCAAGAAGCTTCGCGTCTCAAAAATGTCTGCGGAAGTGAGTTCAAACTGGTGACGCCAGGTATTAGGCCAGAGGGAAGTGCCGCAGGAGATCAACGGCGAGTGATGACTCCGAGAGAAGCGCTGGCAGCTGGGGTTGATTATATGGTGATTGGTCGTCCAATTACGCAATCTACCGATCCAGCCGCAGCGCTTAGTGCAATAAGAGCATCATTAAGCTAAGGATATAGACATGAGTCAGGATAACAGTCGTCTGGTTTACTCTACCGAAAGTGGTCGTATTAAACAGGAAGAAATCAAACCGCAGCGTGCCAAAGGTGATGGCATTGTACGTATACAGCGTCAAACCAGCGGGCGAAAAGGCAAGGGTGTGTGTCTGATTAGTGGTCTCGATCTGGATGATGCAGCGTTGGAGAAGCTGGCGGCTGAACTCAAAAAGAAATGTGGTTGCGGAGGGGCCGTTAAGGACGGCGTGGTCGAGATCCAAGGCGACAAACGTGAGTTGCTCAAACAGTTGCTCGAAGCCAAGGGCATGAAAGTTAAGCTGGCAGGAGGGTAAAAAAATAACGCCCCAATATCTCTATAGTACGTATGGGGCGTTGAGAATAGCGACGGTTGTTTATTTTCCTACTTGGCGACCAATAAGACCACCTACAGCTGCACCGCCCACTGTACCCACTGCACTACCGTTTGTCAGCACAGCGCCACCAACCGCACCAGCGCCTGCCCCAATAGCGGTGTTACGATCGCGTTTAGACATATCTGCACAACCGCTCGCGAGAACTGACAGGGTGATCGCCATAGTTGCTATAGCAAAACGTTTATTAATACTCATATTTATCATCTCCACTGCATGGGCTAGATGGAAACACTTTCGAGTGTGGCAATCCCTTGCAGCCTAACGGGTCGTATTAACCGTGGACCTTACCACTTTGGTGCCGCTACCATGAGATTTGTGATGTTCACGGGGCTCCTCTTAGGAGCCATCTATCTGAACCTTGCAATAACCTTTATGTAACCAAGTATAGGCATTAACTAGGATCCTGACCTGTCTCTTGGTATAGCATTTTATTAAAAGAAAAAATTAATTGTCATTATAAAATAGGATAATAGAAAGAGAAATTAGGATTTTTTACTTATAATCAGTATAAATCGCTGTCTAAAAATATATTCCTCATGGCGGGATCTTTATTCGTTGACCAGATCCAATTTGATCCCCTGACGTTTGAGCAAAAATTGATAGTCAAGCGCCAAACGTGAGTCGGTAATAACGCGCCCGATCTGATCCATTGGTTGTAGCGGATTGGGCTGGATCTGGCCAAACTTTGATGAATCAGTCAGAACAATGTTTTCTACCCCCTTGGCCAGCACCGAATTGACCACATCGGCACGCATCATATCGCGGCCAGTAAAGCCAGTTTCAGCTTGATAACCGTCAACGCCAATAAAGGCTTTGCTAAAATGCACCTGTTGGATACACATGCGCGTTAACGGCCCCACCACGGTTTCGCTCTTTTTCTGGTACATCCCGCCGAGTACGATCACATCACAATCTGTCTCTTTCAGCAGATGAGCGATATAGTGACTGACGGTGATCAGCGTAACGCGCTTTCGTTCGGCCAAATAGCGCGCCAGCAAGGCGTTGGCGCTACCACTTTCGACAAAGATGGTTTCACCATCGTCGACCAGTGAGGCAGCATATTGAGCCAGTTTCTGTTTGAGCACAAAATTGGACATCATGCGGGCATCTACGTCGTCACTCTCAAGTGCTACCGCAGAACCGTGGACACGCTTGAGATAGTTGCGTTTCTCCAACAGATTGAGGTCTTGACGGATCGTGACCTCAGAAACCCCAGAGGCGCGAGCCAGTTCGCCTACGCTAATGCGGCGACGCTCATTAACCAACTGCAGAATGGTTTGTTGTCTTGAATTCATAAAGGCCTGATAGACGACCACCGAATGGTGGCCGCCATTTTTACTGATTAAAGAGTATGTTCGGTTCGCGCGATAATATCATCCTGCGCATCTGGGGATAATGCGGTAAAGAAGGCAGAATATCCAGCAACGCGTACCACTAAATCGCGATATTGGTCAGGATGTTGTTTTGCTGCCAGTAATGTTTCCCTAGAGACAATGTTGTACTGCACGTGCCAGCCATGGTAAGTCTCAAAAAACGTGCGCAGCATCAGCATCAGTTTTTCTCGGTCGTGTGGATTTTCCAGCGTTGAGGGATTCAGTTTCTGATTGAGCAACACACCACCAAGAATCGACTCGGTGGGCAGTTTGGCCAGAGAGTTGAAGACTGCCGTCGGTCCTAGGTGGTCGGTACCAGAGGCGGGGCTGGCACCTTCAGCCAATGGTGTATTGGCTTTGCGGCCATCTGGCGTTGCCATAGTAGCAGCACCGAATGGGACGTTGGCAGAGATGGAAGACGTCCCGGCATAGTAGGTTCCCCCTATCGGGCCACGGCCAAAACGCGTGTTATGGTATTTCTTCAGTTCATCAATATAGGTTTGGTAAGCGCGAACCAGCAATTGGTCGACATCGTCGACGTCATTGCCATACTTGGGCGCAGTGTTGATCAGACGTTGACGTAGTTGCTCACCCTCTAATCCGGCAAAGTCATTCGCCAAGGCTTGTGCTAACTGTCGCTGTCCGATCGCTCCCTGCTCGAAAACCAGTTTGCGCACGGCCTCGAGGCTATTACCCAAGTTGGCAATCCCGACTTGCAGGCCGGAAACCCAGTCATATTTCGCACCGCCTTGTTTGATACTCTTACCGCGCTCAATACAGTCATCCACCAATGCTGAGCATATGATATCGTAGGCATTCTCTTCCAGAACGGTATCCACCACGCATTCAATTTCAATTGACTTACGGGTGTAATAACGGATCTGTGTGTCCCAGGCATCCAGCACTTGGTCGAAGTGACTAAAGTTACCTTCGGATAAGGCCAACTCCTGTGGCAGGAAAATCTTGCCGGAGGAGGCGTCTCGTCCTTGTTCCAGCGCAGCGAGCATCACACGGGCAAAGTTGATGAAACTCATGCCGGTGCAACGATAGCCCCACTTGCCGCCTACAGCGGTTTCGATACAGCCGATTGCGGCGTAATCGTAAGCATCCTGCGGTTCGACTCCCAACTTGATAAACTCAGGGATAACAATCTCATCGTTGTTGAAGGCTGGCATGCCGAAACCACAGCGGATAACCTGCACGCAGGCATCAAGGAAATCGTTACTGACGCCGGCATGATAACGCACGCTGAGGTTTGGCTGTGTGGAACGCAAGCGGCCACAGGATTCCAGGATTGTGTAAGAGAGTGGGTTAACTGCGTCATTTATTTCGCCATTCACCCACTTTTGGCCACCGATAGTCACGTTCTGATAGAGTGGGCTACCCGCTGAGGCTTTAGAGTGTGATCCAGAGCGGATCTTGTTGACTTCAAGAAGTTTTAACCAGCAGCTATGCAGCATCTCAATGGCTTTTTCACGCGGCAGGTTCGGTTCCAGTTCAACGTCACGACGGTACCAAGGGTAGAGATATTGATCGAGACGGCCAAAAGAAACTGAGTGTCCGTTGGACTCAATCTGCAGGAATAGCTGAATAAAATAACACAGCTGCAGTGCCTGCCAGAAAGTTTGCGGTGGCTGATGGGCGATCCACTCACAGTTGTCAGTCATTGTCAGTAGTTCTTCGCGACGCCAGACTCGCGTCTCTGCCTGCGCCATTTCTCTTGCCAGTTGGGCAAAACGCAAAATATGTTCGCTCAGGGCAGCCAACGAGATGTCGATGGCTTTAAGGAGTTGCTCTTTGTGCAGGTCTTCCCAATCGGTCAGTTGCAGACGTCCACGGCGTTCAGACACTTTTGCTCGCAGGCCATCCAACCCTTTCTCCAGTAACAATGCATAATTGACCGCCAGGTGAGCATCGCCGGAGGTCATATTGCCTTCGGCCTTGATAATCCCGGTGGCTAACAGCGCCTTTTGTTCGTCGGTAAACATGCCGTAACAGCGATCCTGCACTGTTTGGCCGCGCCACCATGGACAAAGGCCGTGTAATACCGCTTTGTCTTCTTCGCTGATTGAGAAACCCGCACCGGGGCGATCTGCCAGTTCGTCAATTTCACTCTCTATCCAACTGACGGTGTACTCGGGGAAAATAGGGGCGGCACGTAACTGACTGGCCTGGTTGCCGATGATCAGCTCATCGTTCTTGATCCAGATCGTCCGTTTGGCCAGATGATTTGCGAGGGCTAAAGCGCGTCTTATCGGCAGAGGTTTGTCCTGATGTTGCTGGTAGGTTTCGGTGTAGTGCTGAGCTCGCTCGGTACAGATAGGAGGCTTAACGATGTGAATTAGCGTGTTTTTGTGTGTCTGTGTACGTTCGGTTAGGGTTGTCAGATCCAGCATTGTCATTATGTTATCCTCGCAAAATAGCGGTAAGACCTTTAGCGCTGGCATAATCTTCTGCATAAGCCAGCAATTCAGGATCATTCAGTGAGGTATGGGAAGCGAAATAAGGAATGTCAAGCAGGTTGTACTTATTGATCCCCAGCGTGTGATAAGGCAAAAAGTGGATTTCTTTTACGCCGATTTCATCAGCAGCAAAGTCGACAATGCTATTAATCGAAGCGTGGTCGGCATTGAATCCAGGGATCAAGGGAACGCGTACCGTGATCGGTATGTCAGCGATTGCCAAACGGCGGAAGTTATCCATCACACGTTTGGCAGAACCGCCGGTCCATTCTTTGAAACGAACCTTATCGACATGTTTGAGGTCCGCCAGCATTAAATCCAGCCAAGGTAAAGACGGTTCAATGTAGGACCAGGGTGTATGCAGACAGGATTCCACTGCAGTGTGGATGCCCGTTTCACGCCCGCGCCTAAGCAACTCTGCGGCGATCTCCGGCTGCATGAAGGGCTCGCCACCTGAAAGTGTCAAACCGCCACCGCTGCGCAGATAAAAGGGTTTATCGCGCATCACTTCGGCCATAACACTATCAATATCGATAGCCGTACCACAAACGCTGAGTGCGCCGGTTGGGCAATAGCCGGTTAATACCTCATAATCGGCGTCAGTGAGCAGTGTGCGCTGCAATTTCAGTGTGGAGTCGTCAATGCGAGTAATAGCATGCGGGCAACGTTCACTACACAGGTTACAACCCGTCAGGCAAAGGCGACCATCAAACAACATATCTTTTTGACGGGAACGGCTTTCTGGATTTTGACACCAACGGCAGCTAAGTGAGCATCCCTTTAGGAACACTACACTGCGTATACCTGGTCCGTCATGTGTTGAGTAGCGCTGCAGATTAAAAAGCATTTTGTCACCCGTGAGATTTTCCTTACGAAAACTAAATAACTTTCGAATGAAATTTGATTTGATTGTGATCAAAAAATAGCAATTTAAATGATCTATTATTGTTCACATTGCAACCTTGCTGATGCTCAAACGTTACAATTGCTGTAGCTTGAAAGACAAAGTATATCCACCGATAAAAATAAGGAGAATAATATGGAACTTTATCTCGATACTGCAGATGTTTCTGCTGTAAAACGTCTGGCACGTGTATTGCCGCTACATGGTATTACTACCAACCCAAGCATCGTTGCAAAAGAAGGAAAGCCAATCTGGGAAGTCCTCCCGGCGTTGCGTGATGCATTAGGCGGAACCGGTAAACTGTTTGCGCAGGTGATGGCCAGCAATGCTGAAGGCATGATTGCGGAAGCTGTACTGCTGAATCAGCGTATACCGGGTCTTGTGGTGAAGATCCCTGCCACAGCAGAAGGGCTGGCGGCCATCAAAAAGTTGAAATCCATGTCGATCCCAACGTTGGGTACCGCTGTCTATGGTGCAGGCCAGGGATTGATTGCCGCATTGGCAGGGGCTGAATATGTTGCACCCTATGTTAATCGTCTTGACGCTCAAGGCGGTGACGGAATTGAAATGGTACATGAATTGCAACAATTGCTGATGTTGCATGCACCGCACGCCAAAGTGTTGGCAGCCAGCTTCAAAACGCCACGTCAGGTCTTGGAATGCCTGCTGGCCGGTTGCCAATCGATCACCTTACCGGTTGATGTGGCAGAACAGTTTGTTGCAACGCCAGCGGTGCAGGCGGCGATAGAGAAGTTTGAACAGGACTGGCAAGGCGCTTTTGGTACTAAACTGCTGGGTTGATGTTCGAAGTAGTACTTGGGGCAATATACGCGTGTTCCGGTCGTGTATTCAATGTGTAGATTTGGTCATTGCAGGTAATACTCACGCTCGATGAATATACCGATAATTTTGTCATGTATTTCTACTGATTTTGAGTCTCCGAGAGTCTTATAATTTAGCCGTTTTAATCGGTTGCGAAGATTCAGATTTTCACGCTCAATTCGTTGTGTATAAAGCGCACCTATGATGTGCTTTTCATTCGGCAGCATGTCGTAAGCGCTGACGTTATCTGTGCACCAGAAGGCAACATTAAAACCCACTGACAGCGTCAATAACTTACGAAAAGTCTTTTTACTTCGGCAACCCAAAGCATGGGCAACAATACGTTTGAGACGGGGTTCCCATGCATACGACAACCAGCGCTGTTGCTTCTTGCTGCCTACAAATGCCCCCATCTCATCCACTTCGCAGATGAGCTGGATTTACAGGTTGTCCAGTGGCAGCGTAGTTACACATCGCGGCGAGAGTTTTTTTAAGGCGCGCAGAACAGCATTGATACTGATATGCAACGTCCGTGCGGTATCGCGGATAGCTGAGTTGTTCATAAGTTGTTCATAGAAAGGTCAACGATTTGCTCTAGTAAGCAAAAAGACGATACCCAGAAAATTGCAAAGGGTATCGCCTTGGTGGGCTGTGTTTACCTGAAATGTAAGGTATACGGCATACGAGCAGAGTTTATGCCACCGGTTTGGCGATCACGCTGCGGGTCTCCATACGGACTTCGGTAATGTTCACTTGCAAGCTATCGCTCTGGCGATAAACCACTTCACCTTTAATCTGAACGGTGCCTGTTTCTTGGCTACATACCAACTCATCGCGCACCGCATGAATGAACGGTGCAGGGATAAACGCGACCGCACCGTTATCCAGTAGCCGTACACGCAGGCCACCACGTGTCACATCAATGATCTCAGCGTCGAAACGCGCGTCTGTACCGGCTTTATCTTTTAGGAACTGTGCATACAACCAATCACCAACATCGCGTTCTGCCATACGATTCAGGCGACGTCGTTCGGCCAACTGTAGTGTTATCTCATCCTGTGGTTTTTCGGCAGATTGTTCATAGATGATGCTTTTCAGCAAACGATGATTGACCATGTCGCTGTATTTGCGAATAGGCGAGGTCCAGGTGGCGTAAGCTTCTAACCCCAGACCAAAATGTGGGCCTGGAACAGTGCTAATTTCAGCAAAGGTCTGGAAACGACGGATGCGACCATCCAAAAATTGAGTAGGCTGAGCATCAAGATGGCGGCGTAGTTCGCAGAATCCTTGTAGCGTTAGCAGTTTTTCAGCCTCAGCCTCGACATTGTTGGCTTGTAACACGCTGATTGTTTGCTCTATCAGTGCAGGATCAAAACCGTTGTGAACGTTGTAGATGCCAAAGCCTAGACGATCGCGCAGTACGATAGCAGCACACACATTGGCAGCTATCATGCATTCTTCAACGATGCGGTTGGCGATACGGCGTTGCTCAGTAACGATATCCAGCACATCGCCTTTTTCCCCAAGCACGAAACGATAGTCAGGACGTTCCTTAAACACAAGCGCATGTTGATGACGCCAGGCATTGCGCACATCACAAACCTGCTTAAGCAAGGTGATCTGCTGGGCGATGGCTTCACTGGGGGGTTGCCAGCCAGTAACCCCTTCCAACCAGTCAGATACCTCATCATAAACCAGCTTGGCTTTGGACTCGATCTCTGCAGTGAAGAAATGAATGTCATTCCCTAACGCACCGTCTGCGGTTACAGTGACTCGGCAGGCGAGGGCGGGTCTACGTTCATTAGGGCGAAGGGAACACAGATTGTCGGATAAATCGCGTGGCAACATGGGAATGTTAAAACCGGGCAGGTAATTGGTGAAAGCGCGTTTGCGTGCGATATCATCCAGATTACTGCCTTGTTCCACGTAAGTCGTCGGGTCGGCAATGGCGATGGTCAACTGTATTGACCCGTCGCCGTTATCCTGAACATGTAGCGCATCATCCATATCTTCAGTACTCGCGCTATCAATAGTCACAAAGTCGAACGCAGTAAGGTCAACACGGGTGAGTGAGGTATCATGTTCGGTAACGGGCACCATTTCTGGCGCTTCTTTTTCAAGATTATGACGTGCCAGCGTTACCCACCATGGTGCGAAATGATCGTCACCATCAGTAATGAACTGAGTTAAATCGGCATAGAAAGCACGATCGCCTTTCAGCGGATGACGACGCATTTCTGCTACCGCCCAATCACCGTTTTGGAAGGCATGGTTCAGTTCACGCGCAGGACGACATTGGATAGCTTCTTTTAATAAGGGGTGGTCGGGGACGATAGACAGACGATCATCTTTCTTTTGTACGCGGCCAACAAAACGTGACAGAAAAGGCTCAACCAGAGTTTCCGGCTCAGCGATTTCACGCTCTTTTTCCGTATGCAGGGTGGCGACGATACGATCTCCGTGCATGACTTTTTTCATGTATGGCGGAGGAATGAAATAGCTCTTTTGACCGTCGACCTCTAAAAAGCCAAAACCTTTCTCAGTCCCTTTGACTACGCCTTCAACACGTGGGGTTTGAGAGTGAAGTTGCTGTTTAAGCTGCGCCAGCAGCGGGTTATCTTGAAACATATCGTCCAGTGAATGGGTTGTGAGTGGCAAGATTTGCGGCAGACAGTTTTACGCGAATCACCTGCTGCGAGCAAGCCTAACCTCACACTTTTGACACGCAGGCTGGTGATCAGCACTTTCAACGAACAATAAATGATTAACAAGCCAGGGCTAAAGCAGCAATGGTTTGTTAATCGCCAGCCTCAGACTATGCGCTGTGTCGGCTTAAGAGCACAGCGCCTAATCGCCACAGGAATAGACTTGGAAGTAGGGGTACCCGTGCCATCGCCAAAGCTGGCCAGCGGAACCAACGGGTTGGTTTCCGGATAATAGGCAGCCAGATTTCCGCGCGGAATGGCGTAGCTGACCAGCTTGAATCCAGAAACCTTCCTGATCACACCGTCGTTCCATAGGGTTTCAATTTCTACCAGCTCACCCTCCTGTAGGCCAAGATCGGCTAGATCCTGCGGGTGGATAAATAGTACCTCACGTTGGCCGTAAACACCGCGATAGCGATCGTCGAGCCCGTAAATCGTGGTGTTGTACTGATCGTGTGAGCGCAGTGTCTGTAGCACGAATGGGGGGGATTCAGACGTACTCTGCGGGAATAATGACTCAGGTAACCGGGCAGCACTAAAATGCGCCTTGCCGCTTGGCGTAGCAAAACGGAGTTCTGCAGCTGCATTACCCAGATAAAATCCCCCCGGTTGTTCGCAACGTTGGTTAAAATCGTCAAAACCCGGGATGGTGGCCTGAATGTGCCGCCTAATCAGGGAATAGTCATCTGCCAGAGCCAACCAATCCAGTTTTTTGTTACCCAACACTGAATGAGCAATACCGCAAACAATGGCTGTTTCTGAACGTTGTGTAGTCGCCAAGGGTTTGGCGATACCTTCAGAAGCATGCACCATGCTAAAAGAATCCTCCACCGTAATATATTGAGGGCCAGTAGCTTGTATATCCAATTCTGTACGCCCCAATGTTGGCAGGATTAATGCGTCTTTGCCGGTGATCAGATGACTGCGGTTCAACTTGGTGCTGATATGAACCGTTAAATCACAGCAACGCAGTGCTTGAGCCGTTCGTTCAGTGTCCGGGGCCGCTGCTGCCAGATTTCCCCCAAGCGCGATCAGCACCTTGACCTCGCCACGCAGCATTGCTTCTATCGCTTCAACCGTGTTATGGCCAATAGTGCGGTTTGGCGTAAACCCAAAGTGTTGTTCTAGGTTGTCAAGCAACGCTTTGGGTGCTTTTTCGTCGATGCCCATCGTACGATTGCCTTGTACATTACTATGACCTCGAACTGGACATAGCCCAGCACCTGGTTTACCTAACTGACCGAACAGGAGTTGCAGGTTGGTAATTTCGCGGACTGTTGCCACTGAGTGCTTGTGCTGCGTGATCCCCATGGCCCAAGTGCAGATAATCCGGTTTGCGTCTTGATAGATTTTAGCCGCATGGCGTAATTGGGCTTCCGTTAAACCTGATTGTGTGGTGATTTGTCGCCAAGAAGTGGCATCGACCTGAGCCAGGTACTCATCAATGTCCACACAGTATTCATCGATAAATCGTTGGTTAAATATACCCGCTTTGTTGGCAGCCAATCGTAGGCGGTGGTTTTCTAATAGGGCTTTTACCATCCCGCGAACCGCCGCCATATCTCCACCGAGATTAGGTTGGAAGTAAGCAGAGCTGATAGGCGATGATTTTGGTGTCAACATATGGATTGGGCTTTGCGGATCGGCAAATCGTTCCAACCCTGGTTCACGTAGGGTGTTGAAACTGACGATGTGCGCGCCGCGACTAGCGGCCTGCCTCAGGCTGTGTAACATCCGAGGATGATTGGTACCGGGGTTTTGACCAAAAACAAAAATAGCATCGGCTTTTTCAAAATCCGCCATACGTACTGTGCCTTTACCCACGCCAATACTTTGCTTGAGTCCTATACCGCTTGCTTCATGACACATATTGGAACAATCAGGAAAATTACTGGTGCCCAGCATGCGACCAAACAGTTGATAAAGATAGGAGGCTTCATTGCTGGTTCTGCCTGAAGTATAAAGTTCAATCTGGTTAGGGTTATCCATGTTATGGATGTGATGAGCAATGAGCGCCAAGGCATCTGGCCAATCGATCGGACGGTAACGGTCCGTTTTGGCATCATAACGCATTGGATGCGTCAGGCGACCCTGGTATTCCAGAAAATAATCACTTTGTTCGCGTAGACTGCTGATGCTATGGCTAGCAAAGAAAGCCGGTTCGACGGCATGACGAGTGGCTTCCCAACTGACCGCTTTAGCACCGTTTTCACAGAAGCTGAAAATACTCTGGTTGTCATCGCCCCATGCGCACCCTGGGCAATCGAAACCGCGTGTTTTATTCGTGTGCATCAGGTTGCGCAGATTTATCAGGGCTTGCTTGCTGTCGAGCACATAGCGGGTGGTAGCTTCTAAAGAGCCCCATCCGCCAGCTGCTCCGCGATAGGGTCTGATTGACGGTTTGAATTTCATGGTTTTTTTCGCAAAGGATAGTTGTAGCTAAAAAGTAAGTGATTTTTTAGGCAGTTTGAGTGCTTACGTTACAAGTCTAGGAGTGAAGAGGTTTGGCGTCTAATCGAATAGAGCGATGGTTCATGAAAAGAGTTTATCGTCTGTATCTGTGTGAATGCGTCTACCCGACGTAACAATCATTCTGCTGATTTATCCCCATGGCTGTTCAAGGTACAGCGGTTATTGACGAGCAGTATTGCGTTAATGCTTGAAATAACGGCTTTTGCCGCCTCTCAGAGGCCGTTTTGGACATTTTGCCCGCACAATAGAAAGGTGGTTTTAGCAAAAAAGATGGTGAAAAGGTCATTGACGCGCATGGACAGCGAATAGCTAAGTCTCAGTAGCCGCGTTTGCCAGGCAATGATCTGCCTGACTTGTTCTGCTCTAGTTCCTGCTACCATCACGCCGCCAGGCATCAGCAGTCAGTGCTTCACCAAAATGACTGTTAATCAAGCGTTTAGTAAGATCATGCAGTGGGGCAGCCAAAACTTCAGCCGTGCTGCCGCGTTCGACGATTTTACCTTCATGCATCACCATTACCTGATCGCTGATGTGCTTCATCATGCCCAAATGTTGCGTCACATAGATATAGGAGATGCCATGCTTTTCCTGCAGCTCTAGCATCAGATTAATGATCTGCGAGCGCATCGACATATCCAGTGAAGCGAGTGCTTCATCTGCAATAATCACTTTAGGCTGTAGTATCAGCGCTCGTGCCAACGCTACGCGCTGCTTTTGACCTGAAGCCAGCATGTGCGGGTAATAATTGGCATGATCCGGCAACATACCCACTTGGCGCAAGGTCTGGTTAATTCGCTCCTCTCGGGCTGCAGTTTCAAGTTCAGTATTCAACCTTAACGGCGCATCAAGCAACTGACCGATGCGTTGACGTGGGTTGAGTGAAGTGCTGGGATCTTGAAATATCATGCGGATTAGCTGACTACGGTAGCGGTAATCACCAAACTCCAGTGGGTGATCATCAATCAGTATTTCACCGGATGAAGGTTCGACCATGCCGGAGAGCATCTTTGCCAAGGTTGATTTTCCAGAGCCGTTTTCACCGATGATCGCCAGCGTTTGCCGCTCACGTAGGGTAAAGCTGACGGGGTGAACTGCTTCGATATGTTGTCTGCGAAACAGCCCGGTTCGGTAGCGGTAGGTCTTGGTCAGGTTGCGCACTTCCAACAGTGTTTCCATGTTATTGCTCCTCCATGTTTAACGGGAAATGGCAGGCGAACAAGCGATTCTTCACCGCTCTTAGGAGTGGGGTTTCAATACATTTTTTCTGTGCGTAAGGGCAACGTGGACCCAGACGGCAACCTATTGGTAAATGTTCCAGTGATGGAATGGCACCCGGTAACGTATTCAAGCGGCTCTTATGCGGTAGTGAACGGCCAAAATCAGGCATGGCACGGATCAGCGCTTGGGTATAAGGGTGATGAGGTGCGGCGAGCAGATCTTCACATTGTGCGCTTTCAACCGTTTGGCCACAGTAGAGCACGTTGACCTTGTCCGCCCACTTGCTCATCATCTGCAAATCATGGCTGATCAGCAGGATAGTGGTGTTATTGTTCTGATTCAGACGTGCCAACAGCCGGAAAATCTGCGCTTGTGTGGTTGGCTCCATGGCGTTGGTCGGCTCATCAGCAATCAACAACCTTGGCTGGTTGGCCAAAGCGATGGCGATCATCACTTTTTGACATTCACCTTCGGTTAACTCATAAGGGAAACTGCCCATGGCATCCTTATGATCTTTGATCCCCACGCGGTGTAAAAGCTCAATAGCTCGGCGTTTACGCCAGTTAAAACGTTGCCACCAACGGCCTTTGAAGGTCGAGCCAGGGATAGCCTGTGCCAACTGGCGCCCAATGTTTTCAGAAGGATCTAAACAGGATTGTGGTTCCTGAAAAATCATCGATACGTTTTGGCCAACTAGCCTGCGTCGTTCGCGCGGCGTCAGTTGCAACAGATCGATATCATCAAAACGGAAGCGGTCAGCGGTAACGCGCCAGTTATCTTTGGTCACGCCACAAATGGCTTTGGCGATCAGACTTTTTCCTGAACCAGATTCTCCCACTAAACCACGTACTTCACCTTCGGTTAGTGTCATACTGACGCGGTCAACGGCTTTGACGGGACCTTCAGCAGTCATAAATTCAATTGTCAGATTGCGGATATCGAGTAACGGCATTATTCCACCCCCGCATTAATTGCACGGCGCATTCCATCACCCAAAAGGTTAACCAGTAATACGCTGAGCAAAATGGCCACGCCGGGCAGCATCACTGCCCAAGGTGCGACATACACCAGCTCTAGCGAATCACCCAACATTGCACCCCATTCAGGTGAGGGCAGTTGCGCACCCAAATCGAGGAAGCCCAGTGCGGCGATATCGAGGATCGCCATCGATAGCGCTCGCGTGAACTCGGTGACCAGCACTGCGGCAATATTGGGCATCACTGCGTACCACAGGATTTGTAGCGTTGAAGCACCATCTAGGCGAACAGCGACGACATACTCTTTTTCTAACTCATCATGTACGGCGCTATAGATGGTGCGCACCATACGGGGTAAAAGCGCTAACCAGACGGCCAACATGGCATGTTCGAGTTTTGGCCCGAGAAACGCCACAACAATAATCGCCAGCAGCAATGAGGGAATGGAAAGCAGGGTATCCAGAATATGGTTCAACACCGCGGAAAGCAGACCATGAGTGACCCCGGCAAATACGCCAAGGATCACACCACAGGCAGCGGCAGCCAAGGTGACGATCAGCGCTGAACCAAAGGTAGCAGCGGTGCCGCTTAGCAGGCGGCTGAGGATGTCCCGGCCCAGATCATCAGTTCCCAGAAAGAATGACACATTCCCGTAATGTGACCAGGAAGGTGGTAGTAGTTGATAACCAAGAAATTGCTGATCCAGAGCGTAAGGTGCCAGCAGGCTGCCAAACAGAGAAAGCAGGACCAGAGCCAAAACGCCATAAAATCCGACCATAGCGAGTGTATCAGCGTAAAAGATCCGCCAAGTATAAAGTAGAGGACTTGGCATTTTCTTTTCGCGGTATACGTTATCGAAGTGCATACCATTCCTTATGCTTCAGCGGGCTCATTGCGGCACCGAGAATATCTGCAAGGACGTTGATGGTGATCACCAACGTGCCGATGACCATCACTCCGGCAGAAATCGCCGCATAATCTTGCTGTCGGATGGCGTTAATCAGCCAGCGTCCCAGTCCCGGCCAGCTGAATACCACCTCGGTGATCATCGCCAGCGTGAGCATGGTGGAAAACTGCAACCCGAGTTTCGGGATGATCGGTGGCAACGCATTATGCAACACGTGTCGGCGGATAATGGTGAACCGCGAAAGACCGCGGGTAGCGGCCGCTTTTATGTAGTTCTGCTCAAATACATCGTCTGTGCTGATACGCATCAAGCGGATCACTTCGGTGATAGGGGCGACAGCCAGTGCAGCGATGGGTAATACCATATGGCGTAACGCGCTGCTAATCATCTCGGTGCGATAAGGTGAGTCAGAGAGCCAAGCGTCGATCAAGGCAAAGCCTGTCACGGGTTTGACCTCATACAACAAGTCGAAGCGGCCTGAAACCGGTAGCCATCCTAAATAGAGTGAAAAATAGAGCATTAATAGCAATGCCAGCCAGAATACTGGCATTGAGAAACCCAGCAATGCAAAGGTGCTGATGGCTGTATCCTGCCATTTTCCACGCATCACTCCAGCAATAATGCCTAACGGTATACCGATGAACAGCGCTAGAGAGAATGTCAGAATGCAAAGTTCCATGGTGGCCGGGAACACTTCACGCAGCTGTTCGCTGATAGCCTGACCATTAATGCTGGAGACGCCGAAATCCCCATGCAGCAGGCTGAAAAAATAGAACCGATAGGCATCCAGTAAGGCAGCTCCGTTTAGCGGGGCTCTCGGGGTAAAATAGTTCAGACTGAAGCTGACCAGTGTGAGGAAGAACAGCGTAATCAGCAGTAACAGCATACGGCGCAGGGTAAAGATAATCACTTTTTCACCTCTTCTGCCGGTTCACGGTACACGCCAGCAAACGACGCATTACCAAAGGGGCTTAATACCAGCCCTTTGATATCATAACGATAGGCTTGCAGACGAAGGGATGATGCTAATGGCAGTAATGGCAGTTGTTCTGCAAGAATTTTCTGCGCCTGTTGATATTTATCGATACGTTGTGACAGTTGTTGGGATATTAGTGCATCCTGCAACAACTCATCGAATTCAGGATCACACCAGTGAGCATAATTCGTTTGAGAACGGATAGCCGCACAGCTCAACAGAGGTCGGAAAAAACTGTCTGGATCGTTACTGTCCGTTGACCAGCCGGTGAGTGTTAAATCGTGGTTCATTTCCATCAGGCGAGCTTCCTGGAAACGGCCTTCTACCGGAACAATAGTGAGGTTGATACCCACCTGTGCTAAGTCAGCCTGCAGCAATTCTGCCATTTTCAAGGGACTTGGGTTGTATGATTGCGATGCTGTCGGTACCCAAAGCTTCAGATTCAGGGATTCAATACCTGCTTCGCGGAGTAGTTCACGCGCTTTGGCTGGGTTGTACTCCGTTACACGAGCATCACTATCATATGCCCAGGAGGCTCGTGGCAGGATAGACGCGGCTGTTTCTGCCGTACCGTAATAAATCGATTGCATCAAACGCTGATTATTAATCGATAGCGCAATAGCCTGGCGGACTTTCAGATTATCGAGTGGGGGTTTGCGGGTATTCAAGGCCAGATAGGCAACATTCATCCCGGGCCGCAGCGTTAGACGTAATCGTGGATCGTCGCGTAGGATCGAGAGTTGGCTGGCGGCAGGATATGCCAGCACATCGCACTCACCGGTCAGTAACTTGGACAGCCTGCCTGTACCACCGGCACTCATATCGATCACCACTTGTGGCATGCGTGGTTTCCCTTTCCAGTAAGCTTCATTACGCGCCAGACGAATATATTGCCCAGAACGATATTCACTTAAGAGGAATGGGCCGGTGCCCACGGGTTCGCGATCGATCATTTCTGGTGAACCGCTCTGTTTCAGGTTAGCCGCGTACTCTGCCGATAATATCGGGGCGTAATGTGTTGCCAGATGCCACAGAAACGACGCATCCGGTGCTTGAAGACGGAATTCCACAGTGAAATCGTCCAGTTTCTTCACACTTTGTACCGATTCTGCGAACTGTAAACTGTCGAAATATGGGTATTGACCACCGTTTACATCGTGAAACGGATGTTGTGGGTTAAAAACCCGCTCAAAACTGAATACGACATCATCAGCATTCATTTTGCGTGTGGGTTGAAACCAGGCCGTAGTCTGAAAAGGCACATCACGGCGCAGATGGAAACGGTAGGTGGCACCGTTATCCAAAACCTCCCAGCGTTGCGCCAGCTCAGGCATAAGACGGTAAGTATAAGGATCAACGTCCAGCAACCGATCATACAGCTGGGCTGCGAGGGTATCGACAATTAGACCACGGCTGGCCATCTGTGGATTAAAAGTATTCAGGATGCCACTGACACAATAAACAAAACCGCTCTGCCGGATATCCGTTGGCGGAGGAGGTGTGTTTGATGTAGTCGGTGTTGAAGCCAAAGCAGAGTTTGCCAGGCAATACAGTGACATTATCCAAAGGGGGAAACCACGCATAGACGCTTCATGGGTTATTAAGCAATAACATTAGTGTATCGCACTCTGGCGAACAGCCCAATCTCTTGAACAAAATGACTGAAATTTTAGTGTTGTGGCTGAATTTTGCTCAATAAGGTCAGTCCTGCTCATTCGCTGGTAATAGCGCATGCTTTTTTAACATGCCGCGCAATTGATGATAGGTCAGTCCCAGTTGCGCTGCCGCTTTGCGCTGGTTGAATCGGCTCTGTTGCAATGCCTTTTCCAGTAAGGCTTTTTCCTGCTGGTGTTGCCAGTGTTTAAAATCTAATGGCAATGTAGGCAAATCACTGGTTTTCTCTGGCACCTTATCGTCTGGTATTGAGCGCTGTAAAAATGGGTTAATGATGATGTTATCCAGCATATCGTCGCTTGTACCGTGCCGGTAAACAGAGCGCTCCACTACATTTTTCAGCTCACGCACGTTGCCAGGCCAGCTATAACTGAGCAATGTGGCTTGGGCATGTTCGCTAAAACCGGGAAACAGTGGCAACAACAGTTCGCGGCACATGCCGATGGCGAAATGTTCTGCCAGCAACATGATGTCTTGCTGGCGTTGCCGTAACGGAGGCAATTGCACAACGTCGAAGGCCAGGCGGTCCAACAAATCGGCGCGGAATTTACCGGTTGCAGCCAACGCAGGAAGATTGTCGTTAGTGGCACAGACCAACCGGACATCTACTTGTAACGGTTGGCTACCGCCAACACGTTCCAGATGGCCATATTCGATCACCCGTAACAGTTTCTCTTGCACCAGCATCGGCGCAGTCGCTAATTCATCCAGAAATAAAGTGCCGCCATCTGCGCGTTCAAAGCGACCAAGATGGCGTTTCTGTGCACCGGTGAATGCCCCTGCCTCATGACCAAACAATTCTGAATCCAGCAGGTTTTCGTTCAACGCTGCGCAGTTAAGGGAAATAAACGGACCTTGCCAACGATTGGAAAGGTAGTGCAAACGGTGTGCTATCAGTTCTTTACCGGTCCCGCGTTCGCCGAGCACCAGCACTGGTTTGTTCAGCTTCGCCAATTGTGAAACCTGCTCTAATACCTCAACAAAGGTATTCGCTTCGCCCAACAGGTTCTCTAACGGTCCGCTCATGATGAAATTCGCCAATGTTTGGTGAAAACACTCACTCTACAGTAAGCGCAGCGAGAGTCAAAAAATAAATAGTCTTTATTTTTCAATCAAATAAAACTTGGCATGCTTCTTGATATAGGTTCTACGACAAGCAGTATCACTAACGCGGCGCTTCATACGCCATCATAATCAAGAGGAAGTAAATTATGGGCATTTTTTCTCGTTTTGCCGACATCGTGAACGCCAATATCAATACTCTGTTGGATAAGGCAGAAGACCCCCAAAAGCTGGTACGTTTGATGATCCAGGAAATGGAGGACACGCTGGTAGAAGTACGTTCTACGTCAGCTAGAGCCCTAGCAGAAAAAAAACAGTTATTACGCCGTATTGAACAAGGTGAAAACCAGATCAATGATTGGCAAGATAAAGCCGAACTGGCATTACGCAAAGACAAAGAGGATCTGGCGCGTGCTGCGTTGATTGAAAAACAGAAAGTGGCCGATCTTATCGCAACATTGAGTCATGAGGTTGCTACGGTAGAAGAAACCCTGGCCCGCATGAAGAGTGAAATTGGCGAATTGGAAAACAAACTGACTGAAACCCGTGCGCGTCAGCAGGCGTTAACGCTACGTCATCAAGCGGCTTCTTCTTCACGCGATGTTCGTCGTCAACTGGATAGCGGTAAACTGGATGAGGCAATGGCGCGTTTTGAGCATTTCGAGCGCCGGATCGACCATATGGAGGCGGAAGCTGAGAGTATTAGCATTGGCAAAAATAAAAGCCTAGACCAGGAATTTGCTGAACTGAAAGCGGACGATGCTATCAGTGAGCAAATTGCAGCATTGAAGGCCAAAATGAACCGCTCAGAATAATGCACACGCGGCCACCCAAGTGTGGTCGCCATATCACGGTTAATATGAAGGAATTAAAATGAGTGCTCTATTACTTGCCATCCCATTGACCATCTTTGTGCTGTTTGTCGCGCCGATTTGGCTTTGGCTGCATTATAGCAACCGGCAACAGAATGGTATCCAACTAAGTCATCATGAAATGCAACGGTTGACTCAGTTGACCGAGGAAGCAGTGCGTATGCGTGAGCGCATACAGGCACTGGAAGATATTCTTGATGCGGAACATCCTAACTGGAGGCAATCGTGATGAGAAAGCACCAGGAAAGAGAGAACTATGGCGAGCGTAACGATCACTCATACAACAGCAATGGAAACGATTCTTTCAAGGGCAATACGTTAGCGAATAAAAAGCTGTATCGCGTTCCTGAAGAAGGGATGCTGAAAGGCGTCTGTGCTGGTCTTGCCCACTATTTTGACGTGCCGGTACGTTTGATCCGGGTGATTGCCGTACTATCATTGTTCTTCGGGCTGTTTTTCTTCACGATAATCGCTTATATCGCGCTGGTTTTCATGCTGGATGAAGTCCCTGCAAGCCGTTATCGGGATGAACATCAAGCGACACCGCGTCAATTGTTGGATCAACTGGAATTCGAACTGGGTCGTGGTGAACAGCAACTGCGTCAAGTCGAACGCTACGTTACGTCCGATACTTTTGGCGTACAAAGCCGTTTTCGCCAGTTATGAACTATTTGAATGCGGTACTGGCCTGCGTGTTCCGCAGGTCATGTACTGCACCTACCGTCTTTTCCCCATTAGGACGTTTGTCATGACCAAATCCTCCGCATTCAAACAAGGCGCAGGTAAAGTATTGAAAAAATTACCCAACGTGATCATCATTGCGTTGATGAGTTATGGTCCTACCAGAGCAACATCGTGGCTACTAAAAGCGGTCAGCCGTAAGCCACTTCGCTTTGTGTTAGCCATGTTGCTGGAACCGCTGTTCCGCAAAGGGTTGGGCAGAGTCTTTGGGCGATATGCCAAGGAGAGTAATGAAAAGACTGAAAAATGAGTTTACTTCGCTGGTCAACCGCGGAATGGATCGCAATTTGCGTCTGGCGGTAACCGGCCTGAGCCGAAGCGGTAAGACCGCATTCATCACTGCGTTGGTCAATCAGTTGCTTCATGTTAACAGCGGTGCGCGCATGCCGCTGTTTTCGCCTGTGCGTGAAGATCGCCTACTGGGCGTGAAGCGTATTCCACAACGTGATCTCGGGGTTGCGCGTTTTACTTATGATGAAGGGTTAACGCAACTTTATGGCAACCCACCAAACTGGCCAACACCAACGCGTGGTGTCAGTGAAATCCGCCTTGCCATCCGCTATCGTTCTAACGACTCCCTATTACGTCACTTCAAAGAGACCTCTACTCTCTATCTAGAGATCGTGGATTATCCCGGCGAGTGGTTGCTTGATTTACCTATGCTGGAGCAGGATTACCTGAGCTGGTCGCGCCAAATGACCGGTTTATTAAAGGGCGATCGTGCCAAATGGGCTGAACCCTGGTTATCTCTATGCCGCGATCTCGATCCGTTGGCTGTTGCAGATGAAAACAAACTGGCCGCTATTGCCCAGGCCTACACGGATTATCTGCTACGTTGTAAAGCGGAAGGGTTGCACTTTATTCAACCTGGGCGCTTTGTATTGCCCGGCGAGATGGCCGGAGCGCCTGCGTTGCAGTTTTTCCCATGGCCAAATGCAGAGACCTTGGGGGAGTCGTATCTTGCCCAAGCAGACAAACAGAGCAATATCGGCATGCTGCGAGACCGCTTTACTTATTACTGCCACGCTGTTGTCAAAGCCTTCTATAAAGAGCATTTCGTCCGTTTCGACCGCCAGATTGTGCTGGTGGATTGCTTACAACCCCTTAACCGTGGGCCGCATGCGTTCAATGATATGCGGCTTGCCCTGACCCAACTGATGCAAAGTTTCCACTATGGCAAGCGAACGCTATTCCGTCGCTTGTTCTCACCCACAATTGACAAGCTGATGTTCGCGGCAACCAAAGCGGATCACATTACCGCCGATCAGCACGCTAATCTGGTGTCCCTTTTACAACAACTGGTGCAGGAAGCCTGGCAGAATGCGGCGTTTGAAGGCATCAGTATGGACTGTGTCGGTTTGGCTTCGGTACAGGCAACGGAGAGCGGGATGGTTGAACACAATGGACAGCGTATTCATGCACTGAAAGGCCAACGTTTGAATGATGGAACACCTCTGACCGTATTTCCAGGTGAGGTACCGGCACGTTTGCCAAGTCAAGCATTCTGGCAGCAACAAGGGTTCCATTTTGAAGATTTTCGCCCAAGGACAATGAGCGTTGATACGCCGTTGCCACATATCCGGCTTGACGCGGTGATGGAGTTTTTACTGGGAGACAAATTACGATGAGCGAGCCGCTAAAACCGCGTATCGACTTTGAGGAACCTCTACAGACGCCGCAAGAACCAGTGTTGCGTGCTGGGGTAGCGTTTAATGAACGACAGGCTGAGACATTTTATCCGGCGGTTCCTGAAGCAGAGCGGGAAGAAGAAGAGGAAGGGCGTGCCGAAGGGATCATTCACGCCGCGCTAAAGCCGCAGCTAAGCCTATGGCGCAAGATGGTTAATACCGGATTGGCTCTGTTTGGTATTAGCATCGTTGCTCAAGGTATCCAGTGGGTACATACCTCTTGGGTACAGCAGGATTGGATAGCGCTGGGCGGCGGGGTCGCTAGTGGATTGATTATTTTTGCCGGTATTGGCTCAGTGGTGGGTGAGTGGCGGCGACTGCATCGTTTGCGGCAGCGTGCGCAAGAGCGCGACGACGCCCGAGAGTTGTTGCATAGTCACGGTTTAGGAAAAGGGCGTGAGTTCTGTGAAAAACTGGCGCGTCAGGCCGGTATGGATCAGGGACATCCGGCGCTGCAACGCTGGCGGGCTTCATTACATGAAACGCAAAACGATCGCGAGGTCGTGGCCCTTTATGCCAAGCTGGTTCAGACGGTATTGGATAACCAGGCTAGACGGGAAATCAGTCGCTCAGCCGCGGAATCTGCTTTGATGATCGCCGTCAGCCCTTTGGCATTGGTGGATATGGCATTTATCGCCTGGCGAAATATTCGTCTGATTAATCGCATTGCGGCATTGTATGGCATAGAGCTGGGCTATTTCAGTCGTATTCGTCTGTTCCGGTTGGTATTGCTGAACATCGCCTTTGCTGGTGCTTCAGAACTGGTGCGGGAAGTGGGTATGGACTGGATGTCGCAAGATATCGCTGCACGGCTCTCAGCACGCGCTGCTCAAGGTATTGGTGCCGGTCTGTTGACGGCTCGTTTGGGTATTAAAGCGATGGAGCTTTGCCGTCCGCTGCCTTGGTTAGAGGGCGATAAGCCCAGACTGAGTGATTTCCGTGGCCAACTTGTCGGTCAGTTGAAAGACGCGATGAAGAAGAGTGAAAGCCAGGCTAAGTAGAACGTAATCCGCGTAGCCCTGCAGATTAGAGGGGCTACGTTACTCTGCTTCACTGCGTCAACCAGCACGGGTACAGATATGCGTCATGTGACGGTGTTTAAATTCATCAAACACAATGCAAAAACATAATTTTGTCAACTTTTACTGACAGATAGCTTCTTCCATTCGGCAGGAGAGAGTATCATCAGCAGTCATCCCTGAACCCGCAGAGATAAGGCTAATACTGATGCGTTTGGAAGTATTTTGCGAAGACCGTCTCGGTCTCACCCGAGAACTACTCGATCTCTTGGTATCGCGCGGCATCGATCTGCGTGGCATTGAAATTGCCCCTACCAGCCGTATTTACCTGAATTTTTCCCAGTTGGACTTTGATACATTCCGGGCCTTGATGGCTGAAATCAGACGGATTAATGGTGTCACCGACGTTCGCACGGTCAGCTTTATGCCGTCAGAACGTGAACATCGGGCATTGCGTGCATTGCTGGAATCGATGCCGGAACCGGTATTTTCTATCGATATGAAAGGCAGAGTAGAGTTGGCCAACCCAGCTGCTCAGGCATTGTTCAATTTCACTGAAGATAAACTACGTAATCAAACGGCTGCTCAGCTTATTGGTGGCTATAACTTTGGCCGCTGGCTAGAAAATGAAAATGCGATACCACATGCCGAACGAGTGGTGATCCGTGGTCAGGATTTTCTGTTGGATATCACGCCGATCTATCTTGAGGATGAACAGCAGATGCAGGCAACGGTGGGGGCTGTCGTGATGCTTAAATCTACCGCGCGTATAGGACGGCAACTGCAGGAACTATCGATAAATGACGATGCCGAATTTGACCATATTGTTGCAGTGAGTTCTAAGATGCGTCATGTGCTTGAGCAGGCACGCAAGCTGGCAATGCTTGATGCACCGTTGCTCATTGTGGGCGAAACTGGCACGGGAAAAGATATTTTAGCCCGTGCTTGTCATCTGCGTAGCCCGCGTGGCAAACAGACTTTCTTGGCACTGAACTGTGCTGCGTTACCAGACGATGTGGTTGAGAGCGAACTTTTTGGTCACGCAGCAGGTGCCTATCCGAACGCGTTGGAAGGCAAGAAAGGCTTTTTTGAACAGGCTAATGGCGGTTCGGTACTATTGGATGAGATTGGCGAGATGTCACCGCGTATGCAAACTAAACTGCTGCGTTTTCTCAATGATGGTACGTTCCGACGGGTTGGAGAAGAGCATGAAGTTCATGTGGATGTGCGGGTGATTTGTGCCACCCAGAAAAACCTGACTGAACTGGTACAGCGCGGCGAATTCCGTGAAGATCTTTATTATCGCCTTAACGTGTTGACGATCACAATTCCGCCGTTACGCGAGCGCCCACAGGATATCCTGCCACTTGCAGAATTGTTTGTGGCACGTTTTGCCGATGAACAGGGTGTTGCGAGACCAAAGTTAGCTAACGATCTCAATAGTTTTCTCTGCAAGTATGGGTGGCCAGGTAACGTACGTCAGTTAAAAAATGCTATTTATCGTGCACTGACCCAAACTAACGGTTATGAACTGCGTCCGCAGGACATCATTCTGCCGGAGTTCGAGGTAGAACTATCGCTGGGGGATGAAGTGTTGGAGGGGTCACTGGATGAGATTAGTAAGCGTTTTGAACGCTCAATTTTGACACGTCTTTACCGAACTTATCCAAGCACACGTAAATTGGCCAAGCGCTTAGGGGTTTCCCATACGGCAATTGCCAATAAACTGCGTGAGTACGGTTTGAGTAATCGTAAATCTCTAAAAGAAACAGAATAATAACGCTATCCAATGGATAAACAGCCCGGTGCAAAAAGACCGGGCTACTGCGATTGGCATTGAGCTGTGTGGCCTAATGCCAACAAGCTTACTTCAGTGCTTCCAGCGCAGCGTCGTAATCTGGTTCATTAGTGATTTCGTTCACCAACTCGCTATATAGCACTTTATCTTGGCCGTCAAGCACAACGACGGCGCGAGCTGTCAGACCGGCTAGTGGCCCTTCAGCAATCTCTACGCCATAGGCCTGTTTAAATTCGGTGCCACGAAGAGTTGAAAGCGTGACCACGTTGTTTAGGCCCTCTGCACCGCAAAAGCGAGACTGCGCGAATGGCAGGTCAGAAGAGATACATAACACCACGGTATTATCAAGGCTTCCTACCAGTTGGTTAAATTTACGAACTGATGCTGCGCATACACCGGTATCAATACTTGGAAAAATGTTCAAGACTTTACGCTTACCAACGAAGCTGCTCAATGCAACGTCTGAAAGGTCTTTAGCCACCAAGGTGAAGTGTTTTGCCTGTTCCCCTTGTTGCGGTAGTTGGCCCGCGACAGTGACAGGATTGCCTTGAAAGTGTACGGTCTGAGTCATTGTTAGGTTCCTTTCAACGATGTTTATATAAAGACGTATACCCAGTTTCGTCCAAATTGCAGGTAGGTGACGATTATGTAGTCTACAAGCTTGATCAACACCGCTGCAGTTTGAAGGGTGATGGGTATAAACCTGATTAACATAAGATTCACATCAGCGGCCAGTTTAAGTCAACAATCGTTCCTTGGATATAAAGTTTGTTAATTAATTGGTTACGCAAGGCTGGTTCCTTAATTGCCCGTGATGCCGTTGTCGCTGAAAAAGATCATCATTAAAGCGAGAGGAACGGGTTTCAAGCACGAAATATGTTTTCTTGTTCAGGAGCCGTTATGCGAAGCATGCATTTTTACGCTGAAGCCTGGCCGTTGCATACGGCATTTGTGATCGCTCGTGGTAGCAGGACCGAGGCGAAAGTGGTGGTCGTGAAGATCGAACAGCAGGGTATGTATGGCGTCGGGGAATGCACACCGTATGCACGTTACGGTGAGAGTGAGGCCTCTGTCATGCAACAGCTTGCTGAAGTGTTGCCTGCAGTATTACAAGGTGCCACTCGACAGGATTTACAGCGATTAATGCCCGCTGGCGCGGCACGCAATGCTGTCGACTCGGCTTTGTGGAACTTGGAATGCCACCTGAATGGTCAGGATCTGTGGCAACTTAGCGGTATTCAAGCGCCTCAACGTGTCGTTATGGCACAAACGATCGCCATTGGCACTCCAGAAGCCATGGCATTCGCCGCCAGGGAGCAGGAAATTAAGGGGGCGACGCTGCTTAAAATCAAGCTCGATGATCGTTTTATCCGTGAGAGACTGGTCGCGATCCGTGCCGCTGTACCTCGGATGAGCTTAATTGTTGACGCCAATGAATCGTGGCAAGCGAAAGGGCTGGAGGAGCGCTGTCAACTGTTGACAGATTTAGGCGTAGCTATGCTTGAGCAACCGCTGCCAGCAACAGACGACAGTGCGCTGGAAAATTTTGTCCATCCATTGCCGATTTGCGCCGACGAAAGCTGCCATACCAGTGATGATTTGGTCAGATTGTCCAGGCGTTACCAAATGGTCAATATCAAGCTGGATAAAACAGGTGGCCTGACGGAAGGGCTGAAACTAGCCGAACAAGCCCGTTTGCAAGGATTCGATATCATGCTTGGTTGCATGCTTTGTACTTCAAGGGCTATTGCGGCAGCATTGCCGTTAGTCCCAGGAGCCCGTTTCGTCGATCTTGATGGTCCAACCTGGTTGGCTAACGATATCAAACTCGGTTTGGCCTTCGCATGCGGTGCAATAAATCTTTAATGGCACTGCACGTTGGCTAATGTTCAGTCAGAATAGGTAAGCAATCTTACCATGGCATTCAGATATTTCTCACTCGCTGCGTCGGCGGAGATCGGTGGAAATTCGGCTGTAATACAGGGTAAAGACAAGTCTGCACACCAACTACCAAAAGATCCAGGAGTTTCATAGCCAACGCTGGTGACTAATGGTAGGGCGAAGCGGTGTGCTAACCAAACGCCTAACCTGGAATTATCTGGGTCCTCAATACAGGCCAGAGGTTCATGGAATGAGACCACCCAGTTTGGTTTTACGCGATGGATTAGATGGCATAAAGCTTGGGTTTCTGGTTCGGAACCCGGCCTGCCACCGGTGGATAGCTTGACATCGCGAGTTTCTGACGCACAGTTCCAACGATAGATTGTGTCGCCAGCGCGCCAGTTGGCAGACGGGAAATTGCGATTTAGATCGACTCCATTGGCGTTAGAGCGTAATCCCAGCTGGCAACCATCGGGATTGATTGCCAAGATCACGTCGTGTAGTAACTGCTCGTGGGCAATACTGCGTAATGCGCAGGACAATGTCACTAGGGTGGCATTTTCGTCCCCATGGGTACCTGCAATCACTAATCCAGTTTCGGCGCTACGGGTTGCTGCCGGGAAATAGAGCAGTGGTGCTCCCAGGTGCGATTTACCGTAACTTTCAGCGGTCATTGCCAGTTGGCCACGTTCACTACGCGGTTTGTATTGGATCATGGTATGAGTTCCGTTATGCCAAGCGATCGTCGATTGCTATTTTATTCAGTGTATTACGCTTTAACCTTTCTTTCCCAATCCATTGAGAGAGTAAAGCAACGGCTGTTGTTATACTATCAACAGAAGTTAACGAACGATAAAGAGGATTTGACATGCCAGTTGCTAGAGTTGTTGCACGTTACAGCGAAAATGAAAAAGACACTATCACGTTACTGTGCGGCGTTGATTCTGAAAATCAGATCCGCCAAGGGGAATGGTTTGGTGTGGTGAAAAACGACGACGGGCGTGGTGATGAATCTAACTACCCGTTTACGTTGCATATAGATCATCAAAAAGGTAGGTTTTTCCTTGATTATGGCTATGACGATGTTGACTCACGTCAGTTGCAGAAAACGGATATTCAGCTCAATCCATTGGCTGAAAAAAGTTTTTTCACCATTTTTGATGAAGAGGAAAATGAAGAGTTCAGCTATCAGATCGTCAGTATTCATCTTTACGATTGATTAAAATGGGTTGGTAAAGCCCACATTGCCCACAAGGCTATGGGGGTTTTTTATTTTCGCCGGGCAGCAGGGGAGCGTTATCACCCGGAGAACAATTTTATCTATTGGCTGCGCAATTGTTGCTAATTTGCCTACGTTAGGATACTTGAGCATTATCGAAGAGAAAACTCAGCGCTAAAAAACTTGTTAAATTTAATTAAGGTACATCATTGAATTTATGGGTTTCGTTAATGTCGCAATTAAATTCTGAGGGTGGCTTTCAGTATTTTATTTTAATAGTGATATTTCCGGCGTCTGATGTGTGGTTTTATATTTTCCCTTTTATTTTTCAGTAATAGATTTAACGAATAATTTCGATTTTAAGTGTTAGCCAATAAATATTTTCTGTTTTAAATAATAATTAACTGATTGGCGTTAGATAATGATGATTTAAATTCTATTGAGTAAAAATAAAGCAACATTCAAGGGGGGAGATAAAAAAATAGCCTCAGCCCGAAAGGACGAGCCCCAAAATCCGTCCTCTGTTTTCGGGTTTGAACAGAGGCTCACTGTGTGCCCTCAGCGCTCCGTCTTGAATGACGATTTTTTGGGCTGCGGCTGAACGACGAGCAATTAAGGAACACAGCTAGGGGCTTGTGCTATATAATAAAAAATTCAGATAAGTAACTGGGGTATTTAATAATGGCGAAAAGAAAAATTCATCAGGGTTTTCGTTTAGCGCTTTGCACAATAGCAATTGTTACATCTATGAATTGTGCAATGGCTGCTCAGGTTCCCCCAGGTACTCCACTGGCGGAAAAGCAAGAGATTGTTCGTCATATTAAAGATGAACCCGCTTCTCTTGACCCTATAAAGGTCGTTGGGCTGCCAGAAGCGCAAGTAGCAAGGGATCTGTTTGAAGGACTGGTTAATCAAGATCCTCATGGCAAATCGATTCCGGGTGTCGCTTCGCGTTGGCAGACCAACGATAACCAAACCTATCTTTTTACTTTGCGCAAAGACGCGCGTTGGTCAAACGGTGACCCTGTCACGGCAAATGATTTCGTCTATAGCTGGCAGCGTTTGGTCGACCCGAAAAATGTGTCCCCTTTTGCCTGGTTTGCTCAATTAGCAGGTATTCAGAATGCTGAAGAAATTATTACCGGTAAATTACCCGCAGATAAACTCGGTGTTGTGGCTGTAGATGACTATACTCTGAAAGTTAAGTTAAATAAGCCTGTGCCCTATTTTGTCAGCCTGACAGCCAATTTTAGTTTATTTCCGGTACCCAAAAACACAATCGAGAAATTTGGTAACGATTGGACCAAGGTGGGTAACCTGGTTGGCAATGGCGCATTCAAATTGAACGATCGCGTAATAAACGAAAAATTGGTATTGGTTCCGAATAAACACTATTGGGATCATGCACATACTGTTCTGACTAAAGTCACCTTCGTGCCAATTAATCAGGAGTCCAATGCGACCAAACGTTATCTGGCTGGTGATATCGATATTACAGAGTCCTTCCCTAAACCTCTGTATAAGAAGTTACTGAAGGATATTCCTGGGCAGGTATATACCCCAGATCAACTAGGGACTTACTATTACGCTTTCAATACCCAGCGTGCACCAACTAATGACGTACGTGTGCGTAAGGCTTTGTCGTATGCGATCGATCGCGAGGTTATTGCAGTTAAAGTGTTGGGTACTGGTGAGAAACCTGCCTATCATTTTACACCGGACGTTACGGCCGGGTTTAAACCGCAAACCAGTCTATTGCAGCAACATTCTCAAGAAGAGTTGAATATGCAAGCAAAGGCACTGATGCAGGTCGCGGGTTATGGTCCTAATAATCCACTTAAATTAACCTTGTTGTATAACACTTCTGAGAGTCATCAAAAAATCGCTATTGCCATCGCATCTATGTGGAAGAAAACTCTGGGTGTAGACGTTAAGTTACAAAATCAAGAGTGGAAGACCTATATCGACAGCCGTAATACCGGCAATTTTGATGTAGTGCGTGCATCTTGGGTAGGCGATTATAATGAGGCATCGACCTTCCTTTCGCTGCTGATATCATCACACAGTGGCAACATCGCTAAATTCAAAAGTCCAGAATACGATCGTTTGTTGGTGGATGCCAGCCGTGAAACTGACCTAACCGCGTTGAATGCCTATTACAATAAGGCCGAGCAGATGATTACGGACCAAGCACCGATAGCACCGATTTATCAATATACCAATGGTCGTTTGATTAAGCCGTGGGTGAAAGGGTACCCTATTACTAACCCTGAGGACGTTGCCTACAGTCAGGAAATCTATATCCTGAAACATTGACTTTCAGGACTGCGTTATCCCTGATAACCCCGTTGATGCACTGAGGTATTCCCATAAATCAGCGCTAATAAACCAGCACCATATTCCGGTAGGTTTTGGCGAGGTGATTAAGAACGGTGCTCAGCACCGTTCGCTTTAATAGTCGCGGCGAGTGTCGAAGGACATATCTCAGCTAACGTCATAGACGAGATTTCCCGCCTCGATTTAATACTGTTGGCCTGGTATCTCAGATGTCATTCTCGGTTTTCAGCATGATAGCTAATAAAAGAACTCATAATTACTCCCTATGTTGATAAACGTTTTTAAGCTGCGCTTTCATCCCAGAAACTGGCCTCTATTTTGTGGCCATCCAGATCACGAACGAAACAACCATAATAAGGTGCACCGTAATGGGGGCGTGAACCCGGAGAGCCTTCATCTCTAGCACCTGCTGCCAAGGCTTGTTGATAAAACTCATCAACCTGCTTTTTACTGGTAGCAAAAAAACCGATATGTACCCCGTTTGCTGTTCCGGCGCGTTTACCGTCTATCGGTACCTGTAGCCAGAATTCTGGATAATCGCGGCCATAACCAATCGAACCAGGATGTTCCAGGACACGTTGGCAACCTAGAGCAGCGAGAACGCGATCGTAAAACTGCGCTGCGGCATCAAAATTGTTGGTTCCCAGTGATACATGGGAAATACAGGGGGTAATGTTCATCTACACGCTCCTTATATACTGTTTTAATATACAGTATATAAGGTAATGCTCCTTGTCAGGCACTTTATGCGTTAAATGTGAGTAGGATCGAAAATGACCAAATAGCGATAATCCGCCTGTAGGTACAGGCGGAGGAGGGAGTTACTTGATTTCCAGCACGTTCAGGCGTTCAAATGCTGGCGCATTGGTATCATCAGCATCTTCCGGTTGCCAGCTTACCGGTTGCAGCGGAATATCTTCACGGTCAAAGGCCAGATCTCCCCCATCAACCACTTCGCTACCGTGATGAATCCCTTTAAAGTCAAACAGTGTCGTATCGCATAAATGGGAAGGCACCACGTTTTGCATAGCGCTGAACATCGTTTCGATCCGGCCTGGATAGCGTTTATCCCAGTCGCGCAGCATGTCGCCGATCACTTGACGCTGAAGGTTGGGTTGGGAACCACAGAGATTGCACGGGATGATCGGGAATGCTTTGGCTACCGAGAAACGTTCTATATCTTTCTCACGGCAATAAGCCAGTGGACGGATCACCACGTGTTTACCATCGTCACTCATCAACTTTGGTGGCATTCCTTTCAGCTTACCGCCATAAAACATGTTGAGGAAAAGCGTCTGAAGAATATCGTCACGGTGATGACCGAGAGCAATCTTGGTCGCCCCCAGTTCTGTCGCGGTGCGGTAGAGAATGCCTCGACGCAGGCGCGAACATAAGGAACAGGTGGTTTTGCCTTCTGGTATTTTATCTTTGACGATGCCGTAGGTATTTTCCTCAACGATTTTATATTCCACCCCCAAGTTTTCTAGATAGGTTGGCAGAATGTGTTCAGGAAATCCTGGTTGCTTTTGATCGAGATTAACGGCAATCAGTGAAAAGTTTACTGGTGCGCTTTGCTGCAGGTTACGAAGGATCTCCAGCATGGTGTAGCTGTCTTTACCGCCAGACAGACAAACCATGATGCGGTCACCTTCTTCGATCATGTTGAAGTCAGCGATCGCTTCACCTACGTTACGACGTAGCCGCTTTTGTAACTTGTTTAAGTTGTACTGCTCTTTAGGTTTAACTTGATGATTTTCATTCATTTTTTTACTTCTCAAATCTCAAAAGGGGCAAAATTGGGACAAAACGTATTACTGAGCCAGCCTGGCGTTGAGCATGCTCACTTGTTCATTATTCAGTTCTTTGATCCATGTTCCGTAAATCTCGTACACCCTCTGTGCGTTATCATGCCCCATCTGATTAGCAATAAAAGAGGGGTTTGCACCGGCCGACAATAACCAACATGCGAAAGTATGCCGTGTATGGTACGGATTACGCCGCCGAATACCAGCGTGTTTTACAGCGGCATTCCATCTGGCACCGATAGACGATAATGAGTAATACGCTTTTTGCTCCCCTTTAGCCGGGCGCGGCATGAAGACAAAGTGCAGTTTCTGGCATTCTGTATGCCCGTACTCACGGTGGTGGTAAGTGATTTCAGTCGTTGGTTAGGTTGGTGGAGATCGGCTCAGAATTGAAGCGAATCAACCATGCACCCTACCAAAAAGCGTTTAAGCTTGACCAAGCATCATGGGAGGCGTACAGAAAAAATCGTTGTGCGTATGTCACTTCAGGGATAGATAAAAATTCGAATAATCATCAGTATCGTTTTGCTCTCTGTGAGGCATCGGAAAACTATAAGATACTGGAAATCCTAAAAGGAGAACCGTCATTTTCATAATTGAGTGGCCAGTAGCGCCGGATTAAAAACGGGGCCGGGAGATACCCGGCCTTTTGGTAGCAACGGGTTTGATCAATCGTAAAGCCAACGGCCAGCCTTGGCGGATTCGATGAGCATGTTGACAGTTAGCGTTTCTGGTTTGTGATGGTCTGTCTGAAGATATTTTGGAAGACAAGTCATCAGTTAAATATATATTAACTCCGATAATAAAAAGAAAGAGCATCATCAAAAGCATTCCTAAAGAAATTATTTTAAGTTGTTCGATTGCGGTTTTAAATGAAATATTGTTTCCGAGCGGGCCTTTTTTATGGATAACGCAATGACAGCATCGATCCAGGGTAAAAATGGCGGTGCTGACAGTAGCCACACTCACGTTGGGTCACAAACCCCTGTCATAAAAAGGGCGCGAACCTGTCGCGCCCTGAAGTGTTACTCTGATACGTTCTTTTCTGCTTTACCTGCCAGCAAGCTGAGGAAATCGTACTTTTCCTTTAATTCCTGTTCTGCCGCTTTGTATAGCGCAGCGGCGACTTCAGGCTGTTGCGTATTCAGGCGGCGAAAACGCTGCTCTTTATTCAGGGTTGCTACCAGTTCGCTGTTTGGTGGCCGTGAATCTAACGCCAATGCGGGTTTACCTTCTAGCGTACGGCGAGGATCGAAGCGGTACAACGGCCAGAAACCTGTTGCGGTTAATTGCTTCATTTGGTCATGGCTGAATGCCAGATCGTAGCCGTGCTCTTCACAAGGGCTATAGGCGATGATCAGCGAAGGGCCGGGGTAGGATTCTGCCTCCTGAATTGCTTTCACCGTTTGGTTAAGCTGTGCGCCAAGAGAGATCTGTGCGACATAAACATGGCCATACATCATCATGCTGACACCCAGATCTTTGCGCGCCTTACGTTTACCATGTTCACCAAACTTGGTCACTGCGCCGAGTGGCGTCGCTTTTGACTGTTGCCCGCCGGTATTGGAATAACATTGGGTGTCCAGCACCAGAACATTGACGTTCTCCGTCAGGCTTAGTACATGATCTAATCCACCAAAACCGATGTCATAAGCCCATCCATCTCCTCCGATCAACCAGATGGATTTATCCACCAAATAGTCGGCATCTGTAGCCAGTTGACGGGCATCGTTACCTTCGATAGTCGCCAAAAGCTGTCGAAGTTCGGCAATCTGTTCGCGGCGCGGAACAGCAGCCACCTCTTCAGCCCGGAGTGAAGCAACCAGGCGGTCGGGTAATTGCGGTGCTAACGTATCAAGCAGGCGCAGTACACGGTTGCGGTGCTGGTCTACCGTCAGGCGGAAACCCAGACCAAATTCGGCATTATCCTCAAACAGCGAGTTTGCCCATGCTGGGCCACGGCCATCGGCATTAGTGGTGTAAGGCGTGGTCGGCAGATTGCCGCCGTAGATTGAAGAGCAACCAGTGGCGTTGGCAATCAGCAGGCGGTCGCCATAAAGTTGGGTGAGTAGCTTTATGTATGGTGTTTCTCCGCAACCCGAGCAGGCGCCAGAGTACTCAAACAGCGGTGAGATGAGCTGTGAGGTGCGGATATCGATACGTTCAATCTGTGCAGGGTCGATTTCCGGCAGTTGTAGAAAGAAATCGTAATGTGCTTTTTCCTCTTCCAGATGTTGGAGGCGAGAAGCCATATTGATCGCCTTGATTTCTGGGTTCTGGCGATCTTTCGCTGGGCAAACTTCTACACACAGGTTGCAGCCTGTGCAATCTTCAGGGGCCACTTGCAGGACATATTTCTGGCCCCGCATATCACGCGCTTTTACGTCCAAGGAGTTTAACGTGATGGGAGCCTGTTCCATAGCCGCAGGCGGAACCACCTTGGCTCGTATGGCGGAGTGCGGACAGGCTGCAACACAGTGGTTGCATTGGGTACATAAATCCGGCTGCCAGATGGGGATCGTTTCAGCAATATTGCGTTTTTCCCACTGAGTGGTGCCTACCGGCCAGGTGCCATCCGGCGGGAAGGCTGAAACCGGCAATGCGTCACCCAATCCGGCCAACATTGCGGCGGTGACGGTTTTGACAAAGTCTGGTGCAGCGTCAGACACTACCGGCGGCCGCATTGGGCTGAGATTATTGACCGGTTGCAGCGGGATTTCCGTCAAGGCACTCAGCGTAGCCCCCAAGGCTTGACAGTTACGTTCAACAACTTCCTGACCTTTATTGCTGTAACTGAGTGCGATAGCATCCTCAAGCTGCTGCAGGGCGGTATCACCGGGTAGGATCTGTGTCAGATGGAAGAACGCCATTTGCATCACGGTGTTGATACGCGCACCGAGTTGGCATTCACGCGCCAGCTTGGCCGCGTTGATGATAAAGAATTTAGCCTGGCGCTGATGAAGTATCGCCTGCACTTCTTGTGGTAAGCGAGACCATATTTCTTCAGCGCTATAAGGGGTATTCAGCAAGAAAATCCCACCAGGCTTCAACCGCTCCACCATCTGATATTTGTCAATAAACTGCCACTGATGGCAGCCCACAAAGTCTGCGTGGTTGATCAGGTACGCTGAGTTGATCCGGGTATCGCTAACACGCAAGTGGGAAACCGTCAGGCCCCCGGCTTTTTTCGAGTCGTAGACAAAATACCCCTGGGCAAACATTGGCGTACTGTTGCCAATAATCTTGATATTATTTTTGGTTGCAGAAACTGACCCATCGCTACCCAAACCATAAAATAGCGCCTCTAGCGAAGCACGCTGTGGCAGGGCTTCTGTACCAAGCGGTAAGGATAGGCCAGTAATGTCGTCAAAAATACCTACGGTGAAACGCGGACGCGGTTTGTCGAGAGTCATCTCATGGAAAACCGCCAGTGCGCAATCCGGGCCAAACTCTTTAGATGAAAGCCCATAACGTCCACCAATCACGAGTGGCAGCGTAGAGCGCTCACCCCTACTGAAGGTCTCTGCCAGCGCGGTCATCACATCCAGATACAGCGGTTCAGCCAATGCACCAGGCTCTTTGGTACGGTCCAATACGGCAATTCTTTTTACGCTTTGCGGCAGTACGGCGATCAGATGTTTGGCCGAGAAAGGGCGGAATAGACGTACTTTGACTATGCCAACTTTTTCACCACGCGTCAGAAGATGGTCGATCACCTCTTCACAGGTGCCAACAGCTGAACCCATCAGGATCACTACACGTTCGGCCTGTGGGTGACCGTAATATTCGAACGGTCGATAAGTTCGGCCAGTGAGATGGCCGAATTTTTCCATTGCTTCACTAACGTGCTGGTAGGTGTTGTCGTACCACGGATTCGTTGCCTCACGCGCTTGGAAGTAGGTATCAGGATTAGCAGAGGTTCCCCGTACTACGGGATGATCGGGTGACAACGCGCGGCTGCGATGTGCATCAATAGCACTCTGCGGCAGCATTTGTTGCAGCGTTTCGTCACTGAGTGGGGCGATCTTATTGATTTCATGCGAAGTACGAAAACCATCAAAGAAATGAATAAAAGGCAGGCGGCTGTTTAGCGTGGCGGCTTGGGCGATCAATGCGAAATCTTGCGCTTCTTGCACACTGCTGGCGCACAGCATCGCGCAGCCTGTTTGCCGCACGGCCATCACGTCGGAATGGTCGCCAAAAATTGATAAGGCATGGGTTGCAACGGTTCGAGCTGCAACGTGCAGTACAAAAGGCGTAAGTTCCCCGGCCAATTTAAACAGCGTCGGGATCATCAATAACAATCCCTGAGAAGAGGTGAAACTGGTCGACAGTGCGCCGGTTTGTAATGCACCGTGAACAGTAGCGATAGCGCCGCCCTCAGACTGCATTTCCACCACGCGAGGCACGTCTCCCCAAATATTTTTTTTGCCGTTGCTACTCCAAGCATCGGCCTGTTCTGCTATGGTGGAGCTGGGGGTAATAGGATAAATGGCAATCACTTCACTAGTGCGGTAGGCTACTGATGCGACAGCATTATTACCATCTGTAGTAATCATTTAAAGTACCTTTCTGTGCTCACAAAGCTCGCCTCTCATATTGATTGCTGAAGTTTAACAGAGGCATATATTCTCGCTTTATCGCATTTGTGTGGAACACAATAATCTGATGTAACGTGATATTTCGCTGGATAATAATTATTATTGATTGAGTAAAGCAGAAGTATTGCCGAGATTTAACGATAATTTAATGCCTGTGTTTCATACTGAAAAAACGTCATAACCATGGAAAAACAAACTGATGAATGGGTTTATGTATTTAACAATGGCGATCGTCGCTGAAGTGATCGCCACTTCTATGCTAAAAGCATCGGAAGGTTTTACGCGCTTATGGCCTTCGCTACTGGTTGTTGTGGGTTACGCTATCTCATTTTGGGGGTTGTCAATGGTGGTTAAAACAATGCCGTTGGGTATTGTCTATGCCATTTGGTCTGGTATGGGGATCGTTCTGGTTTCTATTGCTGCAGTGTTTATCTATCAGCAAAAGCTGGATCTTCCTGCCATATTTGGCATGGGGTTAATCATTGCAGGAGTGCTGGTAATTAATTTGCTGTCAAAATCCTCTGTACACTAATTGGATTTTTTATCGCGGTAAAAACTACCCTACAAATCCGATGCACGTTGCAAAATGGTGCATCGGTTATCTTTTCACTCCCTCAGCTAATATCCAGCGAATGTACGCCAGGTACTGCTATGATTTTTTGGTAAATATCGGTAATTTTTCGCCGTGATGAAAGTGTCACATCCAGTGACAATTCACAATTTTCAGGTTTACCTTCTTGCTGGGTGACGGACAGACTGGCAGGGCGGATGCGCATTTTCTGCAATTCCAACAGTACGGCTGGTACGCTTTGTGATGTCAGTCGAAGTAACACGAAGTGGTGATGCCCGAGTAGCCGATTACTTAACTGACGAAAGACCTCCAGTACCACTAATGTCATTATTGTGCCGTAAAGGCCGATTTCATATAAACCACTCCCGATAACCAATCCAATTGCGGCTGTAACCCAAAGCCCTGCGGCTGTGGTGAGTCCTTTGACAATCTGTTTCTGAATAATGATGGTACCTGCACCGAGAAAACCCATGCCACTGACGACTTGTGCTGCTACACGGCTCGGATCTAACTCAACGTGTGACAACTTGAGTAAATCGTCAAAACCATATTTGGAGACAATCATAAACATCGCACTGCCGATACCCACTAAAATGTGGGTGCGCAACCCCGCTTCTTTAGCACGTAATTGTCGTTCAAGGCCGATCAAACCACCGAGTGCGCCCGCCAGGGCGATACGAAGGAGCAAATCTGTAATCATAAGAGAAATCCTGTAGTAATACGGCAACCTGAGAATTTTGGTTACCCAATCTTTTTAGGTCAAAAAATCGGCAAAATAATGTTTGTTCGTATTTGCATTATTAACCTAACAGGCTAGATTAAACAGGTTTTTAGCTGTCACGTGTAAGCTGCCTGTTATGGTAAATGTTACACTGTGTGATTTGGGGAGTAGGGAGGAGGATAATGATTACGGCAAAATGGCTACTTACTGCCACAGTAATGGTTTTGGCTGCCTGCAGCAGTCATAACAATGAAGAACCACTACAAATTGCAACGAGCGCCAATATTGGTGTAATACCGACCAGTGCAGAGTGTGCCAGCGTTGGGGGCGTAACGGCCATTGCTCATACACTAAACGGTGATGCGATCAGAATGTGCCAGATGCCGAATGGTAAGCAGTGTGAGGAGATCTCGCTGGCCGGTGGAACCTGCGCCAACGTGCGATGAACTTTCTAACCGGGCTATGATTCAGCCCGGTTATGGGCGTTTTATAACATACCGTCTTTCAGGATACATTGGTGAGTTTCAAAATGGCGTTTGCAATGCAACAGCTTACTGAAAAAACCAGATGTTATAGCTGATTCTGGCAAGACTCTCCGCGAGAAAGCTGGTCGATATTCTTTAGCGTGGTTTGCGAAATACTGGTCAGCGCTTCTTCTGTCAGGAATGCTTGATGGCCGGTAAACAGCACGTTATGGCAGGCTGAAAGCCGGCGGAAAACATCATCCTGAATAACGTCATTGGATTTGTCTTCAAAGAACAAATCGCGCTCGTTTTCATAGACGTCCATTCCCAGTGCGCCGATTTTCTGCATTTTCAACGCGTCGATAGCGGCAGACGAGTCGATCAAACCACCTCGGCTGGTATTTATCACCATCACTCCGTTTTTCATCATTGCAAAAGCGCCTGCATTTAACAGGTGATGGTTTTCGGGGGTTAAAGGGCAGTGCAAGGTAATCACATCAGATTGGGCGTACAGCGTTGCTAGGTCGACATATTCGGCACCCAGTTCAAGTGCTTGTTCACTTGGGTAGGGATCGTAAGCCAACAGTTTCATGCCAAATCCTTTTAAGATGCGCATTGCAGCCACGCCAATCTTGCCAGTACCTATAACCCCAGCGGTCCGGTTATGCATATTGAATCCGATCAACCCCTCCAGCGAAAAGTTAGCATCACGTGTGCGTTGATAAGCTCTATGAATACGGCGGTTAAGGCACATCATCATACCTATGGCATGTTCGGCGACAGCTTCTGGGGAATAAGCGGGGACACGAACTACCTTGATACCTAATTCGTTGGCAGCATCCAGATCGACGTTATTAAACCCAGCGCAGCGCAGCGCGAGGATCTCGACTCCAATCGCTGCAAGTTCCTTCAGCACTTCTCGGCTACCGTCGTCATTCACAAAGATACAAATTGCTTTACAGCCTATCGCGGTCTTGGCGGTTTTCTTGCTGAGAAGAAAATCGAAGAACTCCAGTTCGTAACCAAATTGCTGATTTACCACTTCAAGATACTTGCGGTCATACTGTTTGGTACTGTAAATCGCCATTTTCATCGTGATTTCTCCCCTGGAATTATGTGTTCAAGCTAACATATTTTGTCCAAATACAACAATGGATTAGCTAACGCTGCGTACCGCTGCATGCTAAGAAACAGCGCATCTGTATTTTCATAATATTTAGTATAACTAACAAAAACGAGTAACTTGATAATGGTCATGCAGAACCTTCACCTGCTGGCGGTTCCGTGCCATCATTAGGTTATGATTTTACAGTAATTGCCTTGTGTCTCATCGATGTTTATCAGGAATAAAGCCAACGCGTAATGACAAAGAGATCAAAAATATCCTTAGGGCTTATAGCCTGTATTGCCCTTCTGTTTATCATGCTTTGGCAAACTTTACCCAAATGGTTGCCACGATTAATAGCTCCGTGGCTTCCTGAAGGTAGCCACGTTGTTTTACAAGGGCCATTGCGTTGGCAACATGGGGCATTGCGTATTGACGCTGTCAGCTTCAGTGCGCAAAAGTGTGTGATCGCTAGCGTGAACGGTTTAAGTTTGTCTTATCAGCGTAGTGTCTGGCGGCTCAATAGCGAACGTGCCAAAGTAGATACTGACTGTTTTTCAAAATTATCGGCCAAAGAGAGCCAAACCCCATTTTCACTTGTTCGGCTGCAAAGCCAACTTCCACTGTTTGATCTGACAGTAGATCAACTCATTATTACTCCCTGGCAGTTTTATGCTGGAAAAGTGCAGGTATTGTCTTCGATTTTGGGTCTGCAGCTGAATTACCAGGGGCAAAACCTTAGCGCTGCGGCAAAACTGGATATGCATCAGCAGTTGACGCTTTCTCGTCTCAGTATTACACCACCTAACGGCGGTACACCGATAAATCTGACGGGTAAAACGACAATACCGTTTGATTTTACGCAGTTGCCAACTCAGGGCGTGTTACAGGGGGAAGTGCAAACCACCTATTTGCATAAGCCGCTGTTACTGGATTTTCACTGGCAACAACGGCAGGGGACGCTGGTCTTAAAAGAGAAGGGGAGTGACCAACCCTTGGCGAGATTACCGTGGAAAGTTGCGCATCAGCAACTTCTTATCGAGAAAGGTGAATGGCATTGGCCTTATGGTGTTCAACCGCTCAGCGGAGGCGTAAATCTTGCGTTGCGTGACTGGAAAGAGGGGTTTGCTGAAAGCGAGATTAGCGCACGCCTGAATGTGATTACCTCTGGCAATAGTGGTAAAGGCAATGCTGTATTGACGTTAGGGCCTGGAACAGTAAGCCTGACCAATAGCAATCTCAATTTTCAGTTTACCGGTCAGGCTAATTTGGCAAATTTATCGCTCACTGCTTCAATACCAGGAAAAGTTACTGGCTCTCTACTTGATCCTACCTTGGTGTTACAACCAGGTTCTTTACTGCGAGCTTGGGGACCGTTGGCAACGGAAATGAAATTAGAAGAAGCGCGCTTACCTCTCGCTGGGATAAAAATGTCCGCCGAGGGGATCAGTGGACGTTTACAAGCAATTATTCGCGTCAGCGACAGCTACTGGGGGCGGCTCAAATTACATCTGGATGGGCAGGCACAAACATTTTGGCCAGATCGGGGCCGTTGGCAGTGGCGCTATTGGGGGCAAGGTAAACTCTCCCCGCTGCAAGCCCGTTGGGATATTTCTGGCAATGGTTTGTGGCAGGATTCAACGATTAGGCTGGAACGCCTTTCGACCGGTTTTGATCAGCTTAGATATGGTTTAGTCAAAGTGTTGGCTCCGCGTATTACGCTTAGCCAGCCAATCGTATGGCAGCGTAATGCTAAGGCTGCGCAACTTACAGGCCGCGTACAGCTGGTGGCTAACAAAGTCCATTTCGGTGATGGTGGGTACTTGCCGTCTTCGGTACTGGATTTGCAACTGGATGGTCAAAATCCGAACAGTTTCCAATGGCGAAGTACACTGCAAGCCGAAAAAATAGGGCCAATTACTTTACATGGCCGCTGGGATGGACAGAGGTTACGAGGGGAAGGCTGGTGGCCGAAGCAATCACTGATCGTATTTCAACCGCTGATTTCGCCAGAGTTTGATATTAAATTACGCGATGGGGTGTTTTACGCGCAGTCAGCGTTTTCTGCTGCTCGTGGGCAGGGATTTGAAGCCGGCGGTCACTGGGTCGTGCACAATGGCGGCATGTGGTTGAGAGACGGTGAAATGAGCGGGGTAGACTTTGTGTTGCCCTATCGATTGAAAAACCACCGATGGGAGCTTGGGTCTAAAAAGCCGGTGATGTTGCGCATCAAGTCATTCAGTAATTTGTTTGATATACAAAACATTAGTGCCGATCTGCAGGGAGCTTATCCATTTAACGAAATGCACCCGCTTACGCTAAGTCATGTTGGCATGGATACACTGAATGGCCATATCAGCCTGTCGGCATTGCGCTTGCCACAGCACGATGCTGCAGTACTCAAGCTGGCAAAAATTGACCTGAGCGTGTTGTTTACCGTGTTAAGTCCGAAGCAATTTGCTATGTCGGGCCGTGTCGATGGAGAGCTTCCACTCTACCTGAATCATCCTGAATGGTTGGTTCGAGATGGCTGGGTCGCTAATGCCAGCTTACTGACTCTGCGGCTGGATAAAGATATGGCCGATGCAATTGGTCGCAATAACTTGGCGAGTGGCGTAGCCATTGATTGGTTGCGTTATATGGAAATTCATCACTCGAAGGCGAGTGTTAGTCTCAATAATTTGGGTGAGCTAACGTTAAAAGCACGTATTAAGGGTGTAAATCCGCAGAAAAATACCAAACGTGAGGTTATCCTTAACTATATTCATCAGGAAAATGTGTTTCAGCTTTGGCGCAGTCTGCGTTTTGGTGACAATTTACAAGAGTGGCTGGAGCAGACCCTCTCTAAATCTGGGGAACAACAATGAAAAGTGCATTGAGGCCATTGCTGGCAACCATACTCGTTACTTCTTTACTAAGTGGTTGCGTACCGCGTATTGAGGTGGCAGCGCCCAAAGATCCCATTACTATCAACATGAATGTTAAAATTGAACACGAAATCCGCATTAAAGTTGATAAGGACGTTGAGAATCTGCTGAAAGATCGCAGCGATCTTTTCTAGGAGCCAAGATGAAAAAACATTATCGCTGGTTGCTTGTTATCTTTTGGGGAGTCGGTGGCGTAGTTCACGCCTTGACGTTGGATGAAGCGAAACGGCAGGGACGCGTTGGCGAAACGTTGAGCGGTTATATTGCCTCGGTGAAGACAGATGCAGAAACTCAGGAATTAGTTAACCGAATCAATACCGAACGTTCCGAAAAATATCAGGAAGTAGCGGAAAGTAACCATATTGCTACCGATGAAGTCGCCCGTGTGGCAGGGCAAAAACTCGTGATGCGAGCTTCCGTTGGTGAGTATGTGCGAGGCATTAACGGTCAGTGGTTGAAGAAACAAAAAAGCGCGCCATAGGCGCGCAAACAGGAATATACTCGTTAATTATTATAGGTTATGCAAGCTTTGCAGAAGCTAGAGAGTCAATATTTCTTAAGCCGCGACCACGTCAAGTAGCACAGCTTTGGCGCTTTCCTGTGCTTTGGTTGCGGCTTCTGGGCCATAAGCGATGCCTTCAGCAAACACAAACTCGACATCAGTAATGCCGATAAACCCAAGGAACAGGCGCAGATAAGGTTCAACCAGGTCGGTAGCAGTCCCTTTATGAATGCCGCCACGGCTGGTGAGAATGATGACACGTTTACCTTTTACCAAACCTTCTGGGCCTTTCTCGGTATAGCGGAAAGTGACGCCTGCACGGGCAATCAGATCAAAATAGTTTTTTAGTTGAGTTGGAATGTTGAAGTTGTACATCGGTGCGGCCATAACGATGGTGTCGTTGGCTTGCAACTCGGCAATCAATTCGTCGGAGAGAGCCAGTGCTTCTTTCTGGCGTGGTGTTAGTGGCGCGTCAGAAGGGCGTAAAGCACCAACCAGTTCACCATCCAGCACAGGGATTGGTTGTGCAGCCAGATCGCGAACGGTAATGGTATCGTTGCCGTGAGCCTTGGACCACTGTTCAACGAGGAAATCCGCCAATTGGTTAGATTGAGAGTAATTTGCCAGAATGCTTGATTTAAGTACTAATACTTTGCTCATTGTTAATTCCTTTCATTATTACAGAGTACCTTCAGGGCTGCCGCCCGCCGCATGAGTCATACTCTATTTAGATTTTTAATATAGGGATAGTGGAATATTTCGAGATTTTCATTCGATTTTATTGAATGAAAACGAACGATTAAATGGATGGATTATGGGGAAAAACCCCATTGTGGTATCCTGCTGCGCTTCGTCAAAATATGACAAACCTAATTTAAAACCGTTGCTATGCGCGTTTACTCTGACTAAAGCAGCGAAGAAACAAGGAATACCGAACGTGAAATCCCCGCTCGCGGTATTGTCATCACAATTAGATGGCTTGATGCTCCGTGATCAGCAGCGTCTGCAACGCCGGTTGCAGGGTGCTCAAAAAGTCAAAAAACCCGACGCTCAGCAGGCGATTGCTGCAGAGATAGAAAGTGACATCCGTCTGGCATTACAGAAGGTGCAGTCGCGGGTGGCCTCATGCCCGAAAATTATCTACCCGGAAAACCTGCCGGTCAGCCAGAAGAAACAGGATATTCTTGCAGCGATCCGCGATCATCAAGTCGTTATTGTGGCAGGTGAAACGGGGTCGGGAAAAACCACCCAGTTACCGAAAATCTGCCTGGAGCTGGGGCGTGGTGTCAAAGGGGTGATCGGCCACACACAGCCACGCCGCCTTGCCGCTCGGACTGTTGCCAACCGTATTGCCGATGAACTGGAAACCCCACTGGGTGGCAGCGTGGGTTATAAAGTCCGTTTTAACGATCAGGTAGGCGAGAATACCCTGGTTAAACTGATGACCGACGGTATTCTGTTGGCAGAGATCCAGCAGGATCGGTTGTTGATGCAGTATGACACCTTGATCATTGATGAAGCGCATGAGCGTAGCCTGAATATTGATTTTATTCTGGGCTATCTGCGGCAACTGCTGCCAAAGCGCCCGGATTTGAAAGTGATCATTACTTCCGCCACCATTGATCCACAGCGATTTTCCCATCATTTCAACAATGCGCCAATTGTTGAGGTTTCTGGCCGTACCTATCCGGTAGAAGTCCGTTATCGACCGGTAGTCGATGATGCAGATGACACTGAACGCGACCAGCTACAGGCGATTTTTGATGCTGTTGATGAATTGGGGCGTGAAGGGCCAGGCGATATCCTTATCTTTATGAGTGGTGAACGTGAAATTCGTGATACGGCGGATGCGTTGACCAAACTCAATTTACCACATACCGAAGTGTTGCCACTGTATGCTCGCTTGTCCAATAGCGAACAAAACCGTGTGTTTCAGTCGCATCATGGTCGTCGTATTGTGCTTGCGACTAACGTGGCAGAAACCTCGCTAACCGTACCGGGTATTAAATATGTTATCGACCCGGGGACGGCACGGATCAGTCGTTACAGCTTCCGTACCAAGGTTCAGCGTTTACCGATTGAGCCGATTTCACAGGCTTCCGCCAACCAGCGTAAAGGTCGTTGTGGTCGTGTTTCTGAAGGTATTTGTATCCGGCTATTCTCAGAACAGGATTTCCTTTCACGCCCCGAATTCACCGATCCGGAAATTCTGCGCACTAATCTAGCTTCAGTCATTCTGCAGATGACCTCTCTGGGATTAGGTGATATTGCGGCTTTTCCTTTTGTCGAAGCTCCTGATAGTCGTAATATTCAGGATGGTGTTCGGTTACTGGAAGAGCTCGGAGCTATCAAGACCGCTGAGAACGGTCATTACCAGTTGACGCCGCAGGGTCGTCAACTGGCACAGTTGCCAATAGATCCGCGTTTGGCGCGCATGGTTCTGGAAGCACAGAAAAGTGGCAGCGTGCGTGAAATGATGATTATCACCTCGGCATTGTCGATCCAGGATCCGCGCGAAAGGCCATTGGATAAACAGCAGGCATCCGATGAGAAACACCGTCGTTTTGCTGATAAAGATTCTGACTTTATGGCGTTTGTTAACCTGTGGGACTACCTGAAAGAGCAACAAAAGGATAACTCCGCCAGTCAGTTTCGCCGCCTGTGCCGCAACGATTTTCTGAACTATCTGCGTGTGCGTGAATGGCAGGATATTTATACTCAGTTGCGTCAGGTTGTTAAAGAATTAGGATTGTCTATTAACAGCGTGCCTTCTGACTATCGTAGTATTCACACGGCGTTGCTGAGTGGTTTGCTTTCGCACATTGGACAGAAAGATGCTGATAAGCAAGAGTTTACCGGTGCTCGTAATGCACGTTTCTCTCTTTTTCCGGGCTCTGGGTTATTCAAAAAGCCGCCTAAATGGGCGATGGTTGCCGAACTGGTAGAAACCAGCCGTCTTTGGGGACGCATAGCTGCGCGTATCGAACCTGAGTGGATCGAACCTATGGCTCATCATCTGGTCAAGTACCATTACAGCGAGCCTCACTGGTCTAAGTCCCAAGGGGCGGTGATGGCCAGTGAAAAGGTCACGCTGTTTGGTTTGCCGATTGCCATGGCTCGCCCAGTGAATTATAGCACCCTCGATCCTTTGCTTTGCCGCGAATTGTTTATCCGCCATGCACTAGTGGAAGGTGACTGGCAGACGCGTCATTCGTTTTTTGCCGCCAACCTGAAATTGCGTGCTGAAGTAGAAGAGTTGGAACATAAATCGCGTCGTCGCGACATCCTGGTGGACGACGAGACACTGTTCAGTTTTTACGATCAGCGCATCCCGACGGATATTGTCTCTGGACGCCATTTCGACAACTGGTGGAAAACGGCCCATAAGCAAACACCTGAACTGCTTAACTTCGAAAAAGCGATGTTGATGAAGGAGGGGGCCAATAAGGTCAGTGTGCTGGATTACCCGAACGTCTGGCACCAGGGCGATCTCAAACTGCGGCTCACCTATCAGTTTGAACCGGGAACTGATGCTGATGGTGTCACAGTTCATATTCCGTTGCCTATCCTGAATCAAGTGGAAGAAGCGGGTTTTGAATGGCAAATTCCCGGTATTCGTCGGGATTTGGTGATTGCACTGATTAAGTCTTTGCCAAAGCCAGTGCGCCGGAATTTCGTTCCGGCACCTAACTATGCTGAAGCGTTTATTGACCGTGCAAAACCTTTGGAAATGCCACTGTTGGATTCGCTCGAACGTGAGCTACGCCGCATGACTGGAGTGACAGTGTCACGTGATGATTGGCAGTGGGATCAGGTGCCCGATCACCTTAAAATGACGTTTCGCGTATTGGGTGATAAGCATAAAACCTTGAGTGAAGGTAAAGATCTCGCTGCACTGAAATTGCAGCTAAAGGAGAAGGTGAAGGAGACATTGTCTGCGGTTGTCGACGATGGTTTGGAACAAAGCAATCTCCATATCTGGAGTTTTGGCCAACTACCGACATTTTATGAGCAGAAGCGTGGCAGTTATTCGGTTAAGGCCTATCCTGCATTGGTGGATGAAAAAGACAGTGTAGCTATCCGCCTGTTTGATAGTGAACAGGAACAACAACAGGCTATGTGGCAGGGTACCCGCCGTTTACTTTTGTTAAATATTCCATCACCTATCAAATATTTGCATGAAAAGTTACCTAACAAGGCCAAGCTTGGGCTGTATTTCAATCCGTATGGCAAAGTTATGGATCTGATCGATGATTGTATATCTTGCGGTATCGACAAGCTGATTGCAGAGCATGGTGGCCTGGTCTGGCAGGAGGATAATTTTGCACGGTTGCAGGAAAAAGTTCGTGCAGATCTGAATGAAACAGTCGTTGACGTGGCGAAGCAGGTCGAGCAGATATTGACGATGGTATTCAACATCAACAAACGCCTGAAAGGGCGTTTGGATATGTCGCTTGCGCTAGCATTTTCAGATATCAAGGCCCAACTAGGTGGTTTGATTTATCGCGGTTTTGTGACACATAACGGTTGGAGTCGTTTGCCGGATACCTTACGTTATTTGCAAGCTATTGAACGCCGTTTAGAAAAGTTGGCTGTCGACCCGCACCGAGATCGAGCCCAGATGTTACGGGTTGAACAAGTACAACAGGCCTGGCAACAATGGTTAAATAAGCTGCCGCCGAAACGTCAGCAGGATGAGGACGTCAAAGCGATACGCTGGATGATTGAGGAGTTACGTGTCAGCCTATTTGCTCAGCAATTGGGCACACCTTATCCAATTTCTGATAAGCGAATTTTGCAAGCCCTCGAGCAATTTTCAACGTAAGAGCCTTGATCCGGTGTGACAACACTACACAGGATAAGCTGTGTCCCTCAATTTCCAGCGGCGCTGATGCGTAATTGAGGGGCACACACCCTGCTATTTTCAATATAAATCATTACCTTAACTAATATCATATTTAATGTAATAGACCCTTTTCTACGTTATTCCCTCATGTCGCGTTCTAAAAATTTACACGGTCTCAAAATCCTGTACTAAGCTTTAATTTAATTATTTATTGAAACAATGTTTCAATAAATAAGTTAGGCGTAGTTCATTTCTTCATCTTATATGAGGACGGTATATCTAAGCTCTTGTCTTTAAACGCTAATGACAGCAGTGACATGATGAATTGATTAGTACTCGGAATACAGGGGCTGATTTCTCCGTGTTTTTTCCTACACCTAAAGTTATCCACTTCTTTTAAAAATAAAATGGAGATTTTCTAAATGAGTTCAATTAATAATGTGCCACCACATGAAACCTGGTATGAAACGCCTATTGGATGGGCTTCTGAAGATGGAGGAACTACAGGGGGAGGAAAGAATCCACAACTTTTATACTATGTGAGAAATATAGAAGAACTTCGGCAAGCCATAGCCGAGTCAGGCGACCGACCAAAATGTATTTGGATAGGAGGCGTGATTGATGCCAGCGGTGGTATACCCTACACGAACCGCCAGGACCAATCAAAGCGCGGTCGTATATTCATTGGCAGTAATACGACATTAATTGGCATGGATCACAACGCCAAATTCATCGCGAGTGCTCTGTTTATTCAGGATGCTAACAATGTCATTGTTCACAATTTATTTATTGAAAATCCTGTTGATGTTGAACCACAGTTCGAAGAAGGAGATGGTTGGAATGCGGAATGGGATGGCTTGAGCATTGTCAACTCTCATCATGTATGGGTCAATAATGTCACTTTTAGTGATGGCCGCTTCACTATGGATATGTATAAGACTGTTGACGGTTGGAAATACGTCCAACACGATGGTTCCCTAGATATCAAGCGAGCATCGAACTATATCACTGTGTCACATTGTGTATTTACTACGCATGATAAGACGATTCTGATCGGCCATAGTGACAGCAATGGAGAGCAAGATGCAGGCAAGTTGCGAGTGACGTTTCACGATAATTTATTCACTAACGTTGTGCAACGTACTCCACGCGTACGTTTTGGCAATATCCATCTTTTTAACAACGTGTTTGATAACGATATAGCAGCTCCTGTCTACAAATATCAATACAGCTTTGGTGTTGGTAAGGAGTCTAGGATCTTGTCAGAATTGAATATTTTTAAAGTTAAAGGACTGACTGAACATTGTAAATTGTTCAAGGAATTTGGTGGAGTATATCTATCTGATTCGGAGTCTACTTTTAATAAAATACATTCTGATGATGAATGGGGAACAGACCGGCCACCGCTGAGTTTAAATGGCTGTGGCTTTAACAGCACCTCTGTCGATAGACCCCCTTACAATTACTTCCCACAGCAAAATTTGACTGAAGACGTTGAAAATTCAATTCGTGATGCGGCAGGTAACCAATTTAATTATCGAGTCTTAGTCTAAGAGAAATGGTGAAAGCCGGGTAACCCCGAATAAAGATTTTAAGATGCAATTCTGTTAGTTGTGTTACTCGGCACAGCCGTGAGCCTCATTGTTGAGGCTCAGTTGCAGATTCCCCTTTATTGGAGAATTACCATCCTCGATGGATCTTAGCGAATTTTCTTATCATAAATGCATACAGTAAATAGCATGTCATCTGTGTTTCTCTTCATGCGACAGGGTCTTCAGGGCACTCCTGATAGCGGTGATTGAAAGTGCTCGGTTATCGGCTAGATAGCGATCTTCTGCAGCAGGTGCAGAACTTTGAATAGCAATCAACCGCCAACCGTCCGTTGTTTTCAATAGTAGTGGGGAGCCACTGTCACCTGGTAATGTATCACATTGGTGCGATAGTACTCCCTTCTGAGCCCAGCCTGTAATTTTGCAATTGGAGTGGCTATACAGCTCGTCCAAATTGTCTTCTGGATAACCCGCCTGAGTAACCAGATATTTTGCCTGTTTTAAAACCTGCATTAGTGTCTTGCTGTCGCCTTGCCACAACGGCAGTGGTTCAATGTCTGGCACGGTTACATCTTTCAAACGAATTAACGCAAAGTCATAAGCGGCTGCAGCAGGTGGAACGATCCAACCGTCGCCGTCCGATTTAAGTTTCTTACCTAACGATCTATCGACTAGTGTTTCGATATTTTCTGTCTGATACTTCCAGCCCTTGTCGCTGGAAATAAAACGCAACGCTATCGCTTTATCAACATTACCGGGTTGTGCTAGTACGCAGTGCCCAGCGGTAAGCGCAAAATGAGAGGAAATTAGTGTAGCGGTACACAGATTGCCACTGGCTGTTTCTACCTGACCAATCGCTTGCCAAGGCCAAATGTCGGTTTCCTGAATTTTGGCGCGATCATCTTTACCGAAAAATAGACGGTTTTGCTCTGCAACAGACGCCTCAGGATGGCTATCGGCGTTTGCAGTCCAGGAAGAGAGCAAGGAGATTGAGTACAACAACAGCAAAACGGGAATTCTCATAAGTTTATTGCCTGAAAAGTTCGGATTTCAATAAACGCGCGGAAGCTAACTATAAACTGATTAATACCTATCGTCATTCAAGCTGCAAAGATGCACGGCTACGCTCATGCACTGGGTCACATAGTGATTAACTATGGCTTTTACACTTACTAGTTGCAGCCTGAATTGAACCTGGATACAGCTTCAGTATGGATGAACTGTCAGCAATTTTTCATTAATAAGGTCCTGAAGCGACACCGTCAGGAGACTAAAAGTAAAAGAAAGTGGCGATGAGGCCACAAACGATCAGGGTGCCAAAGATTATTTCAAACAGATACTGTTTAAGCATAGACAACCCCAATCAAAAAACACCCGGTGAACCGGGTGTTGAACAAACCTTATAGAACAGGTGAGTTGCGTCTCACATTGATTTGCTATCAAGCCGTCGGAGCTGCTGCTTTGTTGCTGGATTTTTTATGGTGTTTCTTGGCTGCTTGAGCTTTTTGTTCAGTCGTTTTCTTCATATGATGTGTCTTCATATGCGTGTTTTTGGCCGGAACGGGCTGTGTGGATACATTCGATGCCACTACAGGCGTAACGGCTTGTACGGCAAATGCAGCAGAAGAAAGACCCATAACAGCGGCAACAATCAGAGCGAATACTTTTTTCATCATTAATTCCTCATATTTCTGTTTGCATTTCAACCCCACAGTGGGGGCGTTGAAAGGATCTTATGCAAACTTTGTGATGCTTTCCGTGAGTGATTAGTTTCGACTTGTAACCTAATGTACAAACAGCGCATATGTCGACATGGCAATGCACATAACTAAATGACACACTTTTTAGTTACAACATACATTTATTGGTAATTGCAAAATCAGTGTCTATAACAAGGCTAAACAGATGAAAAGAAAACTCGTAGAAACGGTAACCTGGGAGCAGGCATACATTTCTGCGGCGCTGAGATCCGGTGTGGACGACTAAACTACAGGGAATTTTTTACAGTGCCCGTTTACCCATTAATTATCGTTATGTGAGAACCGCATCAGCTAATTACGGCCGGATATGAGGTGGGAAGGAGTTCATTGTCCTTCCCACCCGCATTAAACGCGGCTATCTAGAGGTAACGATTTTCCAAGTGTTGCCGGAAATAGCATGGATTCAGAGATTCACCTGTGGCCTTGGTAATTAAGGTCTCTGTTGGATAACGACTACCGTGTCGCCAGATATTTTGTTGTAGCCAGTGGAACAACTGACCCAAATCACCCGCCGAGATAGCCTTACTCAAGTTTGGTAATGCGTTACGAACGCTTTGGAATAGCTGGGCTGCATACATGGCTCCAACCGTGTAGGTAGGGAAATAACCAAAAGCGCCATCTGTCCAATGGATATCTTGCATACAGCCATTACGATAATTACCCACGGTATCTTGGCCAAGATAGCTGAGCATTTTCTCATCCCACAAAGCCGGAATATCCTCTACTTCAATTTCTCCCTCGATCAGAGCACGCTCTATTTCATAGCGCAGTATTACATGGGCAGGGTAGCTAACCTCATCAGCATCGACACGAATCAGTCCAGGTTTTACGCGCTGATTCAGGCGAATAAAGTTGTCTTCTTCCAATGCAGGTTGTTCACCAAACTGATTGACGATCAGAGGGCGTAAAATCTTCAGGAAGTCCGCGCTGCGCGCCAACTGCATTTCGAAAAATAGGCTTTGTGATTCATGGATGGCTGTCGATCGTGCCAGCGCAACAGGTTGACCTAGCCACTCACGCGGCAAATTCTGTTCGTAACGGGCGTGACCGGTTTCATGGATGATACCGAGCAACGCTGTCAGGAACTCTTTTTCGTTATAACGTGTTGTGATGCGCACATCTTCAGGAACGCCACCGCAGAAGGGATGGGCGCTCACATCAACCCTACCACCGTCAAAGTTAAAGCCAAGCAACGCCATGACGCTCAAACTGAGTTTGCGCTGTGAATCCACATCAAAGGGGCCTTGCGGTGTAAGGCAGGGTTCTTGTTGTTGCTTAGCGGCAACTTTTTGCAACATATCAGGCAACCAGGTTTTCAGATCGGCAAAAATTCGATCTAGATCGCTGCTACGCATACCTGGTTCATAGAGATTCAGCAATGCATCGTAACGGGTTGAACCGGCTGCATGCGCACGGATCTGCGCTTCTTCGCGACTCAATTTGACCACTTCACGCAGGTTGCCGCTAAAACCAACCCAATCGTTAGCTGGGCGCTGAGTTCGCCATGCATGTTCACAACGCGCTCCAGCAAGCGATTTAGCCTCGACGAGAGAATCAGGAAGCAGTACTGCGTTGTCATACTGACGACGCATTTCGTGCAGATTGGCACGCTCAATCTCTTCAAGCGATTCCTGTTGCGCACGTTCAAGCAAAGCGCCGGTTTTTTTGTTCGTTAAAAGTTGGTGCCGTAAGACACTCAGTTCGGCTAAAGCTTCAGAGCGTGCTTTATTGCCTCCTGGCGGCATCATGGTTTGCATATCCCAACCGCTAATCGCTGACAGGTGATCAAAACGTGAAAGACGGCTAAAGAGCGTACGTAGCTCTTCATAGGCAGATGAGTGCAGTGCTGACGTCATTACTCAAAACTCCATATTGGCTTCCTTGGTCTCACTGCTGTACTAAGAATAGTCACAGAGCAAGACTCAGAGGGTTATCTCGGATAAGAGGGTTATTCTCGTTAACTTTTTACGTTGTGGACGTGCTTCACAGGCCAACAAAAGCGGAAGCTGGCGCCGCCTAGAGAGCTGGCTTCTACATAAGCGTTGCCCTGATAGGCTACCGCGATAGAGTGCACTATGGCTAAGCCGAGTCCGCAACCTCCTGTGGCACGATCCCGGCTTGGATCGAGACGGACGAAGGGTTCGAAAACCCGCTCACGTTCATCGGGTGGAATACCAGGGCCGTCATCTTCAACTTGCAGACATGCCCCGTTGTCATCAAACCATAAGCCGATGCGCAAACGCTGTACAGAATAGCGCAGTGCATTGTTGGCCAGATTGTCCAGCACGCGCTCCATCAAACGCAGATCAACGCCACCAAAATCACCCGCATGTGGAATGTTGATCTCAATATTGTGATCCGGGTGGATCAATTGCAGATCGGCAACTTTGTCGTGCAACCAAGCAGGTAAATCGATAGTTTCAATATTCAGTGCTACTTGTGGGCGATCCAACCGAGCATAGGTTAATAATTCATCTATCAGCGACTCTAACTGACTAATATCACGGTTTATTGCCTGCTGCTCGTTCTCTTGAAGATTATCTGCCATCGCTAACCGGTAGCGCAAACGAACCAAAGGTGTACGTAATTCATGCGCAATGCCATCAATCAACTGTTTTTTACTGACAATAAGCGTGTTGATATTATCCGCCATCTGATTGAAGGCGATGCCAAGCCTGCTTAGGCTAGAAGTTGGTTCAAAAGAGGTGCGTTCATCAAGATGGCCATTTCCCAAGCGTTGAGCGGCGTTTTCCAGTTTCAACAAATCCTGCCAGTGTGGTCGCATCCACAAAAATACGGGTAGGGACAAAGATAGACCGATAAATATCAGTAATACCAAATCCAGTATCCGCATCTGGTGTAGATAGAACAGGTAGGGGATTGGGCCGACAACCAGTACATAGTGGCTACGGGGAATGCGTTGCATAAAGGTGTAACGATCGTCTAACGCAATAATTTCGCCTAAACGCAGCCGCTTGGTGAGATTTTCCCCTAGGTTTTGTTTACCGAGAGGTTCAATATGTAATTGGAAAGACAGGTTTAAGTCTAGCGTTTCAATGGTTTTGTTCCAGTCCTTCATTGGTGTTTCACGCAGTTCACTACGCATCAGGTACAGGGAACTTTTCATCAGGTCGTCCATTGATTGGCGCCCAGCACGTTCAGCAGTGACCTTATAGACCAAGCCAACCAACATTGCCATCACCAAAAAACAGACAAACAGCAGCAAAAAAAATTGAATAAACAATTTTTTCATTACTGCACCGATGCCCAGGCATTAGGCGCGAAAAGGTAGCCTTTGTTACGCACTGTCTTGATACGGAAGGGTTCCAAAGCGCTATCATAAAGCTTACGACGCAAGCGTGATATCGCAACATCGATACTGCGATCCATGCCGTCATAGCTGACTCCACGCAGGTTTTTAAGTAATGCTTCACGGTCCATGATCTGCCCGGCATGTGTAGCCAATTCCCATAGCAGATCGAAATCTGAAGTGGAAAGGGTAATTATTTCTTCTCCCAACGTTACCTGACGGTTGACCGGATCGATACACAGTAAGTTAAAGCGCAGGGCATTGTGCTGAATGATCGATTGCGTCTGTTCTTCTTTCGGCTGATTACTATGCTGGCGCAGGTGTAAACGTAGACGAGCCAGCAATACGGCAGGAGGTGTCGTTTTCAGAATGTAATCATGTGCGCCCATCTCCAGCGACAGAATATGGTTCATATCGCTGTCGAGAGAAGTGAGTAATACGATAGGCCCTGGATAGACAGGGCGTAGATCGCGACACAGTGTCATACCATCTTTACCAGGCAACATGATGTCTAGCAATACTAAGTCGGGTTGCTCGCGTTCAATGCAAGCTTGCGCTGTGTCACCACGTGATTCAATAATAACGTCGATATCGTGTTTGCCCAGATAGGAGGCAATCAGTTTCCCAACTTCCGGATCATCTTCTACAAAAACAATTTTAGTCATTTTGAGCGGTTTTATTCAAAAAACGGTATTCAGCATAGCGCGTCAACGGGCGTTGTACCATGAACATTATCTAACGCAATGGGCGCCCACCATCAACTGCGTAGGTTCGCCCGGTGACATAGCGACTGTTCATCAGATAATCCACCAGATTGATGATTTCACGTTCACCAGGTGCTATCTTCATCAGCGATTTCTCTAACGCCTGTTGGCGATACATTTCATTGTCGTCCGGTTTGAACATGATCAACGCGGGAGCAATGGCATTAACCTTAACTTCTGGTGCCAGTTTTCGTGCAAAAGAGCGAGTCATATTATCTAATGCAGCTTTACTGGCGGCGTAGGCAATGTGTTTGTCGCTACCTTTCTCTACAACGTAGTCGGTAATATGAATGATGTCGGCACCAGCATGCCCTTGACCAAGTAAGCAAGGTTCCAGTAATTGGTTTAGTAGATAAGGTGTGTAAACATGAACTTGCAGCATCGCTGACATCACTTGTTCAGCAGGCACAGCGGTTGACTCCGCCATCCAGGTACTGGCGTTATGAACCACTGTGCGCAATTTTGGAGCAACTTGCTTTATCTGTTCAGCAAAGTGGTAGATACCTTCATGGGTAGAAAAATCCCCTTGGAGGCAAATTGCTCCTAATCCTTTCAGATGTACTAATGCAGGAGTCTCGCTGCGATAGCTAATGATTACAGGGATATTACGTTGCAAAAACGATAGGGCGAGTGCCAGCCCAATTCGGCGTGCACCACCGGTAATCAGCACTGGTGCCGAGTCATGATATGCCATTGATAAATTTCCTGAACCTGCCTGCAAACATTAGAATAATTATGCCATTATACTCAATAAAACGATTAATGCTTCTCATCGATAATTGGTGCATAAAGTACTGTTGCTGTTTCATGATTAAGTAAGGTCATCCGGCTCTAATTTCTAAGAATAATGCAGCATAAACCAGCTTGCGGGAACGGTTGCAGCTAATAACACGCAAATAACCACTTTCTCGATATTTTTCAGAAAACCAACGTCTTCATTTTCGCAGCGCGTGTACATAAATACCAGTAATCCGGGTGCATACAGCAGTACTGACATCAGTAGGTGTGCCAAACCAGCAGCGTAAAGCAACCAAAGCCCGTATAGACATGCACCGATAGCGGCGATAATTAACCTTGTATCCTGGAGCTTGAGAGCGACCTTAAAAAGAAATGCCCCCACCAGAAAATAAGGTACGAGTATCATTTCTGATGCGATGGTCAACAACGAATTATAATTACTGCCTGTCAGCCAGATAATCACCAGAGCAATTTGCACGGCGCCATTGGTCAGCCATAATGAAGCGGAAGGGGCATGGTTTTCGTTTTGTTTGCGCAATATCTTCGGGAATGCGCCATGCTGAGCTGCTAACAAGGGAACCTCTGCGGCCATAATGGTCCAACTTAGATAGGCTCCGCAAACTGAAATAATCAGGCCTGTTGCAATGATTACATCTCCCCAGGGGCCAATTAAGTCAACCATTAGCACAGCCATTGAAGGATTGCGCATTCCTGCAAGTTCACTGCGCGGAACAACGCCAAGGGAGAGTAGGGTGACAACCAGATAAACGGCTAAAGCTGAAATCACCGCCAACAGCGTTGCGCGGCCTACATCCTTTTTGTGTTTTGCCCTCGCTGAAACTACCACCGCACCTTCAACGCCAATAAATACCCATAGGGTGATCAGCATGGTGTCCTTAACCTGTTGCCAAACGGGTGTACCAAGTGCAACGCCGTGGAAATCCAGAGTGAACACATCCAGTTTGAAGGCGAAAGCGGCCAATACGGCAAACAAAGCGAGCGGGAGCAATTTAGCCAAGGTGGCGAACAAATTGATACTTGCTGCAGTCTGCACCCCACGTAACACCAGTGCATGTACCAACCACAGCAGCAAGGACTCGGCGATTAGCGCCTGCCAGGTATTGCCGTCACCGAAGATCACACTACCGCTGCGGTCGGTAAAAAGGCTCAGAGCTGCGAATACAATCACTAGATAAGAAACATTGGCAATCACTGCGCAGAGCCAATAACCCCAGGCTGAACAGAAACCGACTAATTCGCCAAACCCTTCTCTGGCATAAGTGAAGATACCTCCATCAAGATCGGGGCGTAGACGTGTTAATAGCAGCATGGCTAAGGCTAGGGAAAAAATACCGATACCGGTAATAGCCCAACCAATCAACAATGCCGATGGGCTGGCAACTTCAGCCATATTCTGCGGCAGGCTAAATACGCCAGCCCCTAACATTGAACTAAGGACTAAAGCGGTTAATGCGGTAAGCCCAAGTTTTCTTTCCAATGATTACTCCTCGATAAGATAAAAATCCTATTTTATATTTTTTATAGTGATATTTAGATGTTTATGGCTTTTTAATTAGTCAATAATGCTGAAATATGATGAGGATTTTACGGAGTGATACTTTCAGATGCAATGCTTGATTATGCGGATTTGGTAAACATTTATTCAGTAAATAAAGAGTGCGGAAAGATAGAAAAAAGGCAGCTTAATTGCTGCCCGATAATAAAGCATTGCTTGATTGTTATTTAAACAAATCAGCGCTTACGGTTAGGTTGCCACCGCTCTGATTCTGCCACTGGCGCGTGAGGTGGTAGTATTTGGCACCTTTAGCCGCTGCGCGTTTGGCGACTTCATGGGAAACGTCTGTCATGCTGTTGAAGTGGCCAGTAAAGCTTACGGAATCAAATGGAACCATCTGTGCCGCGGTCACGTTATTCACTTCCTGGATTTTTGTGCCATCAGGCAGTGTTACTGTATAACGCTCACCGGTTGAAGATTGAGTTTCAAAAAAGCGGCCAATAGCGCGGCTTGGTGAGCCTGAAGAAGCAACTCCTGGGATCTCAACCTTGGCGGCTTCTGCACCACCCGCAGCCAATAACGCTCGTCCGGCTTCAGAGTCCGCAGGAACAGCGTCTGGACTCTGAACGATGCGTTTAGGGGCGTCGGCTTTGTAAATGAATGCGGTAATGAACTGATTGCCGCCCTTATTGGCATCAACCTGACGAACGATAAAGAACGAAGCGGCACCTTTTTTCTGTGCTGCTTTGCTGATGGAATCATTGATATCTGGCTGGCTGCGGAAGAAACCGCTGATGGTAACAGTATCGTAAGGTTCAAGCAGGAAGGCTTCGTCTTTCGGCAACTCTTTTACGCCATTAATAACTCGATACTGGGTTTCTTTGCTTACTTCAGGTGCATCTTTATGGTAAAGGTCTGCGGTGACCCGCCAGTTACCACCACTGTTGCTGCTGTTCATATCCTGAATATAAAAAGCGTCGGCCCCCAGTTTATCTGCCCGGCGCGAGACTGCATCGACAGCTTCATAGATAGCATTAAAGCGGTCTGTAATGGTAATGCGGTCAAACGGCTTGATAGCCGCTGCTTTTTCAGGGGTTAGCTCCTGCGCGGCATGTACAGAAAGCGCAGTGAGTGATAACAAGGCTGATGCGATGATCGTGGTCTTCAGCTTCATAAAAAATCCTTTCGCCTAGCGCAGTAACGTTTGTAATGTGCTGAACAGTGTGAGTGTAATCAGCCGCAGATTATTACATGTAATCTTGCCCGGTGTCTCAGCATTTTATCTTCTGGAATGGGGCAAGTCAGTGCCAGAACCAGTTATCGTACGACAGACATCAGAATATAAGTTATCGATAATAAAGCATTTAGCTTCATTAATGTCATATGTTCACAATTTTATAACTTTTCAAGCCTGATGCAGTGTTTTAAAACAGATTACTGTTCATACAGTTTGCAATAAAGCGTCTTAAAAAAGGCCAGCGAGGGAACTTTCCTACATAAATTTGCGATTAGTCATATCCTTAGGTGGGTTTTTATGTAAAAAATGCAGAGCAAGCGTAAGCAATTATGGATCACAGGTCACATTTTCAGTAGGTTATGGAGGGCACTTTAATTTGTTCGCTAACAAGTCGAAATAAATCTTGTTGGCCGGTGCTCTTACTTTGGGTAGAAAAGATAATAAATATCATCAAAGACAGGTGAGAAGGGAACATTATGCGTATTGGTGTACCAAGAGAACGGTTGGCCAATGAAGCCCGTGTTGCAGCAACGCCGAAAACGGTAGAACAACTGCTGAAACTGGGCTTTACCGTCGCGATCGAAAGTGCGGCGGGTAAACTGGCAAGTTTTGAAGATGCTGCTTATCAAGCCTCTGGGGCGATAATTACCGATACTGCCGATGTGTGGCAGTCGGATCTCATCCTGAAGGTTAACGCGCCACAAGAGGATGAAATCACGTTAATGCGTGAAGGGTGCACGCTAGTCAGCTTTATCTGGCCTGCGCAAAACCCCGAATTGATGGCGAAACTGGCAGCCCGCAAAGTGACTGTCATGGCTATGGATTCCGTGCCGCGAATATCGCGCGCGCAGTCCTTAGATGCATTGAGTTCAATGGCCAATATCGCGGGTTACCGCGCTATTGTTGAAGCTGCTCACGAGTTTGGTCGCTTCTTTACCGGGCAGATTACCGCGGCAGGTAAGGTTCCACCAGCGAAGGTGATGATTATCGGTGCTGGCGTAGCCGGCCTTGCTGCTATCGGTGCAGCGGGCAGTTTGGGTGCCATCGTTCGTGCCTTTGATACCCGTCCGGAAGTTAAAGAACAAGTCCAGAGCATGGGGGCAGAATTCCTCGAGTTGGATTTTGAGGAAGAAGCAGGCAGCGGCGATGGTTATGCCAAGGTGATGTCTGAAGCCTTTATTAAAGCAGAGATGGCCCTTTTTGCTGCTCAGGCGCAGGAAGTAGATATCATTGTCACCACCGCACTGATCCCTGGTAAACCTGCACCCAAGCTGATTACTAAAGAGATGGTGGCTTCGATGAAACCGGGCAGCGTTATTGTTGATCTGGCTGCTCAGACCGGTGGTAACTGTGAACTGACGGTAGCCGATCGAATAACCGTGACTGACAACGGTGTAAAGATAATTGGTTATACTGACCTGCCGAGCCGCCTGCCGACACAGTCGTCACAGCTTTACGGTACCAATCTGGTTAACCTTCTGAAACTGTTGTCGAAAGAGAAAGACGGCGAAATCAATATCGATTTTGAAGACACCGTGATCCGTGGCGTGACCGTGGTACGTGATGGTGAGATCACTTGGCCAGCACCACCAATTCAGGTTTCTGCTCAGCCTCAGCAGGCGCAATCAACTGCACCAATCGAAAAAGTAGAAAAAAAACCAACATCGCCATGGGTGAAATACTGCCTAATCGCGTTGGCGATTGTGTTGTTTGGCTGGTTCGCCAACTCAGCACCGAAAGAGTTCCTTTCTCACTTTACGGTGTTCGCGCTGGCCTGTGTGGTAGGTTACTACGTGGTCTGGAATGTCAGTCATGCTTTGCATACGCCATTGATGTCGGTTACTAACGCGATCTCAGGAATTATTGTGGTTGGTGCCTTATTGCAGATCGGCCATGGCGGATGGGTGACGTTTTTCTCCTTTATCGCCGTGCTGATTGCCAGCATCAACATTTTTGGTGGATTCACCGTCACTCAGCGCATGCTGAAGATGTTCCGCAAAAACTAAGGGGTAGCAAAAATGTCTGGTGGATTAGTTACAGCAGCATACATTGTTGCCGCTATTTTGTTCATTTTCAGCCTGGCAGGGCTTTCGCGCCATGAAACATCTAAACAGGGTAACCTGTTCGGTGTTGCCGGGATGGCGATAGCGTTGATCGCCACCATCCTCGGGCCAGATTCAGGCAACGTGGGCTGGATTATTATTGCCATGATCATCGGCGGTACCATCGGTATTTATCTGGCGAAGAAAGTTGAAATGACCGAAATGCCAGAACTGGTGGCTGTGCTGCACAGCTTCGTGGGTTTGGCTGCTGTGTTAGTTGGCTTTAACAGTTATCTGGATCATGGGGCTGCCATGGAGCCGGTGATGGTGAGTATTCATCTTACCGAAGTATTCCTGGGGATCTTCATTGGTGCAGTAACCTTTACCGGTTCTATTGTTGCATTCGGCAAACTGCGCGGCATTATCTCTTCTAAACCGCTGATGTTGCCGCATCGTCATAAACTGAACCTGGCAGCGCTGGTTGTTTCCTTCCTATTGCTGATGATGTTTGTTCGTACCAACAGCGTTGGGTTGGAAGTATTCGCACTGCTGATCATGACCGTGATTGCGTTGATTTTCGGCTGGCATTTGGTTGCCTCTATCGGCGGGGCAGATATGCCAGTTGTGGTATCGATGCTTAACTCTTACTCAGGTTGGGCAGCGGCAGCGGCAGGCTTTATGTTGAGCAACGACCTGTTAATAGTAACCGGTGCCTTAGTGGGCTCTTCAGGTGCCATCCTGTCGTACATCATGTGTAAGGCAATGAACCGTTCCTTTATCAGTGTGATCGCCGGTGGTTTCGGTACTGATGGTTCTTCTACCGGTAATGCGGACGAGATGGGTGAATACCGTGAAACCACAGCGGAAGAAGTGGCTGAACAGTTGAAGAACTCAACTTCTGTTATTATCACTCCAGGCTATGGTATGGCGGTCGCACAGGCGCAATATCCGGTGGCGGAAATCACCGAGAAACTTCGCGCACGCGGTATCATAGTGCGTTTTGGTATTCACCCGGTTGCTGGGCGTTTGCCAGGCCATATGAACGTGCTGTTGGCGGAAGCCAAGGTACCTTATGATGTGGTGCTGGAAATGGATGAAATCAACGAAGATTTCCCAGACACCGATACCGTGTTGGTCATTGGTGCTAACGATACGGTAAACCCAGCTGCGCTGGAAGATCCGCGTAGCCCAATTGCCGGTATGCCAGTGTTGGAAGTGTGGAAAGCGCAAAACGTTATTGCTTTCAAACGCTCAATGAATACAGGTTATGCGGGGGTGCAGAATCCGTTGTTCTTTAAAGAAAACACCCAAATGCTGTTTGGCGATGCCAAAGAGAGTGTGGAAGCGATTTTACGAGCACTGTAATTCGCTACCGTAGTCATTAGTGGTGAAAGCACGGGTCGATGCAATGGTTCGTGCTTTTTTTTGCCTGAAAAACAGCCGGAGTACTGTTTCTAATACTTAATTTAACAAATTTTGTTCACTACTTAAGCATTTCGACACATCAGATCACCATACTGGGGCACAATGAGGTATCTTATATCCCGATTTCATCCATTTAACGGGATCCTAGACCACTATGATTATCAAACCTAAGGTTCGCGGTTTTATCTGCACCACCACTCATCCAGTGGGTTGCGAAGCCAATGTTCGTCGTCAGATTGCCTATACCAAAGCGCAGGGCAAGATTACCAATGGCCCTAAACGTGTGTTGGTGATCGGTGCATCTACCGGTTATGGTCTGGCTTCCCGAATTGCCACTGCGTTTGGTAGCAGTGCCGCTACCATCGGCGTGTTCTTCGAGAAAGCCGGCACCGAGAGCAAACCAGCCACTGCGGGTTGGTATAACTCAGCCGCCTTTGACAAGGCAGCAAAAGAAGAGGGGCTTTACGCGAAAAGCGTGAATGGCGACGCTTTTTCGAACGAATGCCGCGCCAAGGTCATTGAACTGATTAAAGCCGATTTAGGCCAAATCGATCTGGTAGTTTACTCACTCGCATCGCCAGTACGTAAAATGCCTGACACGGGTGAAGTGGTGCGCTCAGCGTTGAAACCTATTGGTGAGGTTTATACCACCACAGCAATTGATACCAATAAAGATCAAATCATCACCGCAACGGTTGAACCTGCAACTGAAGAAGAAATCCAGAACACTATCACCGTTATGGGCGGGCAGGATTGGGAACTTTGGATGTCAGCCTTGGAAGAATCCGGTGTGCTGGCTGAGGGTGCCAAGTCTGTCGCTTACTCCTACATTGGTACCGACCTTACTTGGCCAATCTACTGGCATGGTACGTTAGGCCGTGCCAAAGAAGATTTAGATCGTGCTGCAACGGCTATCCGTGGCGATTTGGTGGCTAAAGGTGGAACCGCTCATGTTGCTGTGTTGAAATCCGTTGTCACCCAAGCTTCTTCAGCGATCCCTGTTATGCCACTGTATATCTCTATGGCATTTAAGATCATGAAGGAAAAGGGTATTCATGAAGGGTGCATAGAACAGGTTTACCGATTAATGCGTAATCGTCTGTATAGCGATGATATGCCGCTGGATGATCATGCACGTATCCGGATGGACGATTGGGAATTGCGTGATGATGTGCAACAGGCCTGCCGCGATTTGTGGCCGTCAATCACTTCAGAAAATCTGAGCGAACTGACCGACTATACGGGCTATAAGCAAGAATTCTTGCGCTTGTTTGGTTTTGGTTTGGAAGAAGTTGATTACGATGCGGATGTTAACCCAGACGTACGCTTTGATGTTGTTGAACTCTGAGTTTATGCCATCAATCTGAGGGCCCTTTTGGGCCCTTTTTACTTTTAGGCTAAAGCCTCATCCAAAGAAGCTAATGCTACCCGGGTGGAAAGAGCATGCAAGGCAATGCCATGCAGCATTTCACTGACTGTCGTTGATGCATCAGTTAATACTGTCACTTTCTGGTAGTCGTCTGAACGTCGAGACAGCGCAGTATGGGTGACGCAATTCTGTGTCATCATGCCGCAAAGTATCAGCTCGTCTACACCCAATTGTTGCAATGTTTCATGCAGCTGTGTGGCTTCAAAACTGTCCGCAAAATGTTTAATGATTACAGGTGCATCTGGGGCAGCAGCCAAAATTTTAGCGTGGATTTTGACACCATCTGTCCCCTTGTTAAAGAAGGGAGCGATGCCCTGTTTAGGATCAGCTATATGTTGTACGTGAACAACAGGGATCCCCTTGGCTTTAGCCTTGCCGATTGCCTTCACGACAGCAGAAAGGGTGGTTTCGGTATTGGCTAATGGGAATGCCCCGCCTGGGAAATAATCGTTTTGTAAGTCGATAATAATCAGCGCTGGTTTACTCATGATCTATCCTCAGACATATCAAAAAAGGCAGCTATTTAGCCACCTTGTAAGATGCAGGGCTGTTATCAGCCGTAGCTATAATAAATCCTAATCATTGTGTTCGTCATTTACATCCAAAACGATCGGACAGTTGAATCCTTCAGGCTTAAGCGCCAGCAGGTCACATTTAAGGTGATCGATCACATGTTCTGCGGTATTACCGATAAACGCGGCGGAAATTCCCGTTCTGCCAAGCGTTCCCAATACTACAACTCCGGCTTTCAGGTGCTCAGCCAGATCTGGGATCACCTCTTCAGGAAGACCTTTTTCAACGTGTGTAAACTCTTCGCTGATATGGAATTTTTGCCTTAACGCTTTCATGGCAATCAAATGCTGTCCACGGATTGCATCGTTATAGACACTGGGGTCGAAATCAGGTAACTCGATGGCGATATTGATAGGTGTAACCGGATAGGCACTGACCAGATGAACTTCGGTCTGATCGACGTTTTGTGCCAGTTCCAGGCTTTCCTTTACCAATCTAAGGTTAAGCGGGTCGTGATAAGGTTCTTCACTGGAGAGGTTAACTGCCACTAACGCTTTTCCCCCCTCAGGCCAAGGCTGATCTTTTACCATCCAAACTGGGCAAGGACATTTCCGCAACAGGTGCCAATCGGTTGGTGTAAAAATCATCGACTCCAGTCTGTCGTGCTGATGGGCCATCTTCAATAATAAATCGTGATTGCCGCTCAAGACTTCTTGAATGATTGCCTCGTAAGGTCTGTTGTGCCACACCACCTTTATTTCGATGGGGACACCGTCGGCAAGATAGAAACGACATTGTTCATTGATCCACGCTACGCGTTGGCTAATCACGCCTTGCCGCATTGCTGTCCTCTCATCGGGGGAAAGGAGGGTGGTCATTTCGTAAGAGAAGTCATAAATAGGAAGGAAGGCTTTAATACGCCCACCGTTCCGCTTGACCAGATAAACCGCACGGCGGAGTGCCGGTTGGTCGTCCTGATTAGGGTCAATAGCCACCAGAAGATTCTGATACATCGCCATAAGGCCTCCATACAGCTGTAGCTCAACAGCTTGCTCAATTACAGAGTAACCCAACATTGAAAAAGAGAACAGCGACAGAGAAGTCACGGGCCAAAAATTTCAGAAAATTGTTAGCCCAAAGGAAGATCAAGAACTTACTGAAACGTTAATCCGCGCTGCTCCAGCCAGTTGTGACAATGCGTCTGCATTTTCGATGGTAATATATTTACCTTTAACGCTGAGGATTTCACTTTTCTGAAAGCGGCCCAGAAGCCTGCTGATGGTTTCAACCGTGAGTCCAAGGTAGTTACCGATATCGCCACGAGTCATGGTCAAACGGAATTCACGTGGCGAAAAACCGCGTTCAGCAAAACGGCGAGACAGGTTATACACGAATGCGGCGAGCCGCTCTTCAGCATTTTTCTTCGAGAGTAACAGGATCATATCCTGGTCGCCTTTGATTTCACCACTCATCAAACGCATGATTTGTTGACGCAGATTGGGCATTTTACCTGAAAGGTCGTCTAACGTTTCAAAAGGGATCTCGCATACCATTGAGGTTTCTAACGCTTGAGCAAAGCTCGGATGCTTCAACCCGCCAATAGCGTCAAAACCAACCAAATCACCAGCTAAATGGAACCCGGTAATTTGTTCATCACCTTGTTCGGTGATGGTGTAACTTTTGATGGTTCCAGAGCGGATCGCGTACAATGACTTGAGTTCGTCGCCTGCTTTGAACAGCGTCTGGCCTTTCTGAATTGGCTTTTTCCTTTCGATGATGTTATCAAGCTGGTCGAGCTCATGTGTGTTGAGAGTAAAAGGAATACACAGTTGGCTGATGCTACAGTCTTGGCAATGGATTGCACACCCACCAGACTGGATTCGACGAATCACGCGTTTTTCCGGGATCATAGATTACGCTCATGCAGTAATTGATATGAGTCAATTTTAACATCTTTTGCGCTGGGTTATAAGTAGAGTGATACCCAGATTAGTGACATTATGTGTAAATTTCACACTACATTACCGCTGATTATGCTGAAATTTCACGATTTACAATCAAAATAATTCGAGAAAGCCAGTTTAAGTTGAACAATCCAGCATATGTTTAATACGTGATATTTTTTTATCAATTATTAGCCATTTAATAGTGAGGTACACTGTCATAGTCGCAATGTTCGTCGCTAGTTTCCGAAGAGCCTATAATAGATGCGGTGGGAACTGCTATGTTTGCAAAAAACCTTCGTGTTTGAGCAGCCAGTGCTTACGTTCAACACCACCCGCATAGCCAGTAAGAGCACCTTGTGAACCAATCACTCGGTGGCAGGGGACGACGATACTGATAGGGTTAGAGCCATTAGCCATACCAACTGCACGTGCAGCTGTTGGCCGCCCAATACGCCTGGCCAATTCCCCATAAGTGATAATTTCTCCACAAGGGATTTTCCGCAATTGTTGCCAGACGGTACGTTGGAACTCAGTACCTGCGGTCATCACTGGCACACTGTCGATAGCCGCCAGTTCACCTGAGAAGTAGCGTTGCACAATCTCCGTCAGGCCCCCTGGGTTGCTTTTTTCCTGTAACGTGAACGGGACTCTTCGATAGTGAGTGTTCAATAGTTTCATTAAACGAGTCTCATGATCTGTCCAGTCAAGTGCCCGCATATGCCCCGATTCGTCACCGATCAACACCAGCTCACCGATCGGCGTCGGCATACGGTCAATGAAAAAAGTCTGCATCTCGTTTACTCCTTGCGTTTAATGCAAAGATTATTACATGAAAAAGGAAGTTATGATGGCGGATTTCGGACATGAAGTCAGCTATGTCCTTGATGACTGAAATTGGTCGCCAACGGCACACGATTTCTAATAATATAAAGACGAGCATCGTTTTACGATTCATTGTAATCAACTGAAATAAAAGCATTTTATAATTAAACTTTCCTAAAAGAAAATCCGTTAACCATAACATTTGGCAGAAAACGCTGTTTTATCTATTTGGGCAGTCAACAGCAAAAGAGTGATAAATAATGCTGACAGGAATGGCCAAATAAACCAAGTGTTGGCTCGTCTATTCACAACGGTAGGAATGGAATTCCAGGTTAGGGAAGAAGTGTTGAGGCGGTGGGTGGCAGATGGTGCCCCTTGATTGCCAGTGTTGCCGTCGACAACACCAGAAGTGAAGGGGCACCACTTTGGTTACAACGTCAAAGCATCATAGTTTTTCCGGCGGTAATTGAACGCGGATAGTGCCCAGAGCACCACAAACAGGGCAATTGCAGCATAACCGACACTGCCCATGTTGCTGTTAAGGATCTCAACGCCACGCCAAAAATTTCCTTGCAGGTCCAGCTTATCGGCCAGCAAACCCAATCCTTCTAACCCACCGATCACTAGGGCTATTACCACGCTGGAAGCGGTGATGGTCATGTTGTAATACAGCTTGCGCACCGGTTTATTAAATGCCCAGCCGTAGGCACCAATCATCACAAAATTATCCAGCGAGTCGATCAATGCCATGCCGCTGGCAAACAGTAATGGGAAAACCATGATCGACCATACCGACATGCCTGACGTGGCACCTGCGGCAGAAATCCCCAGTAATCCTACCTCTGTGGCGGTATCAAAACCCAACCCAAACAAAAACCCGATCAGGTACATATGCCAGCTTTTATTCACCAGATTAAAAGCAAAACTGAACAGGCGGTTCATAACGCCGCCGGTGTTGTGGGTAATCAGCGCGATATCTTGTTCTATCAGTTTCTCACCGTGCTTGACCCGGCGAAAAGTGCGATAAACATCGCGGAAAATAAGCCAGTTGAGCAGTGCCATCACCAGCAGGAACAACGATGAGATTAACGTGCCCAGCGTTGAACCATACAGATGTAGCCACCCCATATGGTCACCAAAAGTCAGAGAGGTAGCGGCAATGGCAGCACAAGCCAAAATCACGATAGTGGAATGTCCCAGTGAAAAGAATGCCCCAACGGAGACCGGGCGTTGCCCTTGCTGCATCAGTTTGCGGGTGACGTTATCAATAGCGGCGATATGGTCAGCATCTACCGCATGGCGTAGGCCGTAGCCATAAGCCAATAAGGCCGCAGTGAGCAGGGCCGGATAGTGGCGAAAAGCCATAAAAGCCACCACCCAGGCGAGTAGATTCACCCCAATGAGCGCCCATAATAGCCAAAAGGCACGGGCTCGTGTCTGGAAAGATGCGCGGTTAATCATGCTAGATCCTGTCAGGGTTTAAAGTGGAATGTGCTTCACGTTGCGCGCAAGCAACAAGTGCCTGGCCAAAAGCCAGTCCACCATCGCCAGCAGGCAGTTTGTGTGGAAGCAATACATGCAGCGGGGCCAGATGGTGCTGCAAACGTTGACGCAACAAACGGTTGTGCATTACGCCACCGCTTAATGCAACATGATGAATGCTATATTGGTTGGCAAAGTGTTTTGCCAAGCGGGCAAACCCCGTTGCCAGCGCATCATGGAATGCCCAGGCCTGTTGCGAGGTGGGAGCTTTCCAGTTCAGCCACTGGTGCCAGAAGCGGGCTAAATCAAGTTGGTTGCCCTGCAACGGCAGAGTCACTGGGTGTGGACAAGGGCCGCTCTGCTGGGCAAGGACCTCAAGGCGGCAAGCGGCTTCGCCCTCCCAACTCTGCTGTTCAGGCGCACAGCCGAGCACGGCAGCCGCAGCGTCAAACAACCGACCGCAAGAAGAGGCCTGAGGGGCATTAATCCCCGCCGTAATAGCTTTCAATAGCGGCTGCCACGGGCGCGCCAAAAGTCCACTGGCCTGGGGATAGCTCTGCCAATCCGTGACGAAACGTGCAAAGTGTGCCAACTGATTACGCCAGGGTTGTGTTGCAGCCAGATCGCCACCGGGCAGTGCTACTGCCGGGAGCCCACCAAGGTGACGGCAACGGCGATAGTCGAACAGTAAACATTCTCCGCCCCACAGTGCACCGTCTTGACCATATCCGATGCCATCTAATGCAAGGCCGATAACCTCGCCCTCTTCCATTGGCCAGTCATGTTCGCCAAGACAGGCAGCCAAATGGGCATGATGATGCAAAACAGGTGTAGTCGGCAGCGATTGCCGTGCTGCCCATTGGTGGCTAACGTAGTCGGGATGAATGTCGGCAGCCAGGCGTTGAGGCTGGCAATGGTAGAGCTGGCTGAAATGATTTATGGCCTGTTGCCACTGTTGTTGCACATCCTCCCGCTCAAGATTACCAAAATGTGTACTAAGAATGGCCTGGTTGCCCTGAATCAGGCAAAAGGTATTCTTGCGATCGCCGCCGACCGCCAGCAATGGCGACTGTGGCGGGAAACCGGCGGGGAGCGGAAGAGCATCGGGAACAAAGCCACGTGCTCGGCGCAGCGTTTCATAACCATCCGGTAGCAGACGCACCAGCGAATCATCTGCACGTTGTAAAATTTCACGGTCGTGCAGCAGAAAGAGGTCAGCAATCCCCGCCAAATCTGCCAATACTTGGGTATTGTCCAATGCAGGGGCACAGCCAGCGGCATTGCCAGACGTCATCACCAGTGGGCGCTGTATGGCCTGCATCAACAGATGTTGCAGAGGGTTGGAGGCAAGCATTATTCCAACTTCATCCAACCCCGGAGCAACCGCTGGGCAAAAGGGGGAAGGTTGTTTCAGTGGTACCAGAACGATGGGGGCTGCAGGGGAGGTTAACAAAGCCTCTAACTGCTTTAGGTCGGTATTATAAGTGCATCGTGCCAGCCAACTGGCATTTGGCAGCATGACTGCCAGCGGTTTTCCGGGCCGCCGTTTGCGCACTCTCAAGCGTGCGATGGCCTGCGGGTTAGTCGCATCACAGGCGAGATGAAAACCACCGATGCCTTTTATGGCAACAACTTTACCCGATCTCATCGCTGCTAGCGCATGTTGTAGCGCTGCTTCTCCGCGAAAACGGACCGTATCTTCAGCCGTAACGCAGAACAGCTGCGGCCCACATACTTCACAAGCCACTGGCTGGGCATGAAAACGACGATCCCTTGCTGAATGGTACTCTTGGGCACAGTCAGGACAAAGATCGAAGGTTGCCATACTGGTTGCTGGGCGATCATAAGGCATGGTGCGGATAATCGTAAAACGCGGGCCACAATGGGTACAGTTGATAAATGGGTAGCGATAACGGCGATTTTCTGGATCATTCATTTCTTGCAGGCAATGCGGACAGGTGGCTGCATCCGGTATAACCTGTGTATCCATACTGCCAGAGCGGCTAGCACGGATACTGAACTCCGTCGGAGCCTGTAGCCAGGTAAACGCTTGTTGTTCGATAGATTCTATCTGCGCCAGAGGCGGAGCATGATGACGCAGAACGTGGAGGAAAAGGTCGGTATCTAGCGGCTTAACCAAGCGGATCTCAACCCCGGCACTGTCGTTCCATACTTCGCCGCACAGGTTGAGCTGTTCGGCCAACTGCCAGACGAACGGCCGAAAGCCGACCCCCTGTACTTTACCGCTGATCCGCAGTAGCAATCCTGAATGGGACATAGTTGATTACCTTCAGTGGTACCTAGGGCGCAGCAGATGCCGCGCCACTCGTTGCTGCTATACCAGGTCTTCTGCGGCACTGCGTAGGCGGGCTTTCATATCGCTATAGCTCTGTTGCGCATAGTTTTCTGCCCAGTTCTGATCGGCAATCGCTTCTACTTTCACTGCGCAGTACTTGGTTTCTGGTGTTTTGGAGATCGGGTCCAAGTTTTCCTGTGTCAGCTCATTACAAGCACCAATCCACCATTGGTAGGTCATATATACCGCCCCCTGATTAATGCGCTCGTTGTAGTTGGCACGGGTGATCACCTTGCCACGGCGTGAAGCAACCCATACCAGTTGCTGGTCAGCGATACCCAATGCGCTCGCGTCCTGCGGATTGATTTGTACAAAGCCGGGTTCATCCGCCAACGTTTGCAATGCTGCGCAGTTTCCGGTCATAGAACGGCACGAATAGTGTCCCACCTCACGCACGGTGCTCAAGATTAAGGGGTAGCTGGCATCAGGCACTTCAGCAGGTGGACGCCAGGCTGTGGCAAACAATTGCCCTTTACCGGAAGGGGTCGTGAACAAATTGTCCTGATACAAATAAGGTGTTCCTGGGCTTTCCAACGTGGTACACGGCCACTGTACATGCCCGAGTTCACCTATTTTTTCATAAGTTGCACCGTAAAATAGGGGGCACAGCTCGCGCATTTCGTCCCAAATCTGCTGATTGTTATCATAATGCATCGGATACCCCAACTCAGTGGCTATCAGGCAGATAATTTCCCAGTCACGTTTGACGTTATATTGCGGTTCAATGGCCTTTTCGAAACGTTGGAAGCCACGGTCGGCGCAAGAGAAGATGCCGCTATGTTCCCCCCAAGAGGTGGCGGGCAAGATCACGTCGGCCTTTTCAGCGGTTTTGGTCATAAAGATGTCCTGTACCACCACAAACTCAAGTTCGTCGAACGCGCTACGCACCATGCTCAAATCGGCCTCGGTTTGTAACGGATCTTCCCCCATGATGTAGTAGGCTTTGACTTTACCTTCATGAGCCAAGTGTGGTATTTCCGTGATGCGGTAACCTACCTCCGGGTCCATCTTGGCGGCATCAATTCCCCAAGCCTTCGCGAATTTGGCGCGTACATTAGCGTCAGTGACGGCCTGATAGCCAGGGAACTCGTTCGGCAGTACCCCCATATCACAGGCACCTTGAACGTTATTCTGCCCGCGCACCGGCCCTACACCCACGTTAGCTCGTCCAAGATTACCGGTGAGTAGAGCCAAACTGGCAATGCCTTTCACCACGTCCACCGCCTGACCAAACTGGGTGACGCCCATCCCCCACATAATGGTGGCGGAAGGGGCACTAGCGTATGTCCGCATTGCCTGACGGATTTGCTGTGCGCTGACGCCAGTCAAGTGTTCTACCGCTTCTGGTGCGTAATCGGCGAGCTGTTGACGATAAGCGTCGAAACCCTCGGTATATTTTGCAACGTAATCGCGGTCATACAGATTTTCTTCAATCAGCACATAAGCGAATGCATTGATCAGTGCCATGTTGCAGCCGTTGTTGATTTGCAAATGCTGATCGGCAATGCGCGCGGTCTCTATGCGGCGTGGATCGCAGACCACGATCTTCGCGCCTTTCTCTTTAGCTTTCAGCACCCGGCGAGCTACGATCGGGTGCGATTCTGCACAGTTATAGCCGATGATCAGCAGACATTTAGAGTTTTCAATATCACCAATCGAGTTGCTCATCGCACCATTGCCGAGCGTAGCCTTCAAACCGGCGACCGAAGGGCCGTGGCACACCCGGGCACAGCAGTCGATATTGTTGGTGCCGATCACCGCACGAGCGAATTTTTGCATCACATAGTTGGTTTCATTACCGGTACCGCGTGATGAACCAGTATGCATAATGGCGCCTGGCCCATATTTTTGTTTGATTTCTTTCAGCCGCAGTGCCGTATAACGAATGGCTTCATCCCAACTGACTGCCTCAAATTTTCCGCCTTTCTCTCGACGGATCAGTGGTTGACTCAGGCGAGGTGTGAGCAGTTTAGTGTCATTGAGAAAATCCCAGCCGTAATAACCTTTCAGACACAGTTCACCCTGATTGGTAACACCGTTAGCCGCTTCGGCACGGATGATTTTGCCGTTATTGACCACCAGTTTCATTTTGCAGCCTGCACCACAGTAAGGGCAGACAGTGGTAATTTTTTCCATCTTTTCAGTTCCTAAAACAGTGATGACATAGTGTCGAGCGCGGCACGGCGACGTTTCTCGGCGTTCATTTCCTGTAACATATTGCGGTCTACACAATGCAGTGCATTGGTAGGGCAGGTTTCCATACAGGCAGGACCGTTCTCACGGCCAATACAAAGATCGCATTTATGGGCTTCGGCTTTCTCTGAGACGTGACTTAGTGTTGCTCCATTCTGGCGGATGATTGGATGGGTGATTACCTCCATTGCACCGTAGGGACATGCCACAACGCAGGTTTTACAGCCGATGCAACATTCCTGTTTGACTAACACCATGTTATCAGTTCGGCTGATAGCGCCATTGGGACAGACGTTAGCACAAGGAGCATCTTCACATTGACGACACAGTACGGCAGTACTAACGTTTACGCCTTTGATCACATGAATACGGGGGGCGAAAGTCGCGGTGTTCAGTAGAGAAATATCCTGGTTCTCGCTGTGCGCCATGACGCAGGCAATCTCGCAGGTACGGCAGCCGATGCACTTTTTGGGGTCGGCGATAATAAACCGGTTCATTAATAACTCCTGGGTAAGCCGATTGTGACCATGTGTATGTTCTGCTTCTGGCTATACACAAAACGTGCCATAAAATAAAAAACCTATAAAAATAGATAGTTACGGTTTTTAATGGTGGCATATCGACACAGTCTCGACACAAGTGACGTTGCCAATGTCAGTCATTCGTCATTTTCAGTTGCGCAAACCCTCCCGTGCCTCCCCAACTATTCAGCCGCTGGTGCAAAGTACTAACAGCTTGCCGAACAGCTGCACTGAGTGGATAGTAAAATGCCACTACATCAGGCTGTATGCCGATAAAAGTAATCTCTGGCACGTCTGCTTGCAGTTGCTCAATCAGCACATTTAGCGGTAGGTTATGGGTCGTCATGATGAACATCTCGGCGATATCCTGTTGATCAATAATACGTATTTCCCCCGGGGTTAATCCCATATCGGTGGCATCAACGATCACCAATCGCTCAGGGCACAACGCGCGAATATGCCCGATGTCATTTTCTGGTACCGCACCACCATCGATAACCGTCCAGCCCGGCGGTGGTGCGCTAGCGCAAAGTTCTGCCAGCAAGGGACCGGCCCCGTCATCACCCATCATGCAATTGCCAACACACAACAGAACGTTAGTCATGGTGTCTCCGAACCATCAGGTAAACGGCAGGTTCGTTTTCGATGGATTGCAACAAGGCGATTAATCGTTGACTCCAGTCCTGTTGTTCGGGGAGCATCCGTGGAATGGCCTTGCTCAATGCAGTAGCCAGAAGATGGGTATGACTACTGTCGATACAGATCTCACCAAAACGCTCAATGCCCTCCAACTTGTGTCTGGCGTCACTGCCAGCAGGCAACTGACCGACCCAACGGCGAAAGCCTGCAAAAGGGCAACTGAGTTTGGCTTCTAGGCAGTCTATTACGCCCAAATGGTGGCCAATCGCCAAACTGTAATAGATCACCTCCTGGGCTTGCGGCGGCGCTTTCTTCTCCTGTACAAACTTGCGGCTCAGGGAATAAAACACCACGGTAGATGCATCAATACTCATAGCCTTAGCTCCCCTGTTTGCACACGACGATAAATCGCCAACAGATTGCCCATGATCTCGCTTAACCGCAGATCGTCCTGTTGTTGCAGGTAGTGGTTAACACGCTGTTCCAAAGAAACGGGATCTTCTGTTGTCAGCAACTGCATAAATTGATCAGCGATCTGGCGACCATAGCGGTAACCCGCCATACGGCGGGCCTCGCGATCTAACAAGACGCGCAGCGGCTGTGGCAGGGCAGGATGCAAGATCTCTGAGCCTTGTCCTTGGGTTTCATCATGCTGTTGGCCTTTGATTTTCTGCTCCAGCAGTCCTAGCGCCATAGCGAAACCGTAAAGCGTGGCGGCTGGCGTGGGTGGGCAACCGGGGATATACACATCAACTGGCACAATTTGGTCTGTGCCGCCCCACACGCAGTACAGATCGTGGAAGATACCCCCGCTATTACCACAGGCTCCATAAGAGATACAGATTTTGGGGTCGGGAGAGGCTTGCCAGGCACGGATCGCTGGGATGCGCATGGCACGCGTCACGGCCCCGGTAAACAACAAAATGTCGGCATGGCGTGGGGAGGGAACCACTTTGATACCAAAGCGTTCGGCATCAAATAATGGAGAGATGGCGGCAAAAATTTCAATCTCGCAGCCGTTACAGCCGCCGCAGTCCACCCGGTAAACATAAGCGGAGCGGCGAATGTCACGCAGCAGCGTGGTTTTCAATTTGGCGATGCTTTTGTCGAGGGTGATGGGTACCGGTAAGCCATTCTCATCCCTCGGGCCGATCAGTATTTGGTTCATCAGATAACCTCTCGAGTCAGGTGACGCCCAACATCAATGCTGTCAGCCTGTATCATGCTCTGTTGCTGCTTACAGGATGCGCAGGTTTCAAACCGCGCGCGTAAGGATGCACTTGCTGGCAGAGTGCCGCTTAACAGGGTGAGGGCATAATCAATTTCTTTTTGTGTGGCATAAGGCTTACCGCACTGACGACAATGACAGATGGCAAAATCCGCTTGCTGGTACAAATCTTCTTTGCGCCAGACTGCCAGTTCGAACTGTTGCGATAACCTGATCGCAGTGGTTGGACAAACCTCCTCACAACGGGCGCAGAAAATACAGCGACCAAGAAACAGCTGCCAACGCAGCGTACCTGAGGTGGTATCGGTGGTCATTGTCAGCGCATTGGAGGGGCAAGCATTGGTGCAGGCTCCACAGGCAATGCATTGCTGTGGGTGGTACTCGGGTTTACCGCGAAAATTTGGGTCAACCTCTAACGGTTGCGCCGGATAAGCCGTAGTGGCATGACCGGTTTTCAACACTTTCCTGATCAGTTTCAGCATGATGGGTTCCTGTTAAAACGGCTTGTTTTTCCGCTCGATACCATAGCGTTCTATCTCTTTGTACGGCACCACGATGGACTTGCGTTTGCGAACGTCGACAATGGTCATGCGATCGGTGCAGGAATAGCAGGGATCAAGGCTGCCGATAATCAACGGTGCGTCGGAAACGGTGTTGCCGCGCAGCATGTAACGCAGCGTGGGCCAATTGGCGTAGGTGGCTGCGCGGCAGCGCCAGCGGAACAGCTTCTGATTGTCGCCGGTCATGCTCCAGTGAATGTCATCGCCACGCGGTGCCTCGGCAAAACCCAGCGCAAAGCGGTGTGGAATATAGCGAAAACCTTCAACCACCAGCGGTCCCGTAGGCAGGTTTTGTAGGCCAAACTCGATGATATCGAGCGAGTTGAAGACTTCGTTAATGCGTACCTTCAGGCGGGAGTAAACGTCGCAGCCATCTTCAACACATCTCACTACCGGCAGTTTTGCGTAGCCGGCAAATGGGTGATCGAGCCGCGTATCGCGCCGATGACCGCTACCACGGATCATCGGACCAACATTGCTGTAATCGCGGGCTACCTGCGGTTCGAGGCGCCCAATCCCCACGCTACGCTGTTCGGTATTTGGTGTACCCAATAAGATGTCGACCAGATCGCGTAGTTCACTACGCATTCCAGCCGCCAGTTGTAGGGTCTGCAGCATGTCTTGTTTCAGAATATCGCGGCGGATGCCTCCAATCAGATTCATGCCATAGGTTTTGCGTGCCCCGGTCAATATTTCCGCCATCTTCATTGACTGTTCACGCACGCGGAAGAACTGCATGAAGCCCGAGTCAAAACCAACAAAGTGGCAGGCCAACCCTAGATTCAGCAGGTGGCTATGCAGACGCTCCACTTCAAGCAGGATCGAGCGGATCATCTGTGCGCGTTCTGGCACCTGAATGCCCATGGCATTTTCCACCGAGCTAGTGTAGGCCACGCTGTGGGTAAAACCACAGATGCCGCATACCCGGTCAGAAAGGAAGGTCACTTCGTTATAGCCCATACGGGTTTCTGCCAGTTTTTCCATGCCACGATGCACGTAAAACAAGCGGTAATCAGCATCGATAATGTCTTCACCATCAACGAAAAGACGAAAGTGCCCGGGTTCATCCGAGGTAATGTGCAGCGGGCCAATCGGCACCACATTGGCTTTGGCACCTGCCAAGCTCTCAAACGGATAGGTTTCCATATCGGTGGTCGGTGCTGGGCGTTGGCGATAATCCATAGCATCTTTGCGTAACGGATAGAGATCGTCTGGCCAGTCATCAGGCAGAACCAACCGCCGCTCATCCGGCAGACCTATTGGGCGCAAGCCATACATATCACGCACTTCGCGCTCGCCCCACACGGCGGCGGGAACGCGGGGGGTGACAGAGGGGAATTCCAGCGTCTGAGCATCCACCTCGGTGCGAACGGTGATCCAGCATTTGGTGCCTTGCTCCATCGACAGCACGTAATACAGCGCGTAATGACCACACAGCGTCCGCTCATCGTTACCAAATAGGACGGAGAGCCAGCCACCTTGTTGGTAATAGAGCCATTCCACTACCTCCGGCAACGCATTGAGTTTAACGGTGACGGTTAACTGATCGGCAGTTTGCCATTCGGCTGCCAGTACGGCGGCTGGAAACTGCAGCTGCAGCGCCGTCAAATAGTGTTGGCCAACTTGTTGATTAATCATTATTGCCTCTGTTATTTTTCAGCCGACAACCAGCCAGGAAACCAGTGCCAGAAAAGCTAACCCGAACCCGGCCCAGGTGGTATGTCCGGTTTTCAGGAAACGTAAACGTGCCACGCTGTTTTCGATAACGGCGATCAGCACCACTGCACAAAGCAGCTTCAGCAGTGCCATCACCAGCGCTATGACCAAGTGCAGCGTAGTTAAGGTCGTTGCTTGTCCCCAAGGAATGAAAACGCCGAGAAACAGTTGCAACACCACTAATTGTTTGAGGCTGATACCCCATTTCAGGATGCCAAGCGCCACGCCGGAATATTCCGTCAGCGGGCCTTCCTGCAACTCCTGTTCGGCTTCGGCCATATCGAACGGCAATTTGCCCATTTCAATAAAGGTGGCAAAGGCGCAGGCCAACGCTGCAAGCAGCAGCGGCAGCCAGGCAAGGTGCGGTAGGGTCAGTACGCCCTGGACCATCGCGCTCAACTGCGTGGAACCGGCAACCAGTGCCGTAACCCACAAACCGAGTAACAGGATTGGCTCAACCAGAATGCCGAGTACTGCCTCACGACTGGCTCCTATTGCAGTGAATGGACTGCCGGTGTCCAGTCCAGCAATAACGAACAGGAAGCGCACCACGGCAAACAGATAGATCAGCGTGATCAGATCGCCGATGGCGGGTAAGGGCGAGGCAACGATCAGCATGGGTAATGCACAGGCAATCGCCAGCAAGGTGCCAGTCAGCAGATAGGGCATCAGTTGGAACACTGTACCGGATGCCGCGGGTGCCAGATTCTGGCGTTTAAGCAGCTTGGCGATATCGCGGTATTCCTGTAGTAAGCCTGGGCCTCGGCGGCTGTGGATACGGGCACGCAACATACGGCTGATCCCGGAAAATAGCGGGGCTACCGCCAGCAGGATGACCGCTTGCAGCAGGCCAAATAGTGCGGTGGAATAAGTCATTGTCATCTCCTCAGGCAAAGGCCACAACGAGCAGCACCGCCAGCTCTAGCGCGGCAAAGCCACGGCAGAACGCCACAAATCCGTTACAGTGTAACGAATGATGCATATTTTTTGATGATAACCAGCGGCGCAGTTGATAGAACGGGGCGAACATCACGCGCAACGGCTGGGCAAAACCGCTAGCAGAGATCACCATTGTTGCTTCATGGCCATACCCACAGGCCCAGGCTTCCCCTTGTTGACGCTTAGGTTGGCGGTGAGCCTGATAACGCAACGCAATCAGCAGCGGCAGCAACGGCATCGCCAGTAATAACAGGGCGATCAGCGGCGTTGAAACCACGGCGTTGGACGTTAAAGGGGCCTGGTTCAAGGTGTTGGCAACCAGATCAGCAAACAAGGGGATAAGCCAAGGCGAGCCGATACCGCATACCAAACACAGCAGTGCAGGTAGCAGATGGCTAAAGGTTAACCAGGGATTGGCTGGAAAAGCGTTAGCCGCAGCTTCGCTGCGCGGTGCCCCCAGGCAGGTGACGCCAAACACTTTGCTAACGCACATCAGGGCCAATGCACCGGTAATCGCCAGTATCACCGCTAGCAGCGGACCGAACAGATGACCAACAAAGGTTGGTGCCACGCTGAGCTGGAACAATCCCTGATAGATCATCCATTCACTGGCAAAACCGTTCAATGGTGGTAAGGCGGCCATGGAAACCAGCCCGACAATCAGAGCCAGTCCAGTCCAAGGCATCAGCCGTGCCAGACCGCCCATTCTTTCCATATCTTTCAATCCAGTTTGATGTTCTATCGCGCCCGCAGCTAACAACAGCGCACTCTTGAATAAACTATGATTAAGCAGATGGAATAACCCGCCGATTAAACACAGTGCTGCCAACAGCGGGAGTTGCAGTGACAGACCTACCATTGCGCCGCCGATGCCTAGTAGAATGATGCCGATATTTTCTAGCGTGTGATAAGCCAGTAACCGCCGTAGGTCGTGCTCCATCAGCGCATACAGCCCCCCCAGAAAAGCGGTACAGGCAGCAAGAATCAGCACCAGCAGGCCCCACCACAGTGGCGGCGTTCCCAACAGATCCAAGCCAATTTTCGCTATACCAAACAGACCAACCTTCATTAACGCGGAGGAGAACAGCATTGCCGCCGATGCGGGCGCATGGCTATGGGATCCTGGTACCCAGGCGTGTAGCGGCATGATCCCGGCATAAATACCAAACCCCGCCAAAGTCAGCAGAAATACCGCTGTGCGCACTCCTTCGGGCAATACTGTGGCGCGGATCACGCTGAACTGTATGCTATGGCTATGGAAATAGACCAGCGCAAAAGCAACGATCAACAGCAAAGTCGCCAACCGCGTCAACAGGAAATAGCTCTGTCCAGTGCTCTGACTTTTACTGTCTGCCTTTTTAACGATCAGAAAATAGCTACACAGTGCTGCCAGCTCTAACAGCAAGAGCAGCGCCGCAGCATTATCGGCCATCACTGCGGCACTGAGTGCTGCTAACATCAAATTGGCCCATACCCCCATCCACCTATTGATCTGATTTTTCAGTGTGGGCAACCAGCCTGCGTGAAATAGCCCCGCACACAGTCCGCAGAGTGCGATCACTAGTAAAAGCAATGCGTCAAGAGCACGAATTTCCACTGCATAATTCAGCCATGGCAAGTGGGTGCTGCCCGGAGTCATAAATAACATCTGTAGTGCCGACAGCAGTGTTGCAACGGCACACAACGCTGTGCCCACGCCGAGCAACAGGTTGCAGCGTGGCGAAGATGCCAGCAACCAACTCAATAACGCGAACAGTAGATAACCGATGAATGCCAGCGAAAGTAGCAGCAACGGGTTGGAAAAAATGGCTGTCATAGTGGGCTAGATCCTTTGCTGGATTGTGGGGAACTCACCAGAGGCAGATCGGCATTAAGGGCCTGCATGGCGTTGCGCCTTTTCTGCTCACTGGCAAGCTGCATGTCACGATCGTTCACTAACCGAATAGCTTGTGTTGGACAAGTACGAATACAGGCCGGACCTTCGGCGCTGAAGGCACAAAGATCGCATTTGACCGCCACGGCGCGAACACCAGGATGGCAATCCAGGAACATACTGATGGGACGAGGCGCACTGGGAGCAGGCAATGCCAGCGCGGTATTGCAATCTGCAGGGATCGCCAGCGGCGTACTGCCACCAAAGCCAATTGCACCGAATGGGCAGGCAATCCCACAAAGTTTGCAACTGACGCACAGGCTCTCGTTGAGCACGATGGCATCATCCTGATGGCGGATTGCATTGACCGGACACACTTGAGCGCAAGGTGCATCTTCACACTGATGGCACATCACTGGCGTTGAAGCTTGGGCATTGCGTATTACTTGCAAACGCGGCATTGCCTGTAGACCCAGTAGTCGGTGTTCTGTCGAACAACTTGCCATGCAGGTATTACAACCAATACATAATTTAGGGTCCGCAATAATAAAGCGGTTCATGCACACTCCTTGCTTCGTCACTTTTGACGAAATCTGCAGTAAAAAATGACATTTCGACATTTGAGTATCAGTAATCAGACTGATAGGGTGATTTTTTTCAGGGCGTCATGAATAGCGTGGTCGTTATGTAAGGAGTCATACAGACATTGATAAATTACAGCGATCTTATCTAGGTAGTGGTCCAATACCGCCTGCATGTCGTGGCTATTGACTTCACCATCAATATTGCCATTTTCATCTAGCATGGCATGGGCGAAGGGGGCGAAGTTTTCAGCTTCGTGGGATTTGGCCAGATTAATGCTGTAGCAGATATCACGACTGTAAAAATCATCGCCAAGTTGGATGCGGACAATGAAGTAGTTAAATAAAAGAAAACGTAGATCGCCCTCTTGGCTATATGTAAATCTATGATTAATATTGATTTTACTTGTGGTGACGGCCTTGGTTAACGTCTTGTGATAGGTTTGCCATTGTGTCTTCAAGCAGTGGTTCATACTGGCAATGTAATCGGCTTGTCGGGTTACTTCATGGATTTTACTCATTATCGTCACTCGATATGGTTAATTTTACTGAATAAAGCATGAATCGTGCCAAAATGATTATCGAGTCACCGTTTCCTTTAAATTCAATTGATTTTGGGCTCTTTCAGCCCCTTCTCTTCCTCTGATAAAGATCTGTATTAATGTCGATGACATGACATTCAGCAAATATGTGATTTATGTCATTCGTTTTTGGCACTGTAATTGCAAGGTTATCTCTTTATGCCCGGATTCATTCAATACAGGTGGGTTTAATGCATGAAATAACGCTGTGTCAGCACGCGCTGGAGATCATGCAGCAGCATGCACAACAAAATTCTGCGCAACGTATTACGGCGGTGTGGTTGGAAATTGGTGCATTTTCCTGCGTGGAAGCGGAATCACTCAGGTTCTGCTTCGATATGGTATGCCGTGGCACTTTGGCAGAAGGCTGTGAATTGCATTTGCAGGAACAACAAGCGCAGTGCTGGTGCCATGACTGTCAGGCAGACGTTCAGTTGCTGGTCCCTCAAGTGTTGGTCTGCCCACACTGTTCCGGGCGCAACCTGCGGGTGATAGCTGATGACGGTATGCAAATAAAACGTCTTGAAATCGAATAATTGAAGGGGAATTAACATGTGCAGTACTTGCGGTTGTGCCCACGGTGAAGTGACGATTGAAAATGAGGTAAAAATCCCGTTTCGCCCACAGAGAAGCGTGCAGGGCAAACTGCATTATGGTTTGGGGATAGCGGGAACCCATGCGCCTGGCATCAGCCAACGTCGGATGCTGGAGATAGAAACCAGTGTACTCGACAAGAATGATCGTCTGGCAGCGCAAAACCGACGGCACTTTGCCCAGCAACGTATTTTGGCACTGAATCTGGTCTCCAGTCCCGGCTCTGGCAAAACCACCCTGTTAACCGAAACCCTGTTACGGCTGCGTGGTATGCGGGAATGTGCAGTGGTGGAGGGGGATCAGCAAACCAGTAATGATGCAGAACGCATTCGTGCTACCGGCGTGGCGGCGATACAGGTCAATACCGGTAAAGGTTGTCACCTTGATGCGCAAATGGTTCAGGATGCGGTGCAATGCCTGGCTTTAAAACCCAACAGCCTGCTGTTTATCGAGAACGTAGGTAATTTGGTTTGCCCAGCCAGTTTCGATCTGGGAGAGCGACATAAAGTTGCGGTGTTATCCGTTACCGAGGGGGAAGACAAACCACTGAAGTACCCGCATATGTTCGCCGCTGCCAATCTGATGTTACTCAACAAAATCGATCTGCTGCCGTATGTGAACTTTGATGTTGCTACCTGCATTGCCAATGCTCGCCAGGTAAATCCCACCATCGAAGTGATTACCCTGTCGGCAACCGGTGGCGAAGGGATGGAAGCCTGGCTGACATGGTTGGAGGAGCAGTTATGTGCATAGGCGTCCCCGGTCAGATTGTGGCATTGCATGAAGAGCAGCCTCAATACGCCTGGGCAGAGGTTTGCGGCGTGCAGCGTGAAGTGAATATTGCGCTGGTATGCCAAGCCAATCAACCCCTCGAAGCGCTGCTCGGTTGTTGGGTACTGATCCACGTCGGTTTTGCCATGAACCGCCTCGATCGCCAGGAGGCCGAGGAGATGTTGGCAGCGTTACAGGCTATGGGGGAAGTAGAGCCTGATGTTGCACTGTTTTTAGCAGGGGAAGGCAATCATGGAGTACGTTGATGAATTCCGCGATCCGCAACGTGTGAAATCACTATTACGGCATATTGTGCGACGTGCCGAACAGTTGCCGTTCAGTGCTGAACGGCCGCTGCAGATTATGGAGGTTTGTGGTGGTCATACCCATGCTATTTTTCGTTTTGGTTTGGATAAATTGCTACCGCCACAGATTGAGTTTATCCATGGGCCAGGTTGCCCAGTGTGTGTGTTGCCGATGGGGCGTATTGATGCTTGCAGCGAGATTGCCAAACATCCTGAAGTGATTTTCTGCACGTTTGGCGACGCACTCCGGGTGCCCGGCAAACAGGGTTCACTATTACAGGCCCGTGAACAGGGCGCGGATGTGCGCGTAGTGTATTCGCCGCTGGACGCTTTGACATTGGCTAAGCAAAACCCGCAGCGGCAGGTCGTATTTTTTGCACTGGGTTTTGAAACTACCATGCCGGTGACCGCGCTGACGTTACAACAGGCAAAGCGGGAGGGATTGCAAAACTTCAGCGTATTTTGTCAACACATTAGCCTGATGCCAACGCTGCGCAGTCTTCTACAACAGCCTGACGTATGTATTGATGGTTTTCTGGCTCCTGGCCATGTCAGCATGGTGATTGGTACTGCACCATACCTTTTTATCAATCAACAATACCGTAAGCCTCTGGTGGTGGCTGGTTTTGAACCATTGGATATTTTACAGGGGGTAATGATGCTGATTGAGCAGTGTTGCTGCCAACAGTACAAGATCGAGAATCAATACCGCCGCGTGGTAGCGGAACAGGGGAATTTATTGGCACAGCAGGCCATCAGTGAGGTGTTTGCTTTTGGCGGTGACAGTGAATGGCGTGGTTTGGGTATCATTATCGAGTCCGGTATCAGTTTAAAACCCGCCTATGAAAAATTTGACGCTGAACTGCGATTTCGTCCGCAACAGCACCAAACGATGGACCATCCTCAAGCCTGCTGTGGTCGTGTGTTAACGGGGCGCTGTAAACCTGCTGATTGCCCGCTGTTTGGCCGGATATGTACGCCACAAAATGCGTTTGGCGCATTAATGGTCTCTTCTGAAGGTGCCTGTGCTGCCTGGTATCAATACCGGCGTGAGATAGATGAGGTTTCGGCATGAATAAGGTGATCACTATGGCCCACGGTAGTGGCGGGGAGGCTATGCAGCAATTGCTGGAGGAGGTATTTCTGCCCGCATTTGCCAATCCGCAATTGAACCAACGGGAAGATCAGGCAAGGCTGGATTTGGCCGCTTTGGTACAGCAGGGTGATCGGCTGGCATTTACCACGGATAGTTACGTAATCGATCCGATTTTCTTTCCCGGCGGCGATATCGGTAAATTGGCGGTCTGCGGCACGGCTAACGATCTTGCCGTGAGCGGAGCATGCGCACGCTATCTATCCTGTGGTTTCATTTTAGAAGAGGGGTTACCAATGGCGGATTTGCAGCGGGTGGTGGCTTCAATGGCAAGCACTGCGCAACAGGCGGGTATTGCAATAGTGACTGGCGATACTAAGGTGGTACAACGCGGTGTCGCCGATAAAATGTTTATCAATACTGCCGGGCTCGGAGTGATCCCCACAAACGTCAAGTGGGCCGCCCAGAATATATGTGCTGGTGACGTGGTGATCGTCAGCGGTACGCTGGGCGATCATGGGGCCGCAATCCTGAACCTGCGCGAGAAGTTAGGCATGTCGCTGGATACGATCAGCGATTGCGCCGTGCTGGCACCGTTGATCGACCCCTTACGTACTATCCTTGGGGTACGTGCGCTTCGCGATGCCACTCGCGGGGGCGTGAATGCCGTACTGCACGAATTTGCCCAGGCTGCTGGCGTGGGGATTGATGTAGAAGAAAATCGCTTGCCTGTGACTTCGGCGGTACGTGGGATCTGCGAACTGCTTGGTTTGGAGGCCATTAACTTTGCCAATGAAGGCAAATTAGTGATTGTCACCGCGCCGGAGGCTGAACAGGAAGTACTTGCAGCCTTGCAAGCCCACCCTCTAGGAAGAGCGGCAGCGGTGATTGGCAAAGTAACCGCTGGGCGGCAGATAAGATTGCGGGGCGCTTATGGTATCAATCGGTTACTCGATTTACCCCATTCGGAGCCTTTGCCCCGCATTTGTTGACCCTGTTGGGAGAGAACGCTGTGCTCAGCGTTAAACTTTGTGAAGTTGAACAGTAGGCCTGTGTCTCTTAACTGCCCGTGGTATCGTCGCAAACTCACAAGTTCGTCATCAAGGCGGAGAGTGAAGGACAAAGTGGCCCTTTGTTCAGACCCGACAGCCTTGCTTTGCGCGCAAATGACCGCAAGCGGCTATCGCGTGCAGTTAGGGGGGCATGGCCTAAGACTCGCTACTCAGGCAAGTAATAAACCATGTCGAATCTACGCTTAGAAAAACAGGAATTACTCGAAGTTACCAGAATATTACTTAACCAGCACAGTTTCCACGATCTGTTACTGCAACTGCGTCAGGTATTACAGCGTTGGCAACTTGCTGAAGGTGTAGTGCTGGTATTGTTTGAGCCTAACAGTGAACGCGTCAGCCTATATGGGCTAGACGCCAGTCTACAATCGGTAGGCTATCAGGATGATACCCTGTTGGCGAATGGCCCAGTGAGCAGGCTCAAACATAGCACACTACCGCAGTGCTGGCAGGTAGATGATTTACAGGCACGTTACCCGCAAATCAGTATGTTGGCACTGTATTCATCCTTCTCTGAGTATTGCCTTATGCCGTTGTATGCAGGTGGTCAACTGATCGGCGGTTGCGAATTATTGCGCCGTAGAACACAGCCATTCGGTGATGCCTGCCTAGTGCAATTGCAGACGCTGATGGAACTGGTTGGATTAGCGGTAAAGCAGATTGCTTATCATGAAAAGGCTGAAAGAGAAAAGCGTCAATTGTGCCATGAGCGTGATGATTATCGTATTCTGGTGGACGTTACTAACGCCGTGCTATCTAAACTCAATTTGGATGACTTAATCGGTGAGATCTCAAAAGAAATTCACCATTTCTTCAAGATTGATGCCATCAGCATGGTGTTGTGCTGCGATAACTCAGAACAGGCGATGCTCTACTCTACGCATTATCTGAAGGGGCATATTGCTGAACGTCAACAGTACAGCATTGCTTTGGCAGGCACGCTATCGGAGCAGGTGATGAAAAGTGGTGAAATGCTGCTGGTAAATCTGAAACACTCCGATCCGTTGGGACATCAAGAGCGTCAGTTTTTCGAGCTTTGCCAAGAGCAAATCCAGATAGTGTGCATATTACCACTGATGTTCGGTAAAAAAACGCTGGGGGTGTTGAAGCTGGCGCAATGCCAACCGGATAACTTTAACGCTGTGAATCTTCGTGTACTGCAGCAAATCGCTGAGCGTATCGCTATTGCAGTCGATAATGCGTTGGCCTACCAAGAAATCAGTCGATTAAAAGAGAATTTGGTATACGAAAACCACTATTTGACCGAGCAAATTGACGGTAATAACCCAGATTTTAGCGAGATTGTTGGCCGCAGCGTGGTGATGTCGTCAGTACTCAAACAAGTAGAATTGGTGGCTAAAAGCGACTGTTCCGTGCTGATCCTCGGTGAAACAGGTACAGGTAAAGAGCTTATTGCTCGGGCCATCCATAATCTGAGCGATCGCCGCGATCAGCGTATGGTAAAAATGAACTGTGCAGTGATGCCTGCGGGGCTGCTGGAAAGCGATCTGTTTGGTCATGAAAAGGGGGCATTTACCGGTGCGACTAACCAACGCATGGGGCGTTTTGAGTTGGCAGACAAAGGTACGTTGTTCCTGGATGAAGTGGGGGAAATCCCCATTGAGCTACAGCCAAAGCTGTTGCGGGTATTGCAAGAACGCGAGTTTGAACGGGTAGGGGGCAATAAACTGATCTCGGTGGATGTGCGCATGATTGCTGCTACCAATCGGGATTTGCAGCAAATGGTCCTCGACCGTGAATTCCGTAGCGATCTGTTTTATCGGCTAAATGTTTTCCCCATATTCATTCCCCCTCTGCGTGAACGGCCAGAGGACATCCCACATTTGGTGAAATTCCTGACCTACAAGATTGCCCGCCGCATGAAACGTACTATCAACAGCATTCCAGCAGAAACGCTGCGTACTCTAAGCCGGATGCCGTGGCCGGGAAATGTACGTGAATTAGAAAATGTAATTGAGCGTGCGGTGTTATTAACCCGGGGAACGGTGCTCAATCTGCAACTTACCGAGTTGCAATATTCGCTGTCATCTACGGTATTGTCCCCACCGACTGTTGAACCGTTCCAACAGGGAGAGAACGAGCAACAGCGGATTATGCGCGTATTGAAGGAAACCAATGGCGTTGTGGCAGGCCCGTACGGTGCGGCCCAGCGTCTAGGACTTAAGCGCACCACTCTGTTATCAAAAATGAAAAAACTGGGTATATCGACCAGGTAACCCACAACCTAAAACTCTGTGCTGAGGAATTACACTTAGCACAGAGTTTCACCATGGTAAAACATCAGGCTGGCATTACAGGAACTCACTAACTGTTTCAGGGCTGTGAAGATATTCAATATTAAACGCGTTTGTTTTTACTTTCTTACAAACTGCAATCCACTAAAAATTCCCTTCAGCGGTAGACTTAACTGATAAACAGTCAGTATAAAAACGCAGGGTTAACGTGGCTTATTCAACCAGGAAAAGTAGTAAAAATTATTCTACGATGCGCTTTGGCTGGGTATGCGCAGGAATACTGGTGTGTTTCCTATTACTGGTGTTCAGGGTTGGGTATTTGCAACTGATGGAAAATCAGCAATTGGCCGAGCAGGCCGCTCAACGTTCTATTCGTACTCAGGTGGTGCCAACTAACCGTGCAATGATTACCGACCGAAATGATGCGCCGCTGGCTGTGAGCGTTTCTTCCAAAGATATCGTACTGGATCCTAAACATATTCTCGATACTAACACGGATACCCGTGATGAACGCTGGCAGAGCATGGCCAATGTGTTGCAAGTACCACTGAGCGATATTCAACATCTCATCCAGTCTAATGCACGCAGACGCTTTGTGTATTTGGCACGTAAAGTGGAAGACGGAAACGCAGATTATATTAGGAAACTGCATCTGACTGGTGTTAGTACCGAGCAAGACTTCAGCCGCTTTTATCCAATGGGTCAGGATGCAGCGGGATTAATTGGTATTGTGGGGCAGGATAATCAGGGACTGGAAGGGATCGAGCTAGGATTCAACTCATTGTTGCAAGGCAAGAGCGGTCTGCGGGTTTACCAGAAAGATGGCAGTGGGGCGGTGATAAGTGTTATTAAACGTGTCGACCCTGTGCCACCACCTAACGTAACACTGAGCATCGATAAATTTATCCAGTACGTGCTGTTCTCTAAAATCCGAGATAGTGTGCTTGCCAATCAGGCCGACTCAGGTTGCGCTGTTGTGGTGAAGGTCAATACTGGTGAGATACTCGGTATGGCAAGTTACCCTTCTTTTAACCCGAACAACTATGGTAATACCCCTGCAAAAAATATCCATAATGTTTGCAGCAGTGACAGTTTTGAACCTGGCTCGACGATTAAACCTGTGGTTGTCATGGTCGGATTAGACCACAACATAATTCAGCCTGACACCGTGTTAGACACCACCCCTTATCGAGTGAACGGGCATCTTATCAAAGATGTAGGGCACTGGTCGAAATTGACCATCACCGGTGTGCTGCAAAAATCCAGTGATATTGCAGTTTCACATATTGCGTTGGCTATGCCTGCCAGCACATTACCCGCGGTATACCGCAGTTTCGGCCTTGGGCGGCCTACCACACTAGGCATTGGAAACGAAAGCAGTGGCTATCTACCTACCCATCGAGTCCGGTGGGCGGATATTGAACGAGCGACGTTCTCCTTTGGCTACGGTTTGCGTGTCACTCCCCTGCAAATGGCACGTGAATATGCCACAATCGGCTCTTTCGGTGTCTATCGTCCGCTTTCTATTACCAAAGTGACTCCACCTGTCGTGGGACAGCGGATTATGCCTGAAAACGTGGTAAAAACCGTCGTACATATGATGGAAAGCGATGCTTTGCCTGGTGGAAGTGGCCTCAGCGCCGCGGTTCCTGGTTACCGACTGGCAATCAAAACCGGTACTGCCGAGAAGATTGGGCCAAGTGGTAAATACGATGGGGGGTACATCAATTATACTGCCGGTGTGGCACCTGCCAGCAATCCGCAGGTCGCCCTGGTTGTGATGGTCAACAACCCCAAAGCGGGAAAACATTTTGGGGGCTCGGTAGCAGGTCCGACATTCGGTAAAATCATGGCGCAGGTACTTGAACATATGAATATCCTGCCTGATGCCCAACCACTTAAGGTGATGACAGCCGCGAAGAGTTGAGGCTTTTAGCGAGGGAAAATTTTGTTGAAACAGAACGCGACTCTCTCGCAGTAGAAGTAAAAACGTGAAATAGTCTTGGCCTGCAGTCAACTAATCTGAGGATAACAATGAATACTCTTGATGCCATTCAACAACGCCGTGCTACCAAACAGTTCGACCCTCAACACATAATGTCACTTGATGAAAAGAAAGCACTGCTCAATATTGCCCTGCAAAACGCACCAAGCGCATTTAATCTACAGCATTGGCGCCCGGTTCTGATTGAAGATCGCGCTCAACGCGAAAAGATCCGTCAAGCTGCCTGGGACCAGGCACAAGTTACCGATGCTTCAATGCTAATTGTGCTCTGTGGTGACCTGTCTAGCTGGCAGTCTCAGGCAAAAAATATCTGGGCAGCAGCGGCAGAACCAGTACAACAGTATTTATTGCCTGCTATCGAACAGTATTATCGTGATAAAGAACAGGTTCAGCGCGATGAAGTGATGCGCAGCAGTGGTATCTTTGCACAAACTCTGATGCTGGCGGCCAAGGCGCAAGGCTATGATTCCTGCCCAATGGATGGTTTTGACTTTGATGCCGTTGGCAAGATCATTAACAAACCGGCCCATTATCAGATTGCATTGATGGTGGCCATTGGCAAAGGTATCGGTGAACCTTACCCACGGATTGGCAAATTACCGTTTGATGAGATTGTGAAAATCGACCATTTTTAACCCGTTGGAGCAAGGCGGATATCCTCCGCCTTGCTCCAAGCCTTAGGCTGGCTTTTGCACCACCATCCGTAACTGTTCTACGCAGTTACGGCTCTGTTCGATAAGCTTACCAAACTCTTCGCTGTTAATTTCACTGTGGCTTAACCAACTGACTTTTTGTACTTCCCGATAGCGATAGTGGTAGCCTGAACTGTTTGGTTCTGCTTGCATATCGATATCGAACCACGGCGAGCGTATTTTGCAAGCGTGCGCGGGTTCAACGATTTTGCTGCCCGATAGTTGGATATCGTAGGAGAGGGTCTGAGGGTCATCTATGTAAAGATCCGCCAGTTGCCCTTCTCTGCGATATTTGGATAATTCATTCCATTGTTCGGCAAGATCATCGCGGCTATAAATATACTGGTTCCGAAGAATATCCAGTGCGCTCAGATCAATGAGGCTGGCAGTCACTCGGTAACTTGCAGGGAGAACGAACCGGCTTTCGTCGCGTTTCAGATGACATTCACTGACTTCGTTAGCAAAGTACTGACACAGACCCTTATCCGAACTGGTTCGCCCATGCAAGCGGTCGTTCGCGCTGAGCTGCATCAACGCTGAGTTAGACAGGTCTACGCTACCTGTAACTTTGGAGTTACCGTCTGCAGTAAATTGGTCTTTCTTAACAACATGGATTATGAGCGCTGGTTTTTCCAACGGAATATTGTCCTGCCGTACCTGCCCATCAGCACCCAGTACCAGTGCCCAACGTTGTTGGATGTCTGGCATAATGCGTCCGGGAGCAAAAGACGGGTTAGTTGGGTCTAGCCACCAGGTCTTACCATTCACTTCCGCCCGGACGATTACATGATTGGGAGCAGCAACACCAGGGATCAATAAGCTTGGTGCCACCTTGCCTCGTATAACTAGAGCCGGCTCCGCCTTGATACCGGAAGCGTTGAGCATGGCGCTTAAAAGTATCGCAAGATCCTTACAGTCCCCGTAGCCATGGCGTTCAATTTCTGCCAGGGAAAATGGAATATACCCACGTTCGCTAAGGCGCCAGTCCCCCAGATAACGGTAGTTATCGTAGATATATTGCATAAACGCTGTGACTTGCTCGGGGGCAGGCTTGTGCTTATTGATGGCAACTGCGGCCGCTGCACCTTTGGGTAGTGTGGCTGAGAGGATCTCGTTGTAACGTTTCGCCAAGAGGCCAAAGTTATCCTGAAGGTTAAGCGAGCTTCCCATTTCCACTCGGGGTGGGTTACGCAGATAGCCGTTGTTGGACTCATTGATATAGTTCAAATAGAACGGTGCAGCTTTGAGGCTGATTTTTACACTTTTTTTATCCGCGCTCTGCTCGATATGGTAGGTGTTCATTTGCTCGCTGCGCACAAAAATCGGGCGTTCTGCAATATACTCAGCATCAAAGCGATCGTAACGCACCGGTTCAGGACCAAAGGATAATACATAGTGGAAGTTAGGGCTGAAAGGCTTGGCGGAGATATGTGAACGCACAGTGTAGCTGATACGGCTACCAACACGTAGGTTAGGGAAGGCAAACGAAGTTTGTCGCTCGCGCAGAAAGCCTTGATCAGGATTGGGTGCCATTCGGGTGTCAATCTGCGACTTGTCGAGCGGCACTGGCTTCTCACCTGGTTGAGTCAGCTCAGCTTTTTCGACAACCATGCTGTCGTTTTCGGCGTAATTGAGATTGAGGCGCGAAAGCATCTCACGTCCACTTGGCTTGAGGATAGTGTATGTGTATCTGCTTACGCAGTCTGTACTATTATCCACATTGAATTTACAACGCAATTCAGTCTCGTTAGAGAGTGGTGCTTCGCTAACGGGTTGTAAGGAGGCAAAGAGTGGGGTTGAGACAAGGAGCATACTGCCAGTGAGTAAAGAGAGAGTGAAGGGGAAACGTAGCATTAAGGCCTCTCATTTATTTTTTTCAAAATAATCAATTTGATTGTTGACGATAATTATCCCTAGGCAAGTTGTAATCGATGATTCATTTAAATCCATTGACGGGATTTTGTCATGAAAAGATCAATTTTAAAAGCATAAAGTGCGTCTTTACAATATACTTTCCGCTATTAGTCACTTCCGGCTCAGATAAAGCAATTACAAGCCATCGTGAGTTGCTCCAAAAGTAAAAAGCCGGATAAACATTGTTTATCCGGCTTGAATTAAGTACGTTAATTGTTAGTAGTCAATGGCGTCACGAATAATCGGGCAAGTCATACAGTGGCCACCACCGCGCCCACGTCCCAGCTCGCTACCGACAATCTCGATAACTTCCACACCTTCTTTACGCAGTTGAGTGTTGGTTTTGGTATTACGGTCATACGCGAGAACCACACCAGGAGATAGGGCGACCATGTTATTACCGCTGTCCCATTGCTGACGTTCGGTATCGTAATCGTTACCCTCGGTTTCAACCACACGCAGTTTCTTCAGGTTTAACGCCCCAGCAATCGCTTCGACGAAGGTACCTTTGTCACGGCTGAGCTTCATGCCTGTTGGGCCATCGTCAGGACGCAGAGAGAACGTCTTGATCTGATTGACAATTGCCGGATAAAGCGTAACAACATCGCGATCGCAGAAGGTGAATACCGTATCAAGGTGCATAGCCGCACGCAGTTTCGGCATCGCGGCAATCATAACCCGCTCAACCCCGGAATGTTTATTGGAAAACAATGCCGCTGCCAACTGAGTAATCGCCTGATGAGAAGTACGTTCACTCATACCAATTAGCACAGTTTTGTTACCAATCGGCATTACATCGCCACCTTCTAAGGTTGCGGTACCGTGATGCACGGTTGGATCTCCCCACCAGACGTTGACATTGGCAGAGCCAAAGTCTGGATGGAATTTATAGATCGCTGTTGTCAGAATGGTTTCTTCGTGACGAGCTGGCCAGTACAGTGGGTTAAGGGTAACGCCACCGTAGATCCAACAGGTAGTATCACGGGTATATAAGGTATTCGGTAATGGTGGTAACAGGTATTCGGTAATGCCCACGGCTTCACGGATTAGCTTCAATTCCTCATTGTCGGCATAGCCTTCTTTCGCCAATTCATTGGTAGAAAGACCGCCAATCAGCACTTCAGCCAATGTGCGGGGGGCTAGTCCATCCAAAAAGCTGCGGGTTTCATTCAAAATACCCAACGACACTTCGTTAGGGACAATCTGTTGGTCTAGTATCCACTTTCTGGCTTCTGGAAGGGTTAGAGTTTCAGCCAGCAGATTGTGCATTTCGACCACATCAACGCCGTGTTCACGCATCTTGGTCATAAAGTCAAAATGGTCACGCTTAGCACGTTCTACCCAAAGCACATCGTCGAATAACAGTTCATCACAATTACTTGGTGTCAGCCTGTTATGTGCTTTGCCAGGAGCACAAACCATCACTTTATGTAATTTACCAACTTCTGAATGCACACCAAACTTCGTCTGTGTCTTTTTTTTAGTCGACATAATGTCTTGCCTCGATCAGATAGTAATAACGCCTGTTGCAATGTTGTAGATTGCAATAACTGCGGCGACCATGACGATAACAAAGAGCCCCATTTCAGCCGGGGTGAACATTTTTGCATGCTGTTCACGTTTGGCCATAATGTACAGCACTGTGCCTGGGCCATAGATAATGGCCGATAGCAGCAGATATTTCATTCCACCAGCGTAGATCATAAGTAGTGAATATAACGTAGCGATAACCGCAATGATCAGGTCTTTCTTGTGATCGGCCTTATCGGTTTCATAAGATTCCCCAGTCCATGCCAGTTTTAAGCCGTAGGCGCCAACCAGCAGATAGGGGATCAGCGTCAGTGAACTGGTCAACTCAAGCGCCAATTGGAAGGCGTATTGGCTAAACAGGGTCAGAATGAGAAAGACCTGAATAGTAATGTTGGTTAACCACACGGCTGAGGATGGCACTGAATTGCTGTTCTCAGTAGCAAACACTTTTGGCATGATTTCACTTTTTGCTGCAGAAAACAGCACCTCAGCGGCCAACAGTGACCAAGAGAGGTAAGCACCGAGTACTGAAACAATCAACCCCACACTGATGAAGATCGCACCCCAACGCCCGACAATGGCTTCAAGAACCCCAGCCATGGAAGGTTGTCTCAGAGCAGCCAAATCGGGACGTAACATTACGCCATATGACAACATGGTGATCAGCACTAACAGGCACAGTACGCCAATGAATCCCATTACCGTTGCGATACCAACGTGTTTGCGATCTTTGGCATAACGGGAATAGACGCTGGCACCTTCAATACCTAGGAACACAAACACTGTTACCAGCATGGTGCTGCGAACCTGACTGAACAGAGACTCCGGCTCAGCAGTTGGTACGATAGCCGCTGCGGCATGCCCAACATAGCCATAGTCGTTAAGATGAGACAAATCACCAACGCTTGCCGCGACGTGTGGTGCGCCCCAGAAGTTGAGTGCGAAAACATCAGCTTTGAAAGCAAAAATCAACACAATAACGAAGAGGATTATCGGCAGAATTTTAGCAACAGTGGCAATAGTATTGATAGCTGCCGCGCTTTTGACGCCACGTAGTAGCAGAATATGGAATCCCCACAGGATGACCGAAGCTACGATGACCGCAGAAACAGTATTCCCGTCGCCGAATACGGGAAAGAAGGCTCCAAGTGTGGATTTAATCAATACAAAATAAGAGACGTTACCAATG